>JAHECT010000187.1 GCA_024641605.1 Micrococcales bacterium
GGTCCGCGAGGGCCAGCCGCTCGCCACCATGTACACCGACACCCCGTTCCGCTTCGGCGCTGCTCTGGCGGACCTGGAGCACGCGATCAGCGTGGGCGACCCTGCCGATGTCGCCGAGCCGATGCCCCTCGTGCTGGACCGGATCGGGGCCTGACATGCCGCGCCTCGTCCCCGCGCCCACCCGCATCCCCGTCCCGGGCGGCAAGACGATCGACGAGTACGTCGGCCGTGTCAGCACCGAGGAGGCCGGGGTGTCGGTGGCGCACATGGTCGCGCCGCCAGGCTGGGACGAGCCCGCGCAGACCCCGGAGTTCGACGAGGTCACCGTCGTGCTGCGCGGCGCGGTCCGGGTCGAGCACGACGCCGGGATCCTCGAGGTCGCCTCGGGTCAGGCCGTGGTCACAGCTGCTGGGGAACGGGTCCGCTACTCGACCGGACCGGAGGGGGCCGAGTACGTCGCCGTCTGCCTGCCCGCGTTCGGACCCGATCTCGTCCACCGCGAGGACTGAGCCCCGTCCGGGCTCAGGCCGTGCTGCGGCGGCGGAAGGGGTCGGCCTTGGGCACGCTCGGCATCTCCGCGCGGGGGCACGAGGCGAGGGTGAGCCCGGTGCCCCGGAGCGCGTCGTCGCACAACGTGTCCACGCTCCACCCGCCCTCGGTGCCGGCGGCCGTGATCGTGACCCGGTAGATCGTCACCTCGTGGCGGGCGGGGGCGTCGTACATGACGGCGATGGTCCCGACGAGGCGGGAGTCGCCCCGCGTCCCCCCGACGCCGTTCCAGGGCTTGTCGAACCGCTGCCAGACCGAGGCGGAGGCGTTCCACACCCCGCCGGTCGCGACGTCCTCCCGGCGCAGCGTGCTCAGCGTGTACGCCGCCACCCGCGGCTCAAGGATCGCGGCGGGCCGGATGACCTCGGTGCGTTCCAGCGAGCCGGCGGCCAGGGAGTCCACGTAGTCACCATCGGCAGGTCGGAGCCGGGGTTGAGCGGCAAGCCGGGGTGGATCGGGGATTACCCCGCTAGCGTGGCGGCGTGAGCGTCGAGACCGGACCCATCCACCCCGCCGGACCCCGTGACCCCCTCGCCGGGAGCCGTTCGCCGCTGCCCGTGGAGGTGGTGCGCCGGGCTCCCAAGGCGCTGCTCCACGACCATCTCGACGGCGGCCTGCGACCGGCGACGATCGTGGACCTCGCCGCCACCTACGGCTACGACCGGCTGCCCACGACGGACCCGGTGGCCCTCGGGGAGTGGTTCGTCGAGGCGGCCGACTCCGGCTCGCTCGAGCGCTACCTCGAGACCTTCGCCCACACCGTCGGGGTGATGCAGCACCGGGCGGCGCTGGTGCGGGTGGCGGCCGAGTGCGCGGAGGACCTGGCGGCCGACGGCTGCGTCTACGCCGAGGTGCGCTTCGCGCCGGAGCTGCACGTGGCGGAGGGCCTGGCCCTGGACGAGGTGGTCGAGGCCGTCCTCGAGGGCTTCCGGGTGGGGGAGGAGCGCGCCGCGGCAGCGGGTCGACCCATCGTGGTCCGGACCCTGCTCACGGCGATGCGCACCGCGGCCCGGTCGCGCGAGATCGCCGAGCTCACCGTCCGCTACCGCGACGCCGGCGTGGCCGGCTTCGACATCGCAGGCGCCGAGGCCGGCTTCCCGCCCTCGCGCCACCTCGACGCGTTCAACTACCTGCGGGGCGAGTCCTGCCACTTCACCATCCACGCCGGCGAGGCCTTCGGGCTCCCGAGCATCCACGAGGCCGTCGCCTTCTGCGGCTGCGAGCGCCTCGGTCACGGCGTGCGCATCGTCGACGACATCGACCTCTCGCCTGACGGGAGCGCGTCGCTGGGCCGCCTCGCGGCGTACGTGCGCGATCTGCGCATCCCGCTCGAGCTCTGCCCGTCCTCCAACGTGCAGACCGGCGCCGCCGCCTCCATCGCGGATCACCCGATCCGGCTGCTCGCCGACCTGCGGTTCCGGGTCACGGTCAACACCGACAACCGGCTCATGTCGGGGACGTCGATGACCCGGGAGATGCTCCTGCTCTCCGAGGCGTTCGGCTGGGGGCTGCCCCAGCTGCAGTGGCTCACGGTCAACGCGCTCAAGAGCGCGTTCATCCCGTTCGACCAGCGCCTCGCCCTCATCGACGAGGTGGTCAAGCCGGCCTACGCCGCCCTCATGGCCGAGCACCCCGCCTGACGAGCCTCAGAGCAGGGCGCGGGAGAACTGCACGGCGAGCACGAGGCCGGTGAGCAGGAGCAGCCCGCCGGCGGCGAGGTGGGCCCGGCGCAGGCCCGCGGGGGACAGCCGTGTGCGGCCGGCGGCCACGAGCCCGGCCGCCGCCACCTTGGTGCCCACGAGCAGGGCGAAGAAGCCCACGAGGAAGCCGACGGCCGCGGCGGGCGAGTCGCCCCAGGCGGCCACGAGGACCGGTCCGCCCACGGCGATCCAGAACAGCCACGGGTGCGGCGAGAGCAGGTTCACCAGGGCGCCCCGGCGCAGGTCCGCGGCACCGCCGGCGGGGGAGGCGTCTGGCGCCTCGACGCCCTCGACGTCCACCGTCCGTTCCCGCAACGACTCGACGCCCAGCCACATCGTGTAGAGCCCGCCGAGCACGCCGAGCCCGGACGCCGCCGTGTCCGGCAGCGAGTGCACGACCAGGACCGAGACCGTGATGATGAACGCGTCGGTGACCAGCGGCGAGGCCGCGACCCGGGCGCCCGCGCCGAAGCCCCGGGCGAGGGTCGCGGTCATGACGAGAGCGAGCAGCGGACCGGGGGCCAGGCCGGCGCCGAGCCCCAGGCCGAGTCCGATGACGACGAAGTCCACGGTCAGCGACCCCCGGTCCGGCTCAGCTCGCCGAGCCGCGCGGCGAGCCCGCGCGCGTCCAGGCGGCGGCACCCCTTGCCCTCGGCGTCGGCCACGACAGCCGGTTCCGTGGCCATGAGCAGCCGCCCCCGACGCCAGAGGGTCAGCGGCGGCTTGCGCCGTTCGGCCAGGTCGCGGGCGAACCGTCGGACGAAGTTCTTCCAGGGCGCACGGTGCAGGACGACCGCGTCCGCCAGCAGGCCTCGGTCGCGCACGGCATCGACGATATCGGCGGCGAAGACGCCCTCGGCCACCACGACCGGGTGCGGACCGAGCTCGACGACGGTGGAGCCGACGGCACGGCTCTGGCCTATGTCGTACGTCGGCACCTCGACCCGCCCGATCCGGCACAGCGTCTCGAGCGCGTCGACCGCGCCGTCGGCGTCCCACGAGCGCACGTCGTCCCAGTCCGGGATGCCGAGGGAGGGGTGGCGCGGGAGCGCGGGGTCGTCGAGGTCGCGGTAGAAGTCGTCGAGGCGGAACACCGGCAGGTCGCTGCGCCTGGCGATCCGGCTCTTGCCGGACCCCGACGGTCCGCACAGCAGCACGACCCGGGCGGATGCGCGGCTCACTGCTCGCCCGTCGGGTGCCGCGAGGCCGTCCAGGCGCGTCCCACCGTGGCGAAGCCGCGCCGGGCGTACCAGTCCCGGGGCCAGTCCTCGACGAGCGCCGTCAGCGCGACATAGTCGCAGCCGCGCTCACGCGCGACGGTGATCGCCCGCGCGAGCATGGCATCGCCGTAGCCGCGCCCGCGGTGGGTCGCCCGGGTCGCCACTCCGTCGATCTCGGCGGCCCATCCGGCGACGCACAGGTCGGTCGTGGCGACCGGCTCCCCGGTGCCGGGGTCACGCACGAGCAGGGTCACCAGCTCGCCGGACCTCGGGTAGGACGCGCGCCGGGCGATCAGCTGACGGACGGTCTCCGCGCCGGCCTCGGGCATCCACTCCTCGTGCCACAGCGTCGCGTGCAGATCGTCCACCGCGTCGGGCAGGACGATCTCCACGTCGATCCCCGGCGAGGTGGCCGGGCCCGGCTCGACGGGCCGGACCTGGATCACCTCGGGCTCCACGGTGTAGCCGGCGGAGGTGAGCGCCGCCCGCGTGGACGGTGCCAGGTCGCACAGCGCGAAGACGTGCCGATGGGGGAGGCCGGCGCCGCCGAGGAACTCCTCGCCCCAGGCGAGCAGGGCCTCGCCGCCGGGGTCGGCCCGGACGAGGATGCCGTTGTTGGCGTAGGACCGGGGCCACTCCGGCGAGA
>JAHECT010000188.1 GCA_024641605.1 Micrococcales bacterium
TCGTGAGGTCGACGCCGAGCTCTGCGGCCCGGCGGCGGGCGCGGGGCGACGCGGGCACGTGCGCCGGCCCCGCACCCTGCTCGTGCGCCGACGGCGGGGAAGGTTCCGCGTCGGCGGGCCCGGGGGTGCTGAGCTCGAGGTCGTGGCGGGTGACGAGACCGTCGGGGCCGGTCCCGGGCACCTCGTCGAGGTCGACGTGCAGGTCGTGGGCCAGGCGGCGTACGAGGGGGGAGGCGGGCTCATGGTGCCCGGGCTCGTGCGGGGCCTGCGCCGTGGCCGGCGGGGGCGGTGCCGTCTCGTGGTCGACGGCGCTCGTCGCGGCACCCCCGGTCCGGATGGAGGCCAGGGGCGTCCCGACCGATACCGTCTCGCCAGGCTCCACGAGCAGCCGGTCCACCTCGCCGTCCTCGAACGCCTCGACGTCGATGGCGCTCTTGACCGTGTCGATGACGGCGATGATCTGGCCCCGGTGCACCGGGTCGCCGGGGTGCACGAGCCACTCGATGAGCGTGCCCTCGGTCATGTCGGCGCCCAGGGTGGGCATCCGGAACTCACCCATGGAGCCCCACCGCCTCGTGCACGGCCGCGACCACCCGCTCGACGCTGGGCAGTGCGGCGTCCTCCAGATGCTTGGCGTAGGGGATGGGCACCTCGACGGTGCACACCCGTCCGACCGGGGCGTCGAGGTCGTAGAAGCAGTCCTCCATGATCCGCGCGGACACCTCCGAGGACATGCCCAGGGTGCGCCAGCCCTCGTCCACGACGACGGCGCGATGCGTGCGGCACACGGACTCGGCGACAGCCGTGCTGTCGAGCGGGCGCAGCACGCGCAGGTCGATCACCTCGGCACTGATCCCGTCGGCCTCGAGCGCCTCGGCGGCGTCGAGCACGGTGCCCAGGGTGCCGCCGTAGGTGACGAGCGTGATGTCGCCGCCGGTACGGCGTATCGCTGCGTGCTCGATGTCGACGACGGTGCCGGGCTCCGGGGCCGTGCCCTTGGCGTTGTAGAGGGACCCGTGCTCGGCGATGACGACAGGGTCGGGGTCCTCGAGCGCCGGCGCCAGCATGTGCCGGGCGTCCTCGATGGTCGCCGGCGCGAGCACCCGCAGCCCCGGCACGTGGGCGAACCAGTGCTCCAACGAGTGCGAGTGCTGGGCGGCGAGCTGGCGGCCGCCGCCGGTCGTCATCCGGATGACGACCGGCACGGCGAACTGGCCACCGCTCATGTGCAGCAGCGCGGCCGCGGTGTTGACGACCTGGTCCATCGCGAGCATGGCGAAGTTGACCGTCATGACCTCGACGATGGGGCGCATCCCGCCGAGCGCCGCGCCGATGCCGGCGCCGACGAACGCCGACTCCGAGAGGGGGGTGTCGCGCACCCGGTCCTCGCCGAACTCCTCGAGCATCCCGAGGCTCACGCCGAAGCTGCCGCCGTAGCGGCCGACGTCCTCGCCCATGAGGAACACCCGCTCGTCGCGGCGCATCGCCTCGCTCATGGCCTCGCGCAGCGCCTCGCGGTACGTCGTCTCGCGCACAGCCGTGGCAGTCATGACCTCGCCCCCTCGCTCGTGACGAAGGTGAGCAGCTCGTCGACCGGTTCATCGCCGGCCGCCTCGGCGAAGGCGACGGCGGCGTCCACCTCGGCGCTGACCCGGGTGTCCGCGTCGGTCAGCTCCACCTCGGGCACGTCGGCCGCGAGCAGCCGGGTGCGCTGCAGCAGCAGCGGATCCCGCTCGCGCCAGTGCTCGACCTCGCCCTTGTCGCGATAGCGGTCGGGGTCGAACATCGAGTGCGCGCGGAAGCGGTACGTCTTCGCCTCGAGGAACACCGGTCCGCCGCTGTCGCGCACCAGCTCGACCGCGCGGCGCGCTGCCTCCCAGACCGCCGCCACGTCCATGCCGTCGCAGGACCAGGCGGGGACCTCGTACGCCGCCGCCTTCACGGGGAGGTTCGTCTCGGACTCCGAGCGCTCGAGCGCCGTGCCCATGGCGTAGAGGTTGTTCTCGCACAGGAACAGCACCGGCAGGTGCCAGAGCGCCGCGAGGTTCATCGACTCGTGGAACTCGCCCTCGGCCATGGCCCCCTCGCCGAAGAAGCACACGGTGACGCGGTCGCGTCCGGCCAGCCGGTCGGCGAGGGCCAGTCCCACGGCCAGGGGCAGTCCTCCGCCCACGATGCCGTTGCCGCCGTAGAAGCGGGTCGGCGCGTGGAACAGGTGCATGGATCCGCCGCGACCGCGGCAGACCCCCGCGTCCTTGCCGAGCATCTCGGCCATGACGGGACCGATCGGCACCCCACGGGCGAGCGCGTGCCCGTGGTCGCGGTACGTCGCGACGACCGCGTCGTCGTCGCGCAGATGGTCGAGCACGCCGACGGCAACCGCCTCCTCGCCGATGTAGAGGTGCAGGAAGCCACGGATGCGACCGGCGCTGTAGAGCTCCACGCAGCGCTCCTCGAACCGTCGGATGAGCAGCATCCGCTCGTAGAGCGCGAGGTGGTCCGGTCCGCTCCGCCCGTCGCGGGGCGTCGTCTCGGGGACGGCACGGTCACGGGTCCTGGTCATGACGGCACCTCCAGTGTGGAGAGGTCACCCTCCGGCAGCCCGAGCTCGCGCGCCTTGAGCAGGCGACGCATGATCTTGCCGCTGCGGGTCTTGGGCAGGTCGGCCTGGAAGACGATCTCGCGGGGGGCGACGGCGTTGCCCAGGTGGCGGCGGCCGAAGCCGATCAGCTCGCGGTGCAGCGCGTCGGTGGGCTCGACGCCGGGCTTGAGCGCGACGAACGCCTTCACGACTTCGCCGACCACAGGGTCGGGGACGCCGATCACGCCCACCTCCGCCACGGCCGGGTGCTCGAGCAGCGCGCTCTCCACCTCGAACGGTCCGATGAGGTGGCCGGCGGACTTGATCACGTCGTCGCCGCGGCCGACGAACCAGAACCAGCCGTCCGCGTCGCGGCGGGCGAGGTCGCCGGAGAGGTACCAGTCACCGAGGAATGCACCCCTGTAGCGCTCCTCGGCTCCGATGTACGCGCGCATGAGTGAGGGCCACGGTCGACGCAGCGCCAGCTCGCCGAGCGCATCGGGCTGGTCGAGGATCACGGGCTGGCCGTCCGGGCCAGGGGTCACCTTGCCCTCGGCGTCGCGCGCGACGATGGCGGCGTCGATCCCGGGGACCGGGCGCCCCATCGATCCGGGCCGGACCTCGGTCCCGGCGTAGTTGGCGATCATGATGGCGCCGGTCTCGGTCTGCCACCACGTGTCACGGATCGGGCGGGCCAGCTCGGCGAGCCCCCAGTGCACGACCTCGGGGTTGAGCGGCTCGCCGACGCTGGCGATGTGGCGCAGCGCGGACAGGTCCCGGCCCTCGTGAGGGGCCGAGCCCGCCTTCATGAGCATGCGCAGCGCGGTGGGCGCCGTGTACCAGACGGTGACGCGCTCCTCCTCGAGCAGCCGGTACCAGCGCCGCGCGTCGAACTCCAGCTCGTCGACGACGCACGTCACCCCGCAGGTCAGCGGCGCGATGACGCCGTAGGAGGTCCCCGTCACCCAGCCCGGGTCCGCCGTGCACCAGAACACGTCGTCGTCGTGGAGGTCCAGGACGTAGCGGGCGGTGGCGTGGTGGGCGACGACCGCGTCGTGCACGTGCACCGCGCCCTTGGGCGCACCCGTCGTACCGCTCGTGAAGTGGATGAGGGCGGGCTCCTCCGGATCGGTGGGCTCGACGGCGAACTCGCCCGTGGTCGCGGCCCACAGCTCGGCGAGGGGGACGACTCCGGGCCCGAGCCGGTCGGCGCCGACGAGGTCCTCGCTGCCCGGGCCGATGAGTAGCACGTGCTCGAGCTCGGGCAGGTCGGCGCGCAGCGACTCGACCTTCTTGCGGTAGAGGGCGGGCGTGGTGACCAGAGCCCGGGCGTGGCCCAGGGACATCCGCTGACGGACGGGTTCGGGACCGAACGCCGAGAACAGGGGTGAGAAGACCGAGCGCGCCTTGAGCGTGCCGAGCAGCGCCACGTAGAGATCGGGCAGGCGGCCCGACAGGCCGCACACGAGGTCGCCGGGACGGATTCCGACGGCGCGCAGCACCTCCGCGAACCGGGCGGTCCGCTCGGCGAGC
>JAHECT010000189.1 GCA_024641605.1 Micrococcales bacterium
CTCGTGCGCCTCGATGACGAGCAGCTCGGTCTCCGGGTTCCACCCGATCGCCATGGCGCCCACCCGGAACTCCTCGACCACCGGGGCATCGAGCGGGTCGAGGTCCTCGCTGCCGAGCGGTGCCGACGCGGGGATGGCTGCCTCGCCGCCGGACCGACGCATGATCGTGTCCAGCATCGTCTCGACCCGGTCGGTCAGGGCCTGGACCTGCTGCTTCTCGAGGGCGACGGAGACGACGCGACGCCCCTCGCGCGCCTGGAGGTAGAACTGGCGCTCCCCCGGCTGCCCGACGGTGCCGGTGACGAACCGGTCGGGCGGGTCGAAGAGCAGGACCAGGCGAGCCACCCGACGACCCTATCGCCGCCCCGGCGGGCCCGCCCCTCCGCCGACCGCGGCGTCGGAGCCGCCTCTAGCGCGCCGACGCCGCTTCGGCGGAACGAGGCCGGCCACGTCGCCGCCGGTGTCGTTGACGCGCAGGACGAACGGGCGCAGGTCGGTGTAGCGGACGACGGATATCGAGGCCGGGTCGACGGCGATGCGCTGGAACGCGTCCAGGTGCAGTCCGAGCGCGTCGGCGAGCACCGCCTTGATGACGTCGCCGTGGGACACGACCGCGAAGACAGCGTCCGGTCCGTGGGTCACTGCCACCTGGGAGTCCCAGTCCCGCACCGCCGCGACGGCCCGGGCCGACATCTCCGCGAGCCCCTCCCCGCCCGGGAAGACCACGGCGCTCGGGTGCGCCTGCACCACCTTCCACAGCGGGTCCTTCGCGAGGGTCTTGAGCGGCTTGTCCGTCCAGTCTCCGTAGCGGCACTCGCCGACGCGGTCGTCGACGTGGACGGCCGGGGCCGGGTCGCGCCCGACCACCAGGTGCTCGGCGGTCTCCCGCGTGCGCTCCAGCGGGCTGGTGACGACCGCTGCGAGCGGGACCGGGGCGAGCCGGACCCCGGTGGCCCTCGCCTGCTCGGTCCCGGTGTCGTCGAGGTGGACGCCGGGGGTCCACCCGGCCAGGACGCCGGACGCGTTGGCCGTGGTCCGGCCGTGACGGACGAGCAGCACCGTGGGCACGCACCGACGATAGGGCCCCTGGCGCCCGACCGCCTGCCACCATGGGCCGGTGATCCGAGGAGTGGGCCTCTACTGCGACGGCGAGCCGAGGCACGACCTGATCGTGGACGTCGAGCCGGGCACCCCCTTCGAGGAGCGCGACGTCCCTGCTGTGCGGCGTCTCTGGGACGAAGCCCGAGCCGGGGGCAGCGACCGCTTCGTCTGGCTCGGTCTGCGCGAGGTCGGGCCTGGGGAGGTCGAGCGGGCGGCCGCTCTGTTCGGCATCGACCACCACCAGGTCGAGGACGCGCTGTCGCTGGACCAGCGCGCGCGCGTCGAGATCCAGACCGACGTCGTCTTCGCCGTGTTCAAGGTGCTCGGCTACGAGGAGCCCACGTCGGCCGTCGAGACCGGGCAGATCGCGGTCTGGGTCGGACCTTCGTTCGTGCTCTCCGTCCGCCAGGGCCTCCCCGGCGACCTCTCCCACCTGCGGTCGCATCTGGAGGCCTCCCCCGGCCTCCTGCGGGTGGGGCCGCTGGCGGTTCTCCACGGGATCCTCGACGTGGTCGTCGACGGCTACAGCGCCGTCCTCACCGAGCTCGGTCGCGACATCACCGAGCTCGAGGAGCGGGTCTTCTCACCCGAGCGCACCGACGACGCCATGGCCATCTACGAGCTCAAGCGGGAGAACCTCGAGGTGCGCCGGGCGGTCGACCCGCTTCGACCGGTCGCCGACCAGCTGCTGCGCTACGAGCTCGTCTCGCTCCCGGAGATCCTCCAGCCGCACTACCGCGACCTCGGCGACCACCTGCTCCGGGCGACCGACGTCTCAGCCCAGTACGACGTGCTGCTGGGCACCATCCTCGAGGCGGCCCGGTCGCGCCAGGCCGTCCAGCAGAACGAGGACATGCGCAAGATCTCCGCGTGGGTCGCCATCGCCGCGGTTCCCACCGCCCTCGCCGGCATCTACGGCATGAACTTCGAGCACATGCCCGAGCTGAGCTGGTCGTTCGGCTACCCGGCGGTGCTGCTCGTCATGGCGACGGCCTGCACTCTGCTCTATCGCGGCTTCAAGCGCAGCGGCTGGCTGTGATCTGGCGTCAGGCGCTCAACGCGCCGGCGCTGAGCGCGAGGAGGATGACCGAGCCGGCGACGATCCGGTAGACCACGAACGGCAGATAGGACTTCGTGGCCACGTACCGGATGAGCCAGGCGATCACGGCGTAGCCCACGGCGAAGGCCACCACTGTGGCCAGCAGGGTCGGCCCCCAGGCGACCTCGCCCCCGTCGCCGATCTTGCGGGCCTCGAACAGACCCGAGGCCAGCACGGCCGGGATGGCGAGGAGGAACGCGTAGCGGGTGGCGGCCTCCCGGGTGAAGCCGAGGAACAGGCCCGTCGAGATCGTCGCCCCCGACCGGGACACGCCGGGGACGAGCGCCAGCGCCTGGCCGAGACCGAAGAGGACGCCGGAGCGCGCGTCGAGCTCGGACAGCTCCCGGGTCTTGGCCCCGAAACGGTCGGCCAGTCCGAGCACCACACCGAAGACGATGAGGACCGTCGCCACGAGCCAGAGGTTGCGCGCCGCGGTCTCGATGGCATCGCGGAAGGCGAGACCCAGCGCGGCGATCGGGATCGTGCCCACGATCACGTACCACCCCATCCGCGCGTCGAGCTCGGAGCGCAGCTGCGGACGGACGAGGGACCGTGTCCAGGTGCTGATGATCCGGGCGATGTCGTGGCGGAAGTAGAGGAGGACGGCGCACTCCGTCCCGATCTGCATGACGGCGGTGAAGGCCGCTCCCGGGTCCTCCCAGCCGAACACCTGGCTGAGCACGAGCACGTGCGCGGTGGACGAGATCGGGAGGAACTCGGTCAGACCCTGGACGAGGCCGAGGACGATCGCCTCGAACCAGCTGATCACGTGGCGAGGCCGGACGCGTCGAGCAGCTCCACCATGGTGCGCAACGTCGCGAGGCGGTCGTCCAGCGACCCGGCGTAGGAGGCGATCGTGAGCGTCGTGACCCCGGCGTCGGCGTAGGCGTGCAGGCGCTCCTGGATGCGCTCCGGCGGCCCGATCAGCGAGGTCTTGTCGATGAACTCGAACGGGACGGCTGCAGCAGCGCCGGCGTAGTCGCGCGCGAGGTAGCGCTCCTGCACCTCGGCGGCCTCCTCGTCGTAGCCCAGGCGAACGGCGAGCGCGTTGTAGAAGTTCTTCTCCCGGCTCCCCATACCTCCGATGTAGAGGGCGCTGTAGGCGCGGACGGGCGCCGCACAGGCCTCGAGGTCGTCCCCGATCACCACGGGGACGGTCGGGACGACGTCGAACTCCTCCATGGTGCGGCCGGCGCGGGCCCGGCCGGCCGCGATGTGCCCGAGGTGCTCGCCGGCCTGCTCGGGCACGAAGAAGATCGCCAGCCACCCGTCGGCGATCTCGCCGGTGAGCTCGAGGTTCTTGGGTCCGATCGCGGCCAGGTAGACGGGCAGGTGGTCCCGGACCGGGTGAGCGGTGAGCGTCAGTGCCTTGCCGGGTCCGTCGGGCAGCGGGAGCGTGAAGAACTCGCCCTCGAACTGCAGCCGCTCGCGGGCGAGGGCCTTGCGCACGATGGCGACGTATTCGCGCGTGCGCGCCAGCGGACGGTCGAAGCGCACCCCATGCCAGCCCTCGCTGACCTGCGGGCCCGAGACGCCGAGCCCGAGCCGGAACCGCCCTCCGGAGAGCGTGTCGAGGGTCGCCGCGGTCATGGCGGTCATGGCCGGCGTGCGCGCGGGGATCTGGAAGATGGCCGACCCCACGTCGATCCGCTCGGTCTGCGCGGCGACCCAGGCGAGCACGGTCGCCGCGTCGGAGCCGTAGGCCTCCGCGGCCCACACCACGGCGTAGCCGAGCCGGTCGGCCTCGCGGGCCAGGACGAGGTTGTCGGCGTCGTTGCCGGCTCCCCAGTAACCGAGGTTGAGTCCGAGGCGCATCCGGGTGGTCCTCACGTCGTCGGTCGCGTGCCGCGGTCCGGTGGCCGGACCG
>JAHECT010000190.1 GCA_024641605.1 Micrococcales bacterium
TGCCGGTCTTGCCGCCGACGGCGGCGTCGACCATCCCGAGGAGCGTGGTGGGCACGTGCACGACACGCACACCCCGCAGCCAGCTGGCGGCGACGAACCCGGCGAGGTCGGTCGTGGCGCCACCTCCGACGCCCACGACGGCGTCCGAGCGCGTGAAGCCCGCCTGGCCCAGCCGCGACCAGCACTCGGCGAGCACGGACGCCGTCTTGGCCGCCTCCCCGTCCGGCACGGGCAGATCGAGCACCTCGTGCCCGGCCCAGCGCAGGACGTCCAGCACCGCGGGAGCAGGTCGGTCGACCGGGCGGACAACGGCGACCCGGAGCGAGCCTGCGACGGACGCGGGCAGCATGCCGAGAAGACCGCGACCCACGACGACCTCGTAGGGACTCTCGCCGTCCACGACGATCCGGGTGGCGCTCACACATCCTCCTCGGTCTCGGCGAGGCGCCGGAGCACCTCGTCGGCCACCTCGCCGGGATCACGCCCGTCGGTGTCCACCACCACGCGCGACACCTCGGCGTAGTACGGGCCCCGCTCGGCGAGCAGGGAGGCGAGCCTGCCCCGCACGTTGCCCAGCAGCACGGGCCTCGGGACGTCGAGGCCGACGCGTCTGGCGCCCGCCGCAGCGCCCACCTGGAGCCACACGGTGGGGTGCGAGCGGAGCAGGGCCCGGGTGCCCGGGTCGAGGACGGCACCGCCGCCGAGCGCGAGGACGCCGTCGTGCTCGCGGAGGGCCGTCGCGACCGAGCCGCGCTCCCGCTCCCTGAAGTAGCCCTCGCCCTCGTCGACGAAGATGTCCGCGACCGACCGTCCTTCGGCCGCGGCGACATCCTCGTCCGTGTCTCGGAAGGCGACGCCGAGCCGCTCGGCCAGGAGCCTGCCGACGGTCGACTTCCCGGCTCCGGGGACGCCGACGAGGATGACGCGTGGGGACACCGGACTACTGCACCACGAGAGCGGCCCGGTACGCCGCTGCGTTGCGTGCGGTCTCGCCCAGCGAGTCGCCGCCGAACTTCTCGAGCACGGCGTCGGCGAGCACGAGCGCCACCATCGCCTCGGCCACGACCCCGGCCGCCGGCACGGCGCACACGTCGGAACGCTGGTTGATCGCCTGGGCCGGCTCCCCGGTGGCGACGTCGACCGTGCGCAGCGCGCGCGGGACGGTGGAGATCGGCTTCATCGCGGCGCGCACCCGGAGGACCTCGCCGGTGGACATGCCGCCCTCGGTGCCGCCGCTGCGGCCCGACGCCCGGACGACGCCCTCAGGACCCGGGAGGATCTCGTCGTGGGCCAGCGAGCCGCGGGTCCGCGCGAGGTCGAAGCCGTCGCCGACCTCCACGCCCTTGATCGCCTGGATGCCCATGAGGGCGGCGGCGAGGCGCGCGTCGAGGCGCCGGTCCCAGTGGACGTGGCTGCCCAGGCCCGGCGGCAGACCGTGCACCACGACCTCGACCACGCCGCCGAGGGTGTCGCCGTCGCGTCGGGCGGCGTCGACCTCCTCCTGCATGCGGGCGCTGGATGCCGGGTCCAGGCACCGCGCCTGGTCCGCGTCGATGGCGTCGGTGTCGCCGCGCTGCGGCAGCACTCCCGCGGGAACCGCCACGGTTCCCAGCTCCACCACGTGGGAGAGCACCTCGACGTCGAGCGCCTGCGCGAGGAACGCCTTGGCCACCGCCCCCAGCGCCACGCGCGCCGCCGTCTCCCGGGCACTCGCCCGCTCGAGGACGGGTCGGGCGTCGGTGAAGCCGTACTTCTGCATGCCGACCAGGTCGGCGTGCCCCGGCCTGGGCCGGGTGAGCGGGGCATTGCGGGCGATGCCCTCGAGCTGCTCAGGGGTCACCGGGTCCGCCGACATGACGGTCTCCCACTTCGGCCACTCGCTGTTGCCGACCTCGATCGCCACCGGCCCGCCCAGCGTCGAGCCGTGCCGGACCCCGCCCAGGAATCGGACCGCGTCCTGCTCGAACTTCATCCGCGCGCCGCGGCCGACACCGAGCCGACGGCGGGCCAGGTCACGGTCGACGTCGACGGACGTGACGGCGACCCCGGCGGGCAGCCCTTCCAGGATCGCCACGAGCGCGGGCCCGTGCGACTCCCCCGCGGTGAGCCAACGCAACATGGCCGAATCCTTCCATGCTCGGGCCCGGGACAGGATCGAGGGCCGCCCGCGACGCGGACGGCCCTCGACGATCGGAACGGGGTCAGGGCGACAGGGTGGTGACCCGGCCCTTGCACACGGGCACGCTCTGGTCGCCGTAGAGGACGCCCACGCACTCGCTGTTGAACACGCTGTAGACCACGAAGTACTTGGCGAACACCTTGTTGAGGCTCGTCTTGTACGCCTTGCCGTCGACCGTCACGGTCGCGGTCTGGCCGAGCGGGTCCACCTTGGTGACCCCGATGGCCACGGTCGGCGTCGTGGGCTGGGTCGGGGCGCTGGTCGGTGCGGGCGCCGCCGTCGCGTTGTCCGGGGCCGCTGTCGGGGCCGGCTTCGGGGTGGCGAACAGGGGCCGGAACGGGTCGCGCCCGGTCACGGACACCTTGGCCGCCTTGATGACGACCGACGGCGTGGGACTGGCCGCGGGGGCAGGAGCGGAGCTGACGGGTCGGGGCGCGGCCACGACCGCCTCCTCCTCACCACCGGATCCGGACAGGACGAAGAACGCAGCAGCTCCGGCGACCAGCACCGCTCCGACCGCGGACAGCGCCATCAGCGCCTTGCGGTTGGAGCCCTGCGTGGTCTCCTCGACCGGGTTCGCCGTCGGAGCGGCATCGGCCGGGGGGCCGGGGAAGATCGGCTCAGACATCTCGTTCCTCCGTCAGCTCGCCGGCGCGGGCTCGGCCGCGGCGTTCGTGGTGGTCTGGCCCGCCGGCTTCGGCGTGCCCGGGTTGGCGATGAAGACGCGCCCGCCGATCTGGGCGGACAGGATGTTCGTCGCGGCCGTCGTCGACTCCTCGGTGGACCGGGTGATGTCGAGCGAGGTCACCAGCATCGAGCGCTTCATCTGCTCGACGCTGTTGAGGAACAGCTGCATGTTCGCGAACGGTCCCGTCACCTGGATCGTCACCGGGATCTGGCTCACCTGGCCCGGGTCGGAGATGGCGCCCCCGCCGGTGCCGGACTGGTTCATCGGGACCGGGTTCGACGGCGACACCGACACCAGCGTGACGCCGGCGGTCCGGGCGTTGGTCGACAGGGTGCGCAGCAGGGCCGGCATGTCCGGGGTCTCCGGGATCCGGGACCGGATCACCGCCTCCTGCTTCTGGAGCGCCGGGAGGTCCTTGTACTGAGCCTTGAGGCTCGCGATCTCGGCCTCGGTGCGGACGTTGGCCGCGGCCTGCGCCTCGGCGTCGGTCCGGATCTGCTCCGCCGACGAGCGCTGCGGGGTCACGAGCAGGAACCAGCCCGCGATGAGGAGCAGGACCGAGACCAGTGCGGCGCCGAAGACCCACTTCTGGGAGGTACCGATAGTCATGTCAGCTGCCCTCCTTGAGGTCGTAGCGGTGCGAGAGGGCTGCATCGGACACGGTCGACGTCGCCACGTAGGTGAATCCGGACGGAGGCGCGGCCTTGGTGCCGGCGACCGTGGAGTCGGACTCGGTCAGGGTGGCCGCGGAGAAGTAGGGGTCGAGCAGCTTCTTCTGCTTGGCCAGGCTGTCGAGGAAGGACGCGACGTCCCCGTAGGTCCGGGCCTCCCCCTCGTAGGTGATCGTGCCCAGGCCCGGGTTGCCGAGGACACTGCTCACGCCCGCGGCCGTCTCCTGGCCGGCCGGAGCGGTGCTGCCGGCGGCAGCACTGTCCGGGGCCTCTCCGCTGACCGTGGCGCGGAAGGCGGTCAGGCTGCTCCCTCGCGGCATCGTCAGCGCCAGGTCGTTGAGCAGGAACGACAACCGGACCTCGCCGCCCATCGCCTGGTACTGCTGCAGGCGTGCGGATTCCACGGACGCCCGAACCGCGGGCACCTCGGCGTACTGCGCCGCCTCGGTCGCGAGCACCGCGGCCTGTGCCGTGGCGACGTCGAGCTCCTCCTGGGCGGCGGTGACGTCGTTGGCAGCCATGA
>JAHECT010000047.1 GCA_024641605.1 Micrococcales bacterium
CCGCCCGCTCGAGCAGCGCGCTCAGCCGCTCGCTCGTGTCGCGCTCGCGCGAGGCCCGAACGCCCGCGGCTCCCAAGCCCGCGGCTCGCCCCACGGAGCGGGCCAGCCGCAGCTCCGCCCCGAAGCCCGCGCCGAAGAAGATCGTCTGGACGGCGCCCAAGCTCTCCGACGGCCGGATCGACTGGACCCGCATGCCGGTCCTCGAGCCCGGCGCCACCCACCCGGCCGTGCGTTACCTGCAGGCGCGCGTGGGCGTGAAGCGCACCGGCTTCTACGGGCCCATGACCCTCGCCCTGGTCACCCAGGCGCAGGAGGCGGCCGGCCTTCCGTCCGAGGGCTACGTCGGGGCCCGGACCTGGGCCATGCTCTACCAGCCCCGCACCGCCGCGGCCTCGGCCACCTCGTCGAGCACGTCGTCGTCCTCGCGGTCGTCCTCGTCGTCCTCATCGTCCTCCGCGCCGCGCACCTCGTCCGCGCCGTCGGTCGGCGGCCGGGTCTGCCCGGCCCCCGGCTCGTCGTTCGGCTCCGGCTGGGGTGCGCCCCGAGGGGGCCGCTCGCACATGGGCGTGGACCTCATGGGACGCCGTGGATCGCCCGTGGTCGCCATCGAGGACGGCTACATCCTGCGTGCGGGCCGCCAGAGCAACGGCGCGCTGCGCATCGTGATGCAGGGCGTCAGCGGCTCGAAGTTCTACTACGGGCACCAGGACGCGCACTACGTCCAGGCCGGGCAGCGGGTCAAGCGCGGCCAGGTCCTCGGCGCGATGGGCGACACGGGCAGCCCGGGAGCGGTGCACCTGCACTTCGAGTACTGGAAGTCGGGCGGGGAGTCCGCCGCCGTCGACCCGTACCCGCTCCTGCGGAGCCTCTGCTGGTAGCGGCGCCTCACACCCCGGTCGTCGAGCGCGGATAGGCGATCGCCGGGTCGGTGAGGACGTTGACGAGGTAGGGCACGTCCGAGGCGAAGCCGCGATCGAGGGCGGCGCCGATCTCCGCGGGTGAGGTCACCGTCTCCCCGTCACCGCCGAGCGCGCGCACGACCTCGTCGTAGCGCGTACCGGGACGCAGCTCCGCGGCGACGTCGTAGGAGTAGAGGAACTGCATCGGGTGCTTCTCCAGCCCCCAGATGCCGTTGTTGCCCACCACCATGACGACCGGCAGGCCGTGGCGGACGAGCGTGTCCACGTCCAGCAGGGAGAAGCCGGCCGCGCCGTCGCCCAGCATGAGCACGACCTGGCTCGACGGCCGCGCGACGCGCGCCGCGATGGCGTAGCCGAGCCCGGTCCCGAGGCAGCCGTAGGGGCCCGGGTCGAGCCATCCGCCCGGCCGCGCCGGCTCGACGTACTTGCCGGCGTAGGACACGAAGTCGCCGCCGTCCCCGATGACGACCGCATCGTCGGCCAGGCGCGGGAGCAGCTCGCCGTAGATGCGAGCGGGGTGGATCGGGTCGCGCTCGCTCGCGAGGTCGGCGGCGTCGGCCGCGGACGCCGCGGCGGCGCGCTCACGCAGCCCGCGCGCCCAGTCCGTGTAGTCCGGGCGCCGCAGCAGCCCCTCGACGCCGACCCGGATCGCGTCGAGGGCCGGCCCGAGGTCGGCCACGACGGTGGCGGTCGGCCGGGCGTGGCCCGACACCACCGTGGTGGAGTCGGCGACGTGCACGACCTGGGCCGGCGCGGCCTCGCCGCCCCCACCGAACACGCCGTAGCCGAGCCGGAAGTCCAGCGGCGTGCCGACGACCAGGACGAGGTCCGCGCCGCCGAAGGCGGCCCCGCGTGCCCGCGTGACGAGCAGCGGGTGACCCGCGGGGAGCACGCCGCGCCCCATGCCGTTGGGCACCACGGGGATGCCCGTCGTCTCGGCGAAGCGGACCGCAGCCTCCTCGGCCCCGCCGGCCCAGACGTCGCCGCCGAGCACCAGGACCGGGTGACGTGCCTCAGCCAGGAGGCGGACGACCTCGTCGACGTCCTCGGGGTCGGGCGCGGTCGGCTCGGGAGCGGAGGCGGACGGAACGGGGACGTCGGCGTAGGAGAACAGGGCGTCCATGGGGACGTCGAGGAACACAGGCCCGCGGTGCGGGGTGGCGGCCAGAGCGACGGCGTCGGACACCGCGGTGCCGATGGCCGCGGTCTGGTGGACGGTGGCGGCCAGCTTGGTCACCGGCGCCAGCAGCGGCGGCTGGTCGAGCTCCTGGAGCGCGCCCGTCCCCCAGCGGTTGTCCGGCGCCCGGCCCCCGAGGACCACGAGCGGGGACCCGTTGAAGTGCGCGGTGGTCACACCGCTGATCGCGTTCGTGACCCCGGGGCCGGCCGTCACGACCGCGAGCCCGGGGGTCCGGGTGAGCTTGGCCAGGCCCTCCGCCGCGAACACCGCCGTCTGCTCGTGGCGGACGTCGACCAGACGCATCGGGGCCGGGCCGCCCTCCGCCCCCGCCTTGCCTCCCACCGCCGCGTCGTACAGCGGGAAGACGTGCGCACCCGAGAGCGTGAACATCGTGTCGATCCCGTGCGCGGCGGCCGCGAGGACCGCGTGCGTGCCGCCGTGGGCGTTGACCGAGGGCTCCTGCGTCATGACGGAAACCTAGCCGCTCCGTCCCGGGCGTCAGTCCTCCAGCGCGAGCTCGACGACCTCGGTGACCGGGCGGTAGCCGAGCCGTTCGTAGACCCCGTTGCTCGTGGGGTTGGCGGCGTCGGTGTAGAGCAGGACGACGTCGGCCTCGGCCCGAGCCTCAGCGGTCACGACGGCGGTCACGGCCGAGCCGAAACCGCGACCGCGGCGGTCGCGGCGGGTGAACACGGGTCCGACCCGGATGCTGGAGGACGTGGTGGTGCGCACCGTCGGAGCGCGACCGGCCATGGCCACGGGCTCGCCGTCCGCGAGCCACAGCCGGGTGTCCGCGAGGCGGGCCTCGACGCTCGCGCGGGCGTCGGGCAGCGGTGCGAGCAGCGCGTCCTCGGCGAAGTGCGCGAGCCAGGCCTCGAGCAGGTCCACGTCGTCCTCGGTCGCCGGCCGGGCCAGGCCGGGCACGCCGACCGGCGGCACCAGCTCGTCGAGGACCAGGAGCAGCTCGCGCATCCGCGGCGTGCCCCCGCCGAACGCGTCGCCCACGGCCCCGGCGACCACGGGCGGGCCGATGACGCGGGCGGGCCGCCGTCCTCCCGCCCGGACCGCCTCCGCCAGGGCCGAGGCGGCGTCGACGGGCATGGGGCCGACGACGAGGGGGTACGGCGGGGTCCACACAGCCGCCCCGACTACCTCGCCGGACCTGGAGCGGATCACGAACCAGTGCTGCTCGTCGTACCCCCGGCCCTGGACGACCGCGGTGGCGACCGACCCGATCACGCTGTGCCGGACGGGGTCGGAGACGAGCAGGGGCTCGATGTCGGCGAGGAAGCCCGCCGCGTCGTCGTGCTCCCGGACCACCATCGCGCCAGCATCCCGGCCCGCCGCCCACCCCGTCGACCCGGTTCCCCCGCCCGCTCGTGTGCGATGAAGGCGACCCTCATGCAATAGAGCCGAACGATCCGGGCCCTCATCCCGCTCCACGGTGCTGCAGCACCCGCCGGTCCCGGCCCCTGCGTGCAGGCGGGCTAGCGTGGGGCCGTGGCCCGTTTCGACGATGTCGCCCGCGAGCGCACCGACCTCTCCGAGGCCGACATCGACCACCTGCGCGCGCTCGTCGCGGACTGGACGCTGCTCGCCGACCTGGCCTTCGCCGACCTCGTGCTGTGGCTGCCGACCTGGCACGGCGGCGGTTTCGTGGCGGCCGACCAGGTGCGCCCGACGACCGGTCCGACCCGCCTCTTCGACGACGTCGTCGGGCAGTACGCCGCCCGCGGTCGTCGCCCCCTGCTCGACCGCGCCGCCGCGACCCGGGCGGTCGCCGCCGAGCGCTCGCAGCCGGGCCCGGCCGAGGTCGAGGCGATCCCGGTCGTGCGTGCCGGGCGGTTCCTCGGCGTGGTGGAACGTCACTCCAGCCTGGCCGGACGGGCCATCGGCAGGCTGGAGCAGGCCTACCTCGATGCGGCCGAGGACCTCGTCATCATGCTGACCCAGGGAACCTTCCCGCCCTCGCAGCCGCTGGCGCGCACCGGCTCACCGCCGAGGGTGGGCGACGGACTCGTGCGTCTCGACGCGGCCGGGCGCGTCGTGTTCGCCAGCCCCAACGCGCGCTCGGCCTACCACCGGCTGGGCCTGGCCACCGACCTCGTGGGGGAGGACCTGGCCCGCACCAGCGCCCGGCTCGCCCGTCGCCCCGGCCCGGTCGACGAGGCGCTCGCGGTGGTGGCCTCCGGGCGCGCGGCCGGCGGCGCGGAGGTCGAGAACTCCGGCGCCGTGGTGACCCTGCGCGGAGTCCCGATCCTGCGGTCGGGTGCGCGCGTCGGTGCGCTCGTGCTGGTCCGCGACGCGACCGAGATCCGGCGCCGGGACCGCGCGCTGGTCAGCAAGGACGCCACGATCCGGGAGATCCATCACCGGGTGAAGAACAACCTGCAGACCGTCGCGGCGCTGCTGCGGATGCAGTCCCGCCGGATCGCCTCGCCGGAGGCGCGTTCCGCGCTCGACGAGGCAGTCCGTCGCGTCGGCGCGATCGCCGTCGTGCACGAGTCGCTGGCCCACACCCCGGGCGACCGGGTCGACGCCGACGAGGTGGCCGACCGCCTCGTGGCGCTGGTCCGTGACATGGCGATCGGGGAGGCGCCCGTGGCGGTGACCCGCGAGGGCAGCTTCGGGGTGCTTCCGGCCGAGGTCGTCACGCCCCTGTCGATGGCCCTGGGGGAGCTGCTGCAGAACGCCGTCGAGCACGGGGGCGGCTCGGTCGTGCTGCACCCGCACCTCGAGGGCGGGGTGCTCGTCGTCGACGTGGACGACTCCGGCCCCGGGATCCCCGAGGACCTCGACCCGTTCGCCACCGGACGGCTCGGGCTGCCCATCGTGCGCACCCTCGTCACCGAGGAGCTCGGCGGCGAGCTGGTGCTGGGGCCGGGGCCGTCGGGGCGCGGGACGAGGGCGCGGCTGCGCGTTCCTCTGCGGGGACGCACGCCCCTGGCATGACGACGGCCGCGCCCCTCGGGGACGCGGCCGCTCGCCTAGGTCAGAGCCCGGCGCGGGCGGCGCGGGCGCGGGCGTTGCGGCGCTTGAGCGCGCGACGCTCGTCCTCGGACATGCCGCCCCAGACACCGGCGTCCTGGCCGCTCTCGAGGGCCCAGGTCAGGCACGCGTCGAGGACGTCGCAGCGACGGCAGACTGCCTTGGCCTCCTCGATCTGCATGAGGGCCGGGCCGGTGTTGCCGATCGGGAAGAACAGCTCGGGGTCCTCGTCACGGCAGGCCGCCTTGTGGCGCCAGTCCATGCCAGTCCTCCTGTGTCCGGTGCCGGTGGGCTCCGGGTGGTCGTGGTGGGTCGCGCAGCCGCCATGTGAACGCTGTCACGAGCCCGTGGCGCGCGCACCTCGAGCAGTCCGGTGCACGCGGGGGTCGTCGGGGCGGGTCGTCGCCGCCAACAGGGCTTGACCCTCACATACGAGGTCGGACATGTCCAGCGTTTCGGACGCTGGGCCAGCGGTGATCCCCGTCTCGTTCGTGACGGTCCGTGACGGCTTCGGGGTCCTTCGTGCTCAGACCAGGACGGTGAGGGCGCGAGGGACGGAACGGAACGTGACCGCGGTCACGGGGCCGGCTGCGTCGCCGTCCAGCTGCAGCGGGGTGGGGCGGGCCGCCACGACGGTGAGCTCGGACTGGTCGTGGAGGGTGAGCAGCCCGCCGAACGGATAGCGGCTGCGGCGACGGGTGAGCATCCGACGGACGTGGGAGAGGGCGTGGAGCACCGCGAGGCTGCGGGGGGCGAACAGGTCCAGCCCGGTGTCGAAGGACGCCCGCGGGCAGGGGTCCACGGGGATCGGCCCGAGATAGGTCCAAGGGGAGGAGTTCTGCACCACCGCGAGGAAGACACCGTCCACGTCCGGGACGCCGGGCCGCGCGACGACGAGGGCCGGTTCGCGTCGCTCGGTGAGGAAGAACCGGGTGACCGCCGTGCCGATGTAGCGGGCCGGCGAGGCCACAGCGCCCTCGGCCCGCTGCTGCTCCATGGCCTCGATGATCTCGGCGTCGACCCCGACCCCCGCGTTGCAGGCGAACCAGCGGGTGCGCCCGTCGGCCTCGACTGTCCCCAGACCCACGGTGCGGGAGTGCTTGTGCTCGAGAGCCTCGATGAGCGCTCCGGTGGCCTCGACCGGGTCCTCGGGCAGCCCGAGGCCGCGCGCGAACACGTTGGCGCTGCCGCCGGGCACGGTCCCGAGAAGCGGGACGTCGTGTCCCGGGCCGTCGGACATCAGCCCGTTGATGGCCTCGTTGACCGTGCCGTCGCCACCGAGGGTGAGCACGACGTCGATCCCGTCGCGGCGGGCCTGCCGGGCGAGGTCGGCGGCGTGGGAGCGGTGGGTCGTGTCCACGACGTCGAGGTCGACGGTGGCGGCGAGGGCGTGCGCGATCACCTCGCGCGTGCGCGCGCTCGTGGTCGTCGCCCGGGGGTTGACGATGAGCAGTCCGCGCACGGGGCGAGCCTACGTCGGAGCGCGATCACGCGGGTCTGGCAGGGTGGAGCCGTGGAGGAGACCGCACCGGCCGCTCGACCCGGCACCCTTGTCGCGGCCGTCGCCATCGCCGTGCTCCAGGCCGCGGGACTCGCGACGTACGCCGTCGCTCTGGGCATCAGCGGGATCGGCGCGCCGGACACCGGCGCCGCCCCGCTGGTCGAGCTGGTGGTCTACCTCGCGTTCGCCGCCGGGCTCGGGGCGATCGCCCGCGGGCTGTGGGCGCGCCGACGCGCGGCACGCACCCCCTTCGGCGTTGCGCAGGTCTTCGCCCTCATCATCGGCTGGACCCTCGTGCAGGGGGACGGCGCGGCGGTGGACGTCCCGGGCTACGCCGCGCTCGTCACGGGCGTCGTCGGTCTGGCGTGCGTGATCAGTCCCGCCGTGGGGACCGCGCTGGACGCCTGACCCCGGTCAGTCCTGGAGCCCGGCCCGCAGCTGCGCGAGGGTCCGCGACAGCAGCCGGGACACGTGCATCTGCGAGATCCCGATCTCCTCGGCGATCTGGCTCTGCGTCATGCCGTGGAAGAACCGCAGCACGAGGATCCGCTTCTCCCGCGGCGGCAGCGCGGCGAGCAGCGGGCGCAGCGACTCGCGGTACTCCACGGCCGCGAAGTCGTCGACGTCGGAGCCGAGCGTGTCGGCGAGCACCGGGGCGTCGTCGTCGTGGCCGCCGCCGACGGGGCTGTCGAGGCTCGTCGTGCTGTAGGCGAGGGCGCCCTCGAGGCCTTCGATGACCTCGTCCTCGGTGATGCCGAGGTGGGTCGCGAGCTCGGAGACGGTCGGGGCGCGGCCGGAGCTCTGCGAGAGCTCGGCCGTCGCCTGCCCGATCGACATCCGCAGCTCCTGCAGCCGGCGCGGCACGCGGATCGCCCAGCCCTTGTCCCGGAAGTGCCGCTTGATCTCGCCCACGATGGTGGGGGTCGCGTACGTCGAGAGCTCGACCCCGCGATCGGGGTCGAACCGGTCGACGGCCTTGATGAGCCCGATCGTGCCCACCTGGATGAGGTCGTCCAGCGGCTCCCCCCGGTCGCGGAACCGCCGGGCGAGGAACTGAACGAGAGGCAGGTGCATCGTGACCAGCTCGTCCCGGGCCCGGGCGTGGGCGGGCTCCTCGGTCGACGTCGAGGCGAGCACCGAGATCAGCTCGCGCTCCCGGACGCGCTGGCTGTCCCCCCACCGCGACGTCGACCGTGGCTCGGGGACCCGATCGCCGACCGCGTCCTGCTCGGGGACCACTCCGGTCATGCGTCCACCGGTGCGGACGCGGAGGTGCGCAGCACCACGGTCGTCCGGGTCGCGTCGACCTGCGTGGTGACATCGTCGACCAGCGCGGTCAGGACGGCCCACGCGAACGAGTCCGCGGGCGGCAGCCGGCGGGTCGTCGTCGCGGCCGACATCCGCACCTCGAGGCGTCCGTCGTCGAAGGGGGTGAGCTCGCAGACGAGCTCGGCCTCGGGCTCCGCGTCGGCGACGAGCAGCGTCGCCACCTCGTCGACGGCGAGGCGCACGTCCTCGAGCCGGTCGACCGGGAAGTCCAGGCGGGCACAGCACGCGGACGCGGCGGTGCGCACGAGCACCACCCAGGCGGGGGACGCGGGGATGCTCAGCCGGATCGGTGCGCTCACGGTCGAGAGGCTAGTCCGCGGCGGTCGATCGCGTCGCGGGGTCGGCCCCACCGGCGAGCGCCTCGAGCGCGTCGCCCGTCAGGCGGTGGACGGTCCACTCGTCCATGGGGACGGCCCCGATGGAGCCGTAGAAGCCCAGGGCCGGCTCGTTCCAGTCGAGCACCCACCACTCGAGACGGGCGTAGCCCCGGGTGCGGCACACCCCGGCGAGCGTGGCGAGGAGCCGGCGGCCGTACCCCAGGCCGCGCAGGTGCGGGCGCACGTACAGGTCCTCGAGGTAGATCCCGTGGGTGCCCGTCCACGTGGAGGTGTTGAGGAACCACAGCGCGACGCCGCCGAGCGAGGTCCCGCGCGCAGGGTCCGGGTGCTCGACCACGTGCGCGTAGGCGGCCGGCCGCCCGGACGGGGTGGTGGCCTCGACGCCGTCGAGGACGCCCCCGAAGAGGAGCGCGGTGAGCTGGTCCACGGTCGTGCGGACCTCGTGCAGGCTGCGCTCGTAGTCGGCGAGCTCGTGGATCAGCGAGAGGATCTCCGGCACGTCGCCGGGCGCGGCCGGACGGATCCGGCCCGGGAAGGGGGCGTCCATGCCCCCATCCCAGCAGACGCGAGGAGGGTGGCTACTCGCCGCCTCCGAGGTCGACGGACCAGGCCTCGTGGACGACCTCGCGCGAGCGCCGCTGGTGGGCCCGGATCAGGGCGATCACCTCGGTGCTGCGAGCCACGATGACCGCGACGGAGCCGCGGTCGCCAGCGTGCTTGGAGATCAGGCTGCGCAGGCCCGTGAGCTCGGAGGTGAGCATCTCGTGCTCGGCCTCGAGCCGGGCGACGGCCGGCACGAGGCGCGGCTCGTCGGTGGTGATCTCGGCGTGGAGCTCACCCGAGCCGCGGTACTCCCAGAGGGAGCGCGACAGGGTCTCGACGCGGGAGGCCATCGCGGCCCACCAGGTGGCGGAGCCCGAGCGGTCGACCAGGAGCTCGTTCAGGCGGGTCATCACCTGTTCCAGCGACGGTCCGACGGCGAGGCGGACAGGCGAGTCGGCGACGATCGTCATGCGGACCTCCAAGGGCTGACGCCGGAACTGGGAGGACCATCGTCGATCGGGGTGGGCGCCGGAGCCATGGGCAACCCCTCCCAGGTCCGTCTCAAAGTCGTCTCGCCCGGGGGAGGTGTCCGGGACGGTCGTCCTCGCCACGCACGACGCCCCCGTGCGCCAGGGCACGGGGGCGTCGGTGATCGCGCAGGTCAGGCTGCCTTGGTCTCCCAGAAGATCGCCGCGATCTCGTCGATCTTGGCGAGCAGCGCGTCGGCCACGGCCACGTCGACCGAGCCCTTCGTGCCTCCTGCCCCGGCCAGCTTGGTGGCCTCGTTGAACAGCGTGCTCAGCTGCGGGTACTTCTCGAAGTGGGGCGCCTTGAAGTAGTCGGTCCAGAGCACCCAGAGGTGGTGCTTGACGAGGTCGGAGCGCTCCTCCTTGATCGCCACGGCGCGGCCGCGGAACACCTCGTCGTCGCTGGCGTGGTACTTCTCGATGCACGCCTTGACCGACTCGGCCTCGAGTCGGGCCTGGGCGGGGTCGTAGACGCCGCACGGCAGGTCGCAGTGGGCGTGGACCGTGGTCGTCGGGGCGAGCAGGCGGCGAAGCATGGGCTCTCCTGAGGGGTCGGGATTCCTGGCGGGGCCAGGGACGTCTGGCTGCGACACTACCGCCGCGAGGCAGGGGCGGCATCCATGAGGGGCGGCGGTGGTGAGCGTGCGGTGGTGGCGGGTCGCGGTGTCCGGTGCCTCGATGAGCCCCACGCTCGTCGAGGGCGACTGGCTGCTCTGCGCCCGTCTCCGCGACTCAACCTCCGTCGGGCGTCTGCGGCCCGGGGGGATCGTGGTGGTCCGCCGGCCGGACCGTCCGGGGCTGCTCGTGGTGAAGCGGCTCGTGCGGCGCACGCCCGACGGGTGGTGGGTCGAGGGCGACAACCCCGCGGCCAGCGACGACTCCCGGCTCTTCGGCCCGGTCCCGGACTCCTGCGTGCTCGCCAGAGTGCTGCTGCGCTACGCCCCTCGGCCCCGACGCTTCTGAGATCTGTGCGACGATCGCGCTGCGGGTGATCCCCGCACCGCCGCTGCGCGGTGGAGCGCGACCCGGGCGCTCCCGCTCAGGTTCGGGCATCCCGTGATCATCGCTGCCGTGAGGACCCTCCGTGTCCGACGAACCGACCGTGACCGACTACACGTCCCCCTACGGGGAGGACCCGGCGTTCCCGCTGCACGAGCACGGGAAGGTCGAGGTGCGTCCGACCGTGCGCGTGCGCGACAACGCCGGGCTCGCGCTCGCCTACACGCCGGGAGTGGGCCGGGTGTCCCAGGCGATCGCCCTCGACCCCTCGCTCGTGTGGCGCTACACCTGGCGGGCCAACGCGATCCTGATCGTCACCGACGGCACCGCGGTCCTCGGGCTCGGCGACATCGGGCCCGAGGCGGCCCTGCCGGTCATGGAGGGGAAGTCGCTGCTGTTCAAGGAGTTCGCCGGCATCGACTGCGTACCGATCTGCCTGGGCACCACCGACGTCGACGAGATCGTCGACACCGTCGTGCGCCTGGCACCGGCGTACGGCGGAATCAACCTGGAGGACATCAGCGCGCCCCGGTGCTTCGAGATCGAGCGGCGGCTCCAGTCGCTGCTCGACATCCCGGTCTTCCACGACGACCAGCACGGGACCGCCGTCGTGGTGACGGCCGCACTGACCAACGCCGCCGCCGTGGTGGGGCGCCCGCTCGCGGACCTGCGCGTCGTGGTGAGCGGGGCGGGCGCGGCGGGCATCGCCATCGCAGCCATGCTGCTCGCGGCGGGCGTCGGGGACATCGCGGTGTGCGACCGTCAGGGGGTGGTCCACACGGGCCGCGAGGATCTCAGCGAGGCCAAGCGCGAGGTCGCCCAGCGCACGAACCGCGCTGGACTCGCCGGTTCGCTCAGGCAGGCGATGGTGGGTGCCGACGTGTTCGTGGGCGTGTCCGGAGGGACGATCGAGCAGGAGGCGGTGGCGGCCATGGCGCCCCACGCGATCGTGTTCTCGCTGGCCAACCCGATCCCCGAGATCCATCCCGACGTCGCGCACGCCGCGGGTGCGGCGGTTGTCGCGACGGGCCGCAGCGACTTCCCCAACCAGATCAACAACGTGCTGGCCTTCCCGGGCATCTTCCGCGGTGCCCTCGACGCCGCGGCCACGTCGATCACCGAGGGGATGAAGCTGGCGGCCGCCCGCGCCATCGCCGGTCTGGCCGCCGACGGCCGCGGACCCGAGCGCATCGTCCCGGACCCGTTCGACGCACGCCTGGTGCCGGCCGTGGCGAGCGCGGTGGCGACCGCGGCACAGGCCGACGGCGTCGTCCGACCCTGAGCCCCGGTGCGCTCAGTCGTCGGTGAACCGGTCGAGCGCCTCGCCGCGCAGTCCGACGGCGTCGTGGCGCCAGAACACGTCGGGATAGACCAGCGCGCCCGCGACGGACGGCTCGTACGCACCGAGCAGCATCACCTGGAAGGCCGCACCGGGGATGCGCACCGACGGCGCCGTGAAGCCGAGGCCGCGGGCAGGACGGAAGCCGTGCCGGGAGTAGTACGCCGGGTCGCCCTCGAGGAAGAGCGCGGGGGATCCCAGCTCATCGGCACGGGCGTGGGCCGCGGACACCAGGGCGGCGCCGATGCCGACGCCCTGGCGGTCCGGGCGCACGCTGAGCGGGCTGAGCACGAGCACCTCGACCGTCCGGTCCGGCGCGTCCACCCAGGCGGGCGTGAGCCCCACGTGTCCGACCACCTCGTCGCCAGCGCCGTCGACGGCGACGAGGGACTGCGTCCCGGCGATCTCGCGCAGCTCGTCCCACAGCGCCACGACCTCGGGCTCGGTCCCGAACGCGGCCCCGATGACGGCCAGCACCTCCGCACGGTCATCCGGCGCCTCGTTCCTGATCCGCACGTCGCGCGTCATGGCGGCGCCATCACCCGAGCAGGAGGCCGAGGACGTAGGTGAGGAACCAGGGCAGCGTGAAGCCGACGAGGGCGGTGATGAGCCCGAGGAAGATGCGGCGGGGATTCGTGGTCACTCCCAGCCGACGGAACCCGAGATACGCGACCGCGGTGGCGAGCGGCAGGCCCATCGCGAGCAGCACGAGCGCGCCCGAGGCGCTCGTGCGCCCCGAGGCGTCCAGCGCCGCCGTGATGACCACGACGAAGGCCAGCAGCCCGCTGATGCTGCCGAGGAAGCCGGCGGTGACGATGAGGATCCAGCCGCCCAGTCGTTCGTTGAGGAACCACGGCTCCTGCTCGCTCATGGCCGTGAGCATGTCACGACCGACCCGGGCGGGCTGCCTACGACCACCCGGGTAGCGTCGGATCATGTTCGCGGTCACCGTCACCTCGTTCGACCCGGCCGACCCGCTCGCGGGGCTGACCCTCGGCGACGTGCCCGACACCGTCGTCCCCGAAGGCTGGGTCCGGGTGCACGTGCGGGCCGCTGCGCTCAACCACCACGACCTCTGGAGCCTGCGCGGTGTCGGGCTGCGCGCCGAGCAGCTCCCGATGATCCTCGGGGGCGACGCCGCGGGCGTGCTCGACGACGGCACGCCGGTGATCGTGCACGAGGTGATCGGCGATCCTGCCGCGGGCGGTGGTGACGAGACCCTCGACCCGCGGCGCACCCTGCTCTCCGAGCTGCACCCGGGCACGCTCGCGGAGACCGTCGCGGTCCCGGCGCGCAACGTCGTCCCCAAGCCTGCCGAGCTCACGTTCGAGGAGGCCGCTTGCCTGCCCACGGCATGGTTGACGGCGTACCGCATGCTCGCCACGAAGTCCGGTCTGCGACCGGGTGACACCGTCCTCGTCCAGGGCGCCGGCGGGGGCGTGGCGACCGCCGCGATCCAGCTCGGCCGCGCGCTCGGCTTCCAGGTCTGGGTGACCTCGCGGGATGAGAGCAAGCGCGCACGGGCCCGGGAGCTGGGCGCGCACGAGGTCTTCGAGTCGGGTGCCCGCCTGCCCGGCAAGGTCGACGCGGTGATGGAGACGGTCGGCGAGGCGACGTGGGGCCACTCGCTGCGGTCGCTGCGGCCCGGCGGCACCATCGTCGTCTCCGGCGCCACGACGGGGTTCAACCCGCCCGCCGAGCTCAACCGCGTGTACTTCCTGCAGCTCGTTGTCGTCGGTTCGACGATGGGGACGCGAGAGGAGCTCCTGGCCATGGTCGACCTGCTTGTGCGCACCGGCGTACGGCCGACGATCGACGAGGTCGTGCCGCTGCGCGAGGCGCGCACCGCCTTCGAGCGGCTCGCGTCCGGTGACGTCGTGGGCAAGCTGGTCCTGACCAACCCCTGAGGGTCGCGCAGCACGGCGACCCGGTCGTCAGTGGGCCTGCGACCAGTCCCGCACGGTCGCCACGTCGGCGACGAACCGGACGGCGGAACCACCCGCCCACCAGGACGCCGTGCGCGCCAGCCCCTCGATCACGACCCCGCTGACCCGGTCGGCATCGTCGGCGCGGCACTCGACGAGCAGCTCGTCATGCAGGCACAGGACGATGCGGGCGTCGCTGTCGGCGAGACCCGCGCGGACCGTGGCAGCCCAGGCCTTGAACAGCTCGGCCGCCGCGCCCTGGACCATCGCGTTGCGGGCGAACCGGCCGTAGGAGTGGGCCAGGGTCGAGTCCGCGCCACCGGACCGGGCCAGCCTGTCGGCGAGGTGGGACAGGCGCAGCAGCCGCCCGCCGTAGGTGCGCAGGTCGGCTCCGCGACGGCCGTGCGCCTCCGCCTCGCGCAGGTAGGCCATCGCGACGGGGTAGGCGCGCTCCATGTCGCGCAGCGCCTCGCCGGCCGGCCCAGAGGTCTGGCCGTACATGGCCGCCAGGACCGCGACCTTCGCCGTGGCCCGGTCGCTCCGCAGCGCCGCGGCGACCGGGGCGTACATGTCGTCCTCGCCTGCAGCGGCGGCGAGGGCCCGGTCCCCGGACACCGCCGCGAGCACCCGCGGCTCGATCTGACCGAGGTCGGCGCGCACCAGGACCCGCCCGGCAGGTGGCCGCACGGCCGGCCGCAGCTCGGTGGGCATGTTGTGCAGGCCGGCCGAGGCCGTCATGCGACCGGCGCCCTCGGCGGCCGACCACTGCCCGCGCAAGCGGTCGTCCCCGGCGATGTCGCGCTCGACCCAGGACCAGCCGTACGTCGTGGCGATCCGCTCGGTCTTTCGCCACGTCAGCAGCGCCGCGACGCCGGGGGAGTCGGCGGCGTAGGCCTCCAGCCGCCAGGACCGCGTGTCGGGCACGGCGATGCCGTGGCGGGCGAGGAGGTCGCGGACGGTGGCGGGGTTGCGCAGGTCCATCGGATCGCCGCCGAAGTGGCGCCAGACCAGCTCGTCTCGGGCGCGGCGAGAGGCGACCTCGTCGGCGTCGGAGCGCGGACGCGGGCCGACGGTCGCGGTGAGGAAGGCCTCGAGGACGTCCCGGTCGATCGCGAGCCCGTCGTGCTCGAGCTCGACCGCGAGCAGCGCGGCCATCGACTCCGACAGGGCGGTCAGATGCGGCAGGCTCGGCGTACTCGGGGCGGGGCGGGCGTCCGGCAGGCGGGCGACCTCCGCGGACTGGCGGATGTGGACCTGCAGGGCGAGCCCGGCCCACCGCTGCGCGGACTCCAGGTCCGAGCACCAGCCCTCGCGCAGCCACTCGCGGCTGAGCTGACCGTCCGCGCGAACGGGCTCGGGGCCCTCGCCCTCGAGGTCGAGCAGCGTGAGGGCGCCCTCGGCCGGGTCCGGGAGGGGGAGCCCGTGGGCAGCGGCCCAGGTGGCCGCCGGGTCGTCGCGGTCGAGGCCGTGCACGAGCCGGCCCACGGCCCCGAGGTCCCAGCAGGAGCGCGGGCGCAGCCCGGCGGCGATCCAGCCGGTCGCCGTGTCGCGTGCGCGCCACCAGACCCATCTCGGGTGGGACGCCTCGAGCTGCGCGAGCGTGCCGACCGGGTCCGGCGTACGGGTGGCCCAGGTGGACGATCCCCAGGCGAGCGCGAGCCCGTGGCCCGGCGCGACGACGGGCACGACCGGCGTCCCGGGCTCGAACGTCGGCAGCGTCACGCGGGAAGTGTCCTCGGTGAGGGGAGCCTGTGTACGGCTCTATTGGATGAGGGTCGCCT
>JAHECT010000048.1 GCA_024641605.1 Micrococcales bacterium
CACGCGGCCGCAGGCCGCTGACCACGAGCCAGGCGCCGACCGCGAGAGCCAGGAGCAGGGCGAGCGGGTACGCCGGGTGGTTCGCGAGCAGCGCGTCCCAGGTGCGCACCGCCTCCACCACCGCCAGGAGGACGAGGGCGGCCCCCGGGACCACGCGCAGCCAGCGTCGGCCCGGCGACGCGGTGGGGTCCTGCGAAGTCGGCTCCCCGGTCACGTGGTGGACCGGCGGCGGGGCAGGCTCGACACCGCGGCGTCGATCTCCTCCGCGGGACTGTCCGGGAAGGGCAGGCCGATGCGGTCGGCGAAGGAGCTGAGGTTGTCCATCTGGACGACGACCAGGTCCCCGAGCTCGTGGTTGGCCGCGCAGATCGCTCCGTACACGGTCCGCAGCGTACGCCGGTGCCGGTCGGCGATCCCCGAGGTCGCGTCGGACGGCAGCCCTGCCTCGCCCAGCACGCCGAGGACCATCTCCGCGACGCCCTGGTGCACGGTCTCGACCGTCGACATCGCGTTGTCGAAAGAGGTCGTGACGAGCTCGGCGTAGGCGCGCACGTCGTCGGCGAGGCTCATGCGCGCTTCACCGCCCGCACGGGAGAGCCGGAGGCACCGCCCCGCACCGGGTGCGCGAGGGACTGGGCGCCGAGGAGCACGATCATGAGCCGCGCGCTGAGCGCGTCGCGCAGCTCCTCGAGGCGCGCCTCGTCCTCCTCCGGCGTGGCCAGCAGCTCGGTCGTGCTCTCGAGCAGGACGGCCAGGAGCAGCTCGGCCACCGTCTGGCGGTCCCCCGGCCGCAGGCCCGGGACGAGGTCGGGGAGGGAGCCCGCCACCCGCGAGATGAAGAAGTCCAGCTCGTGGGCGATGGCGGCGCGCACCCGCGGCGACCCCCCGGTGCGGGCCTGGTTCACGAACTGGACCAGGTGAGCCGCGCCGTGGACGTAGGTCTCGTAGCCGTACGCGAGACCGCGCACGACCTCCTCGAGGGGGAGGTCGGTGTCCACGGTCCCGCGCATGAGCCGACGCAGGTCGAGCCCGAGCTCGTCGACCACCGCGAGCCCGAGCCCGTCCATGTCGTCGAAGTGCCGGTAGAAGGAGGCGGGCACCAGGCCCGCCGCCTTCGTCACCTCGCGGAGGCTGATCGAGGCGAAGTTCGCACCGCCGCCGATGATGCGGAGAACGGAGTCGATGAGCGCGCCGCGCGTCAGCGCCTTCTGCTCGGCGCGCGTCACCATCGAGTCACCTCGTTGATGGCAGCCTCCTGGAAGTCATGGCCTGAAGGCGAGCAACCGGTCCCTCAGGTAGGTGAAATTCTCCCACTTCTTGAACACGGTCAGCTTGTAGTCGCACCCGGGCGGGAAGATGTTGCCCTCGAGGTAGACCGGCCCGTCGTCGGTGAGCAGCACGTCCCAGCTCACCTCGACGTGGGCGGGCAGCTCGTTGTGCAGCCCGATGCAGGTCTCGATCACGTCGTCGAGCTCGGGGACCTCGATCCCTGTCCAGCGGCCCTCGCTCTGCGGACGGATCGGCTGGCCCACCGTGGAGTCCTCGTAGTTGACCAGGTGGGTGTCCAGGTCGAAGTACGCCGTGGAGTTCGAACCCTCGTCCGCGGGGAGGAAGACCGCCGCGATGAGCTCGGCGTTGCCGTCGATGTTGAGGGTCATCACCCGGAAGCTGCTGACCGGGAACGGGGCCCGCATCCGCTCGAAGCGCTCGATGACTGCGTTGCGGTACTGGGCCAGGATCCAGGTGCGCAGCTCCTCCGGCGTGCAGGTCGCCGGCTCGTCCTCGGCGCGCTCCTTGTCGTTGCAGTGGTAGAGGCGCGCCTCGGGGTCCCACTCCCAGATACGCAGGTACTGGCCGGCACCGCCCTTGGTCGGCTTGATGACGAAGGACTCCTCGGGGATCTCACCCTTGAGCACGCCGTCCTTCATGACGCCGTACTGGCGGGTCTCGTGGTGCCCCTCGGGGAGGTGGGTCTGGAAGAAGTCGTGCCAGAACACCTTCGAGGAGTGCTTGAGCGCGTGGTCCGGGCTCCAGTCGAGCAGGTGCTGCTTGTAGCTGTGCATCGTGAACATCGTCACGAGCATGATGTTGTAGTTGGACCAGCCCATGAGGTTGAACGGGCGAAACAGCGGCGGGATCTCGGTCTTCTTCACCTTGCGCAGGTACGGCGGCATGATCGCGACCGCGGCCAGGGAGGCGAACGGCGTCAGCGCCATCCCGACCGGCGTCACGAGGGTCATGAACGGGGCCAGGTGGTCACCGGTCTCCTCGTTGGAGATCCGGTACGCCAGGCTGCGGTAGAAGTGGCGCATCCCCAGGTAGCTCACCTTGGGGTGCCCGATCATCAGCGAGTAGTACGCCCGCCACACCCGCGCCGTGTCCCGCAGGTACCCCTGGTACTGCCAGTTGGCGGCGTCCGGCTGACCCAGCCGGGCGAAGTAGTCCGGCCAGATCGGCGTCCTGCTGATCCTCGGCTTGGTCGAAACGGCGGTGACCGTCTCACGGACTGCGCGCAAGGCCTGGGCTGAGCGCCCGGTGATAGTGCCCATGATTCTTCCCCTCCTGGTCGGGCGACCGCTGGGACCACGAACCGCCCGACCCCCGGGCTGGGTCGAGCCGCCCGTCTCCCGTGCCGACGTGCGGTCTGCTCCGAGACTAGATCTGAACAACCGTTCCTGTCCGGATCATGGAGCAGGAACGTTCGACGGTCAATGACTCAGACTTTTCCAACAACGACAACGTCGAGTTGCTGCTGTGTCATGGTAGACAAGCGTTCACTGAACAGTGTAGGAACGGGTTAGCGCTAGCCGACCGACACGCAGCCCGGACCAGCGAGAGAGGGCACATCATGAGCAAGGTCAGCAGCACCAAGGCACCCACCACCACGGCGCACAACGGCACCGAGTCCATGAAGGGCGCGGTCCAGACCGGCATCGGCGCCATCGAGACCACCGCGCTCGCCGCAGCGGAGATCCCGCTCAGCATCCTCAAGTCGCTGGGCGTCTCCGACGAGGCGATGGAGACCGCGCGCGAGGGTCACCGCCAGCTCGTTCACGGCATCCGGTCAGCGCTCGGCACAGTGGCCGACGGCGTCACCGACACCACTGCCGAGATCGCCACCGGCATCACCAAGGGCTTCACGACCGCCGCTACGACGGCCGGCGAGGCCGCGAGTCGGATGACGAACGCCTCGACCTCGTCGTGACCGACGGGCGGCCCGGGCCGGGCATCACCCCTCCTTCAGCCCCGGCTCGGGCCGCCCCACATCCAGGAGCGCCGACCATGACCACAACCGCTCCCCCGATCTCCCGGATCAAGGCCTCGATCCAGATCTCGGGCGGCGAGGCCGTGTGGGTTCTGTCCGCCCACGTCTACGCCCTGCTGGTCCCGCTCGCTTTCGCGGTGGCCGTGATCCTCAACGAGACCTACCTCGAGACGGTCACGTGGAACGCGCAGCTGTTCTTCATCGCGGCATGCCTGCTCTCCGCCGGCGGCGCGTTCGAGGCGGCCCAGAACACCATGGACAACTGGTACCTGACAGCGGACTCCGCCAGTGCCAACGGCGTCGGGCTGCTCGACTTCATGTTCTACCTCCTGGTGACCGCGGGGCAGGCCGTGAGCGCCATCGCGATCGCCGGTGACCGGTGGTGGGTCTGGGCGTTCGCCGTCGGTTCCGTCCTGGCGCTGCCACCCATCTACCTGCGGGGCGGGCCCTACTTCGCCCCCATGTCCGTCTCGAGCCTGCTCGCGATCGGCCTCGCGTTCGAGGCGTTCGGAGACCCGGCGGTCTTCCTGCAGCTGCTCGCCGTCTCGGCCACGATGATGTTCTTCGGCGCCCTGCTGAGGACTCAGAACCAGGTCCTGCACGGCTTCACCACGGTCGCGGCGTCGTCGGGATCGTGGTTCCTCGTCTGGGCGATCGTGGCGGGGGCGCGGGGCGAGACCACGAGCTGGACGACCGTCATCATCATCACGGTGATCACCGTGGCCATCGGAATCCTCATCCGGCCGGCCCTGTTCCGGCTGCCTCCGAGCAAGCGAGCCGTCACACTGGCTGCATGACATGAGCGACCTGCACCACCCCCCGAGGGCGACCACGACCGTGGACCCGGCGTCCCTCTTCGGAAACCGGCACCGTGCCAAGGAGGAGATGGACTGATGCCCAACTTCGTGTGGGAGCAGAACGCGCAGGCGATCTACCACAAGAGCATCGACGCGACGCCGCGTCTCTTCCGGAGCAACACGCGCGACGGGCTCAACAAGATCCTCATGGAGCGCTTCGGCGAGGACACCCCCATCGACGAGGCCGCCATCGTCCAGGTCATCAAGGACAACACCCCGAGCGCGTTCCTCGGCCGGGGCATGAAGGCGATCGCCCCGCTGCTGACCGACCCGAGCCTCGCCGACATCTGAGCCGATCCCGGCTCGGCCGGGCAGGGCCGGGGCAGCCCCCGGAACGCCTGGGAACGGGCATGCCCTAGGTTCAGCGCCCATGCGCTACTTCATCCTGGGAGCCGGCCTCGCCGGTCGTGAGTTGGCCCGTGCCCTGCGCGAGCGGGGCCACCAGGTCATCGGCAGCACGACGACACCGGAGAAGGTCGCGGGGCTCACCGAGCACTTCGACGAGGTCCGTGTGCTGCGCGGAGCCGACCGCGATGCCATCGCAGAGGTGCTCGCCCAGGTCGACGGCGTCGTCGTCTCCGCCGGTCCTCCCGCCCTGTTCGACGAGGAGGAGCGTGAGCGCGTCTACCGGGCCGTGCTGGTCGACACCGCCGAGTCCATCGTCGCGGGGGCGCAGCAGGCAGGGATGAGCGGTCCCGTCGTCGCGATGTCGTCGATCTCGGTCTACGGCGCCGCGCAGAACGACCGCGACGTCATCACCGAGGACGGCCCGCTGGCCGAGCCGACCCTGGCCAGCCCCCGCAACTTCCAGCTCATGGAGCGCGTCTACCTCGAGGGCCTGCCCGAGCAGGCGTGCATCTTCCGCTGCGTGGAGATCTACAGCGACGGCGACCCGCCGGTCGAGGCGCAGCTGCAGATGGTCGTCGACAAGCTCGGCGGCCGTCTGCCCTTCGAGGCCGACGCGCTCCTCTATCGGACCGAGGTGCGCGAGGTGGCGCAGGCGCTGGCCCACGCGCTGGAGACCCGCATGGTCGGCGTCTTCAACCTCGCCGGTGCCGAGGTGCCCGCGACCGTGCAGCAGCGCTGCGACGCCGTGGCGGCCGAGAAGGGCTGGCCGCCGTTCACCTACCTCGGCGAGCTGGCCAACCCGACCCGACCGCTGTCCATCGAGCGCCTGACCGCCGCCGGGTTCGCCTTCCAGAACCACTGACCGGCGCCCGCACCCCGGTCGCTCGGTCCGCAGAACTGCTGGCCACCCTCCTCGATCGGCGCCCGTGCTCGGCGAGACGCGGCCGGCCTGGGCGCTACGCCGCTGCCGGGAACGCACGGCGCTGGATCGGGACGTGCCACGTGTCCCATCCGGGGCTCCGCGCCCCAACCCGACGGCCCCTACTCTGACGGCATGTGGATCCTCTTCCGCGCCGAGGCGCCCACGGTCGACGGGCAGACGGCTCGATCGATGTACGACAAGCGCCTCACCTGGATCACCCAGGACATGCAGCGCTCGGCGGCGACCCACGGCTGCCGGTTCCACCGGGCCTGGTACGCCGAGGACGGCAGCGCCTTCTACGCACTGGCGTGCTGGGAGTCCCGCGAGGGCGCCCAGGCGTTCTTCCAGGAGTGGCAGATCGAGTCGGAACCGGGAGAGACGGCCACCGTGCTGGTGGGCGACATCGGCCTGGTCCCACTGGCCTGAGCCTGCACGACGGGCTCCGATCCCGCCCGCGTCTGCGTCGCGGGCGTCGCCAGGGTCGTGGGCCGAGAGGGCAGCGACCGCATCGGTGGTCGCCTCGGTCGAGCAGCCCGAGCCCGGGAGAGCCGCTGGACACCCCCCTCGATCAGGCCCATGCTCGGCGAGGCGACGCCATTCCCGCGGCGCCGGGTCCAAACGCCGAGGAGAAGGCCATGCCCGACTTCAGCACCTGTCTCTGGTTCGACCACGGCGAGGCCCGCAAGGCAGCCGAGTTCTACGCCGCGACCTTCCCCGACAGCAGCGTCGCGAACGTCAACCGTGCCCCCGGTGACTACCCCGGCGGGCAGGGAGGCGACGAGCTGACGGTCGAGTTCACCCTCCTCGGGCGCCCGTTCGTCGGCCTCAACGGCGGGCCCAACTTCACGCCCAACGAGTCGGTCAGCTTCGTGGTTCTCACCGACGACCAGGAGGAGACCGACCGCTACTGGGACGCGATCGTGGGCAACGGCGGGGCGGAGAGCGCCTGCGGCTGGTGCAAGGACGCCTGGGGCTTCTCGTGGCAGATCACGCCGCGCATCCTCATCGACCTCACGACCAGCGCCGACCGCGAGGTGGCCGCCCGCGTGTTCGCCGCGATGATGGACATGACCCGGATCGACATCGCCGCATTGGAGGCGGCCGCAGCGGCGGGATGATGTCCGGGCCACTGCCCTCCGCCTCGCGCACTGACGACGCACAGCGGCGTCAGTGCGCGACGAGCCCGACCGTCCGTTCCCCCCGGGGGATCAAGGGAGCTGCCACGGCCGCAACGACCGCGAGCGCTCCCGCCACCAGCCACGCGGACGTGTAGTCGCCCTGGACGGTCCGCAGTGCGCCGCTCACGATGGCGGCGATCCCCCCGCCGACCATGTGGGCCGCGAACACCCACCCGAACACGATCCCTGCCCGCTCGACGCCGAAGTTCTCCCGGCACAGCGCGACAGTCGGCGGCACCGTCGCCACCCAGTCGAGACCGAAGAGCACGATGATCGCCAAGAGCGGCGGCTCGACGTCAGGGCCGAGGAACGTGGGCACCGCCAGCAGCGCCACGCCGCGCAGGGCGTAGTAGACCGCCAGCAGGACACGGGGATCGATCCTGTCGGTGAGCCATCCAGAGCCCAGCGTCCCGACGATGTCGAAGAGCCCGACGACGGCGAGGAGCGACGCCGCCGTCGTGGTCGGGAGACCGTGGTCGTGCGCCGCGGGCACGAAGTGGGTGCTGATGATCCCGTTCGTGGTCCAGCCGCAGATGAAGAACGTCCCAGCCAGGAACACGAAGGCCCGAGTGGGCGCGGCGCGGCGCAGGACGCGCACCGCCCCGGCGAGGGCGTCGGGGATCCCGGAGGACTCGACCGGGGCGTCTGCGACCCAGTCCGGCCCGGCGCCCAGCGGGGTCAGACCCACGTCACTAGGACGGTCGCGCAGGACCACGAGCACGAGCGGGATCAACGCCAGTGCTAGGACGCTCACGGTGAGGGCCGTCGCCTGCCAGCCCCGGTGCTGGGTGATCGCGGCGAGAATGGGGAGCAGCAGCACCTGTCCGGTGGCCCAGGCGGCTCCCAGCCCGCCCAGCACCAGGCCACGATGGCTGACGAACCACCGGTTGACGACGATCGAGCCGAACACCAGCGCGATGGAGCCCGTCCCGACCCCGATGACCACCCCCCACAGCAGGTAGAGCTGCCAGGGGGCCGTCATCACCACGGTCAACGCCGAGCCGCTCGCGATGAGCGTGAGCGCGACCGCCGCTACCCGCCGGATGCCGACGCGTTCGATGATCGCCGCTGCGAACGGGGCCGAGAGGCCGTAGACGATGAGGTTGAGCGACGCAGCCAGCGATGTCTGCGCCCGGGTCCAGCCCAGATCCGACTCGATCGGCTCGAGCATGACCCCGATCGAGGACCGGAACGCCGCGGCGGCCAGCAGCACGAGGAAGGTGACGCCGGCGACGCTCCATGCACGATGGGCCGGCATGGGTCGCGACCCTACGGCACCCCGGCACAGGGCGCGGGCCATTGGCCGGGCCCGTACACGCCGCATGCCGGCGGGACGGCCTCTGTGCGCCCCTACACTCGACCCGCACAGGGCATCTCTCCGACGACCTCGCCGGGCCCTGTCCCGGGCCGTTAGCTCAACCGGCAGAGCAGCGGACTTTTAATCCGCGGGTTCTGGGTTCGATCCCCAGGCGGCCCACCCGTCCGACCGTGGGCCGGCGGTGCCATCGCATCCGGCGCGTCCGTCAGTCCGGACTGCGCTGTCCAGCTGACGCCGAAGTCTGGTGGGCCCGTGCTGGGTCCGACGGAACCCAGAGAGACAGGGATCGGCGTACGTCCACCGGTCGGCTCCTCACAGACGAGCGGGCGATCACCGGTGAAGGCTCACGCGAGGCCCACAAGCGGGTCTACCGTCGGCCCGTGGGTGCTGAGCCGGACATCACCGTCGAGAACCGCAAGGAGCTGACCTACCTGCTGTCGCAGGGGGCCGAGCTCGAGCACGCGCTGATGTGCCAGTACCTCTACGCCGCTTTCAGCCTCAAGACGGCGGCCGACGGGCTGACCGATGCGCAGGCCGAACGCGTGGAGCGCTGGCGCAAGGTCATCCTGCGGATCGCCGGCGAGGAGATGCTGCACTGGGCGGTGGTGCAGAACCTGCTGGCGGCCGTCGGATCCGCGCCGTTCGTGAGCCGGCCGCATCTGCCGCACCAGGCGATGGGCTACCCGCCGGGGGTGCAGCTCGCGCTGCTGCCGTTCGGCGAGGTCTCGCTGCAGCACTTCATGTACCTCGAGCGACCGCAGGACGTCGACAGCGCCGACGGCGATGGCTTCGTCCCCGTCGGCCCCGCGCTCACTCCCATGAACGCCGAAGAGATCGTGCCGCGCGGCCAGGAGTTCGCGACCGTCGGCCACCTCTACCGCTCGTGCGCCCGCGGCCTCGCGAACCTCGCTGAGAAGATCGGTGAGGATCGCCTGTTCATCGGACCTGCGTTCCATCAGACCGACGCGTCGGTGTTCGGCTGGCCCAGCCTCGGCCCGATCACCGATGTCGCCCAGGCCGAGGCAGCGATCGAGCTCATCGTCGAACAGGGGGAGGGCGCTACCGGCGACTGGACCGACGCGCACTACGGCCGGTTCCTCGCCGTGCGCGACGACTACCTCGCGGCACTCGCCGAGGACCCGACATTCGATCCGGTCCATCCCGTCGTGTCTGCCGGCATGCGAGCCGTCGAGGGCATCGAGCCGCCTGTCTACATCACCGACCCGGCGACGGGCGCCTGCTCGGACCTGTTCAACGCCGTCTACGAGTTGCTGCTACAGATGATCGCCCGCTACTTCGCCTTCGGGCACGAGACGCCCAGGCAGCGCGAGGTGCTCGCGGGCACGGCGGTCGACCTGATGTTCCAGGCGATCGAGCCGCTCGGCCTGCTGCTGGCCCGGCTGCCCGTCGGTGCCGACCACCCGGTCGTCACAGCAGGCGCCAACTTCCAGCTGCCCTATCGTGCGAGCTTCCTGCTGCCGCACCGGCGCGCGGCGTGGCTTCGCTTCGCCGAGCGGCTCGAGGACCTCGCGACGTTCGCCGCGAGCCAGAGCCCGGCCGTCGGGCAGGAGGTGCTGAACCAGGTGTCGGTCGACCTGCACAGCGCCGCAGCGCAGCTGCTCGCACAGGTCGAGGAGGTCTGAGCGGAGCTCCGCGCCTAGTTCAGGCGGTTGCTTGCTCGCGAGTCGCTCGGGCCAGTAGAGCGTCGGCGCATCGCCTGAAATCGCGATGTGGTCAGCCCATTCGACCAGGGACATGTTGGCGGTCTGGTTGATCTCTTTGGGCTCATCTCGACCTGGTCTGACGTGGGACGCGACACCACCACGGACGGTGCCATCCACGTCAGCAGGAGGCTCGGCAGGCCTGCGCCGTGAGACGCGACAGGTCGAACGACAGGAGCCGGCGATCACCTGAGCGACCTCCAGTCAGCAGGGAGATCTCGACGTAGACCCGCCCGTCACCGAACGTGTCCGCGACCGCGGCCGGCACCGTGACGACGAGCCCGCTGGTCGATGGCGAGACCCGCCGCTCGGCCACGGGTGACCCGTTCACGCGGACGACGGCGGTGATCGGCTCCGCGACGGTCTCGGCGGACCGGAGCCGCAGGCTCAGCCGAAGGTCGGTCGCGCGATCGTCGGTGGGCAGCACGAAGGCCACCGTCGCGGGAACGCGATAGGACCGCACCGGGTCGCCCACGGGAGGCACCCATCCGGTGATGGCGTAGCCCCGGGCGGCGCCGTCGGCGGACGAGATCCCACCTTCGGGATACGGGAGCAGGGGGATGCTGCAGCGCGACACGGCGCTCATGAGCACGTCCTGGCCGAAGAGCGGGCGGGTCACCTCGTGGACGGCCGAGCACCCGTCGGGCACGGTCGACCCATACCGGTTCACCTCAGCGAGGAAGTACTCGCCCGGCCCCATCACGGTCTCCGGCTCGGCCTCCCCACGCGTCTCCCAGTAGACGTTGTACTGGGGCTGCGTCTCGCACGAGATGATCAGCCGATCGGGCGACCACGGCCGACAGCTGGGGAAACCGCCCTCAGGCATGTGCGCCACGAGCTCACGGGCGCTGACGCGCCAGTACTCCGTCATCCACGAGCCATCGATGGGGCGCATTGCCGCCGCGGCGTTGAACCAGACGTAGTCGTAGGGGAAGAGCCGCGCGTGGCTGGCCGTGGGGACCACCATCCCGAGCACGACGGCAAGGAAGAGGCCACCCCGCAGCCATCGGCGGTCGGCGGTGCGCCGCGCGATCAGCCACGCCCCCATCGTCGCCGCGGTGGCGAGCGCAGGCTGCACGAAGAGCACCTGACGCGTGGCGTCGTAGAGCACGGCGGAGGTCAGCACGGCGATGACCGGGAGCAGGAGCGCCTGAGCAGCCACGAGCGACAGTCCGACACCGAGATCCCCGTCGTCGGGGGTCGCTCGCCTCACGGTCCGCGCGAGCAGCAGCCCGGACGCGACCAGACCGACCAGGGCCAGCGCGAGGAGCACGAGCGGGGTCTGCGCGGCGAACCACAGCGGGAGGTAGCTCGGGGGCGGCGGCATCGAGAGCGACTGCCCCGCAGTGAGGATCACGCCCTCCCACGGGTACTCCCCCGAGTCCAGGACCGCGGACACGAGGAGGTCCGCTCGTGCGAAGAGAGCGGGGTAGACCAGCAGGAGGATCACGTACGCCGACCCGAGACCCGAGGCCGCCAGCGCGACCCGGCGCCCCGTCGCCCTGTCCCTCCCGCTCCGACGATCGACCAACGCGCCGCCCAAGAGCGCCAGGGCCACGGCGGCCACGACCGCAGGCGCCATCCCCGGACGCGTCCCCATCGCGAGCACGGACCCGGCGGCCAGAGCGGCCGCAGCCACGACCTGGCGCCGCCGCGACGTCGCGATCCCGCCCCCCGCGAGCGCCACGGCCCCAGCCGTCACGAGCGTGTACCCCGTGGCGACCGGCGCGTCCTTGATGTTGAACATGGCGTGCCCGATCCAGACCGGGAACGCCGACAGCACGGCCGCCCCGAGGAGCCCCCAGCGCCAGGAGCCGACCAGCAGGCGCACGATGAGCGCCACCGCGGCCAGACAGAGCAGACCCAGCAGCGCGACGGCGAGGTGGCGGTGGGCGTAGGCCTGCGGCGTGGTCGAGACCGACCCTCGCCGTTCGCTCCCCAGCACCACCGCCACGGCGTGCCCCGTGAGGGCGGCGACGGGCGCGTAGACCGCCACTCCTCGGACGTCCTCGGCCGGCTGCCCGTCGTCCATCTGGCGCTCGGGGAGGTACCAGCCCGTCGCCTGGTAGGTGCGCAGCCGCTCGGTGTGGATCGGCTCGTCCCAGGACACCCCCACCGACGCCGTCCCGGCGAGGAGCACGACGGAGTTGACCAGCAGCACGAGCAGGGCCGACACGAGGACCCACCCGGGAAGGTGCGGCCCGGGGAGCTCGCCGGGAGGTTCCGGGCCCGTGACGGCGGGAGCCGGCTGGTCCAGGACCACCTCTGCTCCTCCTGCCCCGCGGAGCAGGTCGCCTGCCCCCCTCGCCGTCCGACCCATCATGACCCACGACCTCTGCCGGCGGTGACGCGACCGGACGGCGAGCGCGAGCGGCGTGGATCCGCCGTACGGGTGAGGCGGGTCCAACGTGGGCGAGAGCCTGCCGAGAACTCAGACATGGGTGTCCCTGCGGTGGGCCATGGGAGGCCGCGTCTTCTGCGCGTCGGCGCGGTGGCCCTGCTCGCTGCCGCCACGGTCCTGACCGGGCTGACCGCGCCCACCGCGGCAGGCGCCGCCTCTGTCGCGTGGACCGCGGACGCGGGGCACCCCTACAGCGACCCCGTGTGGTTCCCGCTCCGCGACCCGGCGGTGGTCTCGTGCACGCAGAGCAACTGCGCCGGGCCCTACCACGGCTACTGGGCCCTCGACCTCATCGGGCAGCAGGGCGATCCGGTGTACGCCGCCGGCGCCGGCGTTCTGCGCATCGGCGCCCAGGACAACACGTGCAAGTCCTCGTCCGGCGCGGACGACTCGGAGGGCACGTGGGTCTGGATCGACCACGGGGGCGGGGTCGTGAGCCGCTACCACCACCTCGACGCCGTCACCGTCGCCGACGGCACCCTCGTGACCCCAGCCACCCAGATCGGCCGGATGGGGCACAGCGGAAGCGTCTCCCCGTGCACCACCAACTACCTCCACTTCGAGGTGCGCACCGGTGGCGAGCGGGGCACCCGGATCAACCCGGGGCAGCTCGCGATGTGCCGGTCCGGCTCGCGCGTCACCGTGCCCGGCATGTGGGGCTACAGCTCGTGGAACTCCGTGGCCAAGGGGTCGCGGCAGACCCCCGTCGCGGACACGTCCTGCCTCCCCGGCTCCACCGCGACGCCGTCCGTCGTGACCACGCCGTCCGTGACGCGCGGGGACCGCAGCGCTCGCATCCAGTGGGCCGTTCCGACCGACCCGGGCAGCGGTGTCACGGAGTACCTCGTCTACCAGGAGCTGTGGTCGCCCAGCGTCTCCCGGTGGGGGACGGCGGTCCGCCGCGTCGTCTCCGCCGGGACCACCTCGCTGACGGTGACCGGGCTGACGAACGGACGCACGTACCGCTTCAGGGTCTTCGCCCGGGGATCCGCCGGCTACAGCGCCTCCGGCGCTCCCCGCTCGGTCATCCCGGCAGGCGTTCCGGTCGCACCGCGCGTCGCGCGATGGCTCACCTCGGGTCCGACGCTCATCCGCTACGCGTGGTGGAAGGCGCAGCACCGCGGTACGCCGGTCACCGGCTATCGCGTCGCTATCCGCCGCTGGGCCTCCGGCCGCTGGACGCGGTACTCGTTCACGAACGTCGGGCCGTCGACGCTCAACCGCACGTGGCGCGGTGTGCGGTCGGGCGCCACGTACCAGGTGCGCGTCCGGGCGCTGAGCAGCGCGGGTCCCAGCGCGTGGAGCTCGGTCCGACGGGTGTCGACGCCGCGCGGGTGACTGCCCGGTTCAGATGACCGGCGGACGCCCCGCGCGCGACAGCGCGCGCACGGTGCTCCAGCGGATGGGCCGGCGCTCGGCGTCCATGCGCAGCCCCTCCCACGTGCCGGTCGCCAGCTGCCGCAGGTCCTCGCCGCCACGGCACTGCGCGAGCTCGAGCACCCCTCGGACGCCGACGTACACGACGCCGACGAGCACCGGCAGAGCTCGACGGGCCATGAGGACGCGGTTGCGGGCCGAGAACCACCGGCGCCGCGGGTGCCGGCCCTCGGGCATCGCGGGATGCCCCACGGAGATGTCGGCCCAGTACTCGACCTCGTAGCCCTCGTCCCAGACCCGCCACCCCAGCTCGATGCCCTCGTGGGCGTAGAAGAGCGGGCCGGGCCACCCTCCGGCCGCGCGCAGGACCGCCGTCCGCCCGGCCACCGCGCCCTCCCACACGACCGTGATGGGGCTCGTCCGCGCGGGGTCCTTGTCCCGCAGGCGCGGGACCCAGCGCTTCGGAGCCCGGTCACCGGTCGTGGGCCGGACCCGAGGTTGGACCAGGCCGAGGGCTGGCCGGGTCGCGAAGTGCTCCATCAGCCTGGCCACGAGCTGCTCGTCGTCGACGGTCACGTCGTCGTCCAGGAAGAGCACGAGCTCGGCACCGACCCGGTCGAGGCCCACGTTGCGCCCCGCCGGGATCCCGATGTTGTCGGCAAGCTCGACGAGCTCGATGCCGGTGGCGGTCACGGTGGGCTCGCCGCCGTTGCGCACGACCACGACGCGTCCCGGGGGCGTCGACTGGGCCTGCAGCGCCTCGATGATCGCCGCAAGCATGGCCGGGCGGCGTCCCTGCGTGAGCACGACGACGTCGAGGTCGGGCGTCATCCCCCCATCCTGCCGGTCGCGGCGGCCAGCGCCCGCCGCACCTCCGCGAGCACCGGCGCCACCGGGTCGCCCGGCCAGCCGCCGTCGTTCACGCACACGAGCGGCGGGCGGAGCCGGCGCATCAGCTCGACGGCCGCGACCGAATCGGCCGGCGAGGCGGGCTGGACGTCGAGGGTGAACGGGCCACCGGGTACGGCCCGGCCGAGCTGGAGCGCCCGCTGGAGGGTGAGCGCCACCGGGGCGACGTCGGCGGTGGAACGCAGGCGCGCGCGCCGGGCTCGCGCGAAGGCGTCGGGGTGCGCGGCCTCCGCCTCCGCCATCGCGGTCCGGGTGAGCGGGTAGGGAGCATGGGCCAGCATGCGGCGCGGCCGGGTCCCGAGCTCCACGTCGACGAGTGCGGCAGCCGCGCCGGCGGCCGCCCACCAGGCGGTCGATCCGGTCCGGTCCGTCGGGATCTCATGGCTCAGCGCCACGACCGGCCGCCCGCCCGCGTCGTGGAAGGAGTCCGGGTCCAGGTGCGCGAGCGCGACGACGTCGTCGTTGAAGTAGACGAATCGCTCGGCCAGGCCGGGGATTCGGTGCAGGCAGGCCTCGATGGCGTGGGAGTTGAACGTGGGCAGGTCCTCGGGCTCCGGGAACACGTCACGGTGGTCGACGAGCCGGACCCGCGGGTCCTGGCCCAGCCAGCCGGGCACCTGACCCGCCGTCACCACGTGGACGGAGCGGACCCACGGCATCAGCGCGAGGATGGATGCGAGGCACAGGCCGCCCTCGCCCCGGTCCCGCCAGCGGGACTCGTCCCCGACGACGTCTCCGCCGGCGGCCGCCAGGGCCGCACGCCAGACGGGATCGGTGTCGTCCACCCACGTGATCACCGCGTCCACGTCCGCGGGTGCATGCGGCTCACCGGGCGCGACGACCGCCGCGGGCGGCCGACGCTCGACGACCGTCATCAGCGCGCGCGACGTGGCCTCCCCCGGGCGCTCCACGTCGACGAGGACGCGGCCGCCGCCCGCCGCGAGAACGGGCCAAGCCGTGCGGGCGCTGCGGACCAGGACGCCGGAGC
>JAHECT010000049.1 GCA_024641605.1 Micrococcales bacterium
CTACGTCTGCCGCGGCTTCGTCTGCGACGCGCCGGTCGCGGACCCGGCGTCGCTGGCGCGGCTCGTCGGGGTCGCTGCGCCGTGGGCGAACGAGGGGCGCGCAACAACGTAATCATGTAATCATCACCCATGGACATGACCGAGGAGATCCGGGGCTGGCTCGTGGGCCGGCTGCCCGAGGAGTGGTTCGACGGCGCACCCGAGGTGCGCGTGGACCGCGAGGAGATCACCGTCGTCGGCGCGCTCCGCGTGTCCGACCTGCCCGAGGCCGGCGAGGCCGAGCGGGCCGTCGCGGCCCGGGGCCACGTGCAGGCCTTCCGGGAGAGCACCCGGGACCGGCGTATCGAGGTCGCCCGCGAGCTCGAGCACCGCACCGGCCGCAAGGTCGCCTGGGGCGTGCGGGTGGGGGAGGACGAGGACCTCTTCACGACGCTGTCGGTGCCGGTGATGACCCGGCTGCGGCAGCGCGACCGTCAGGTGCTCGACACCCTCGTCGACGCCGGCGTGGCCCGCTCGCGCTCGGACGCGCTGGCCTGGTGCGTTCGTCTCGTCGGGCGCCACGCCGACGACTGGCTCGGCGAGCTGCGCGCGGCGATGGCCGAGGTGGAGCGGGTGCGCGCGACCGGTCCCTGACCGGTCAGCGCGCGCCGTAGAGCACGAGGGACACCGCGATGTACTGGGTGATGAACCCGACGAGGGTGAAGGCGTGGAAGACCTCGTGGAAGCCGAACCACGTCGGGCTCGGGTTGGGTCGCTTGAGGGCGTAGACCACTCCGCCGATCGAGTAGCACAGGCCGCCCGCCACCAGCAGGATCACGACCGCGGGGCCGCCCGCGGTCCAGAACGCGGGCAGGTAGAACAGCGCCACCCATCCCAGCGCGATGTAGAGCGGGGTGTAGAGCCAGCGCGGCGCGTGCACCCAGAAGACCCGGAAGAACACGCCGAGCAGCGCACCTCCCCAGATGACGAGCAGCAGGGTCCGCTCCTGGTCCGGGGGCAGCAGCACCACGGCGAAGGGCGTGTACGAGCCGGCGATGATCAGGAAGATGTTCGAGTGGTCGAACCGCTTGAGCAGCGTGGTCACCCGGGGTCCCCAGGTGAACCGGTGGTAGACCGCGCTCGTGCCGAAGAGCAGCAGCGCGCAGATGCTGTAGACGGCGGCGGCCCAGCGGTAGGGGGCCGGCGTCAGGACGACGAGCACGATGCCCGCGACGAGCACGACCGGGGTCATGCCCGCGTGCAGCCACCCGCGCAGGCGCGGCTTCATCGCGTCGAGATGGGGGTGCGCCGGGTGCGGCGCGGGGCTGGGGTGATCAGGCGTCCGGGTCGTCATTACTGAAGCGTAACCTACGCATGCGTAGGTTGGCGAGCGGGCGCGGTTCGGCAGGCACCCGCGAGTACCCTCGCTGCAGTCGGGCGCGGTGCCCGGCCTCGGCGAGGAGGTCCGCGGACGTGGAGCTGTCCGGTCCGCTCTACGGCCTCTACGAGCGCCGCCTGCTCGCCGCCCTCGACCGGGAGCGCATCCCTCGCCACGTCGGGGTGATCCTGGACGGCAACCGCCGGTGGGCCGCCGCCTTCGGCAGCTCCACCGAGCAGGGCCACCGCGCTGGTGCCGACAAGATCGAGGAGTTCCTCGGCTGGTGCGCCGAGGTCGGGGTCGAGGTGGTCACCCTCTGGCTGCTCTCCACCGACAACCTGGCCCGGCCGGCCGTCGAGCTCGCCCCGCTGCTGGAGATCATCGAGCACACCGTGGCGGACCTCGCCGCCGACGGCGACTGGCGGATCCACCCCGTGGGGGCCCGGGACCTGCTGCCCTCGCGCACTGCGGAGGTGCTCAAGCGCGCCGAGGACTCGACCCGCACCAAGCCCGGCATCCTCGTCAACGTGGCGGTCGGCTACGGCGGCCGACAGGAGGTCGTGGACGCGGTGCGCTCGCTGCTCGCCGAGCACGCCGGCCGGGGGACCTCGCTGGACGAGCTCGCCGCCAAGCTCGACATCGAGCACATCGCCGAGCACCTCTACACCCGGGGTCAGCCCGACCCCGATCTGGTGATCCGCACCTCCGGGGAGCAGCGGCTCTCCGGCTTCCTGCTGTGGCAGAGCGCCCACTCGGAGTTCTACTTCTGCGAGGCCTACTGGCCCGCCTTCCGCAAGGTCGACTTCCTGCGGGCGCTGCGCGCCTACGCCGCGCGCGGCCGGCGCTTCGGCGCCTGAGCGGAGGGCGCGTCCGGGTGAAGCCCCGCGGTGCTCCGGCGTGGCGTCCTCGGTTCGGTCGTCGGGCCGCCTACGGTCGAACGCATTCGGGCCGCCAGCCCGGCCGGCCCGGCACACGTGGGGAGGCCCCTGTGCCTGCTGCTCGCCGCCAGCCGAACGCCCGTGGGACCAGGACCTACGTGCTCGACACGTCGGTCCTGCTGTCGGACCCGCACGCGATCCTGCGCTTCGACGAGCACGAGGTCGTCGTCCCGGTCGTCGTGGTGGTGGAGCTCGAGGCCAAGCGCTCGCACCCCGAGCTGGGCTACTTCGCGCGCAACGCGCTCCGCCTCCTGGACGACCTGCGGGTGGTCCACGGCCGCCTCGACGATCCGATGCCCATCGGCGAGGCGGGCGGCACGCTGCGGGTCGAGCTCAACCACTCCGACACCTCGGTGCTGCCCAACGGGTTCCAGCTCGGCGACAACGACACCCGGATCCTGGCCGTGGCGCGCAACCTCGCGGCCGACGGGCGCGACGTGGTGCTCGTGTCCAAGGACCTGCCCATGCGCGTCAAGGCCTCCTCCGTCGGGCTGGCCGCGGAGGAGTACCGCGCCGAGCTCGTGGTGGAGAGCGGCTGGACCGGCATGGTCGAGCTCGACGTGCCGGGCAGCGAGGTGGACCGTCTCTACGACGAGGACCGCATCGACCTGGAGGCGGCGCGCGACCTGCCGTGCCACACCGGCCTCGTCCTCGTCTCCGAGCGCGGCAGCGCCCTCGGCCGGGTGACCCCCGACAAGCAGGTGCGCCTCGTGCGCGGCGACCGGGAGGCCTTCGGCCTGCACGGGCGCAGCGCTGAGCAGCGCGTGGCGCTCGACCTCCTCCTCGACCCGGACGTCGGGATCGTCAGCCTGGGTGGACGGGCCGGCACCGGGAAGTCGGCCCTGGCGCTGTGCGCGGGGCTCGAGGCGGTCCTCGAGCGTCGCCAGCACCGCAAGGTCGTGGTCTTCCGCCCCCTGTACGCCGTCGGCGGCCAGGAGCTCGGCTACCTGCCCGGCAGCGAGAGCGAGAAGATGTCGCCCTGGGGCCAGGCGGTCTTCGACACCCTCGGCGCGCTCACCACCCAGGAGGTCGTCGAGGAGATCGTCGATCGCGGGATGCTCGAGGTGCTCCCGCTGACCCACATCCGCGGCCGATCCCTGCACGACTCCTTCGTCATCGTGGACGAGGCGCAGTCCCTCGAGCGCAACGTCCTGCTCACCGTCCTCTCCCGCATCGGGCGGGACTCGCGGGTGGTGCTGACCCACGACGTCGCCCAGCGCGACAACCTGCGCGTGGGCCGTCACGACGGCATCGTGGCCGTCACCGAGAAGCTCAAGGGGCACCCGCTCTTCGCCCACGTGACGCTCACCCGCAGCGAGCGCAGCCCGATCGCTGCCCTGGTCACCGAGATGCTCGAGGACCTGCAGATCTGACCCGCGAGCCCCAGGTCCGGCGTACCGCCCGGTGTGGCGCCGGTCACACTCAGTGTCCGTTTTGGGCGTTTTCGAACGTAGACCTCCCTGTGGACAAGGTCTCGACGTGAGGATGAGCACGCTCTCCGGGCTGGCCCGCGGCGCCCCTCTTCGGCAGGGTGGAGCCCGATCGACCCCGCGTCCGGGGTCGGACGAGCCCGTCGGGCGGCCGGGAGGCTGCGAGTCCTGACGGCGGGTCGACCTCCTGGGTCACCGTCCGGCTTTGGCCGCCGCCCCACCGGTGAGACCACCTCCCGGTGCGGGCCCGTCGTCCGACTGCGCCGAGTGCACTCCGGTTCGCGCGCTGGTCGGACCCGCGCACGGGGTAGGAACGCGGAGGCGTCCGGAGCGCCGAAGCCCGAGCTAGGACCGTATGTGAGTACCGCCTGGGTGCGCGCGCGCCGCGCCACCGCCGTAGGGGCCGCGACCCTGGTGATCGCCACCTCGGCCAGCGCCGCTCCTGCCACCACCACCGTCGCCTCCGCCGACGTCGCCGCGACCGTGACCTCCCTGTCGGGGACGGTCAACGTCGCGGTCGTCCCGACCACCCGCACGCTGTCGCGGGTGTCGGTGACCCGGACGGCGACCCGCACCGCCATCTCGCCGTACAAGTTCGGTACCGAGCGCTACAGCAAGTGGTACGCGAAGCGGCTCATGGCCAAGCGCTACAACTGGACCTCGTCCGCGCAGTTCTCCTGCCTCGTCAAGCTATGGGAGAAGGAGAGCGGCTGGAACCACCTGGCGCGCAACCCCTACAGCGGAGCGCACGGGATCCCGCAGGCTCTGCCCGGCAGCAAGATGGCCTCGGCCGGACCCAACTGGCGGACCAACCCGGAGACCCAGATCAAGTGGGGACTGGGCTACATCAAGGGCCGCTACGGCACACCGTGCGGCGCCTGGAACGCCTTCCTGCGCAAGGGCTGGTACTGATCCGCACCTGACGTCCGGCCCGCTCAGCCCGTGGGCGGGCCGACCGGGATCGTCGCCTGCAGCGGACGCAGCGTCTCGGCGAAGAAGTCCTCGCCCTTGTCGTCCACGACGATGAACGCGGGGAAGTCCTCGACCTCGATCCGCCAGACGGCTTCCATGCCGTTCTCCGGGAAGTCGATGACCTCGACCTTCTTGATGCAGTCCTGGGCCAGGCGAGCCGCCGGCCCGCCGATCGAGCCGAGGTAGAACCCGCCGTTCTCCGCGCACGCGCGGGTGACAGCCGCGGAGCGGTTGCCCTTCGCGAGCATCACGAGGGAGCCGCCGGCCTTCTGGAACTGGTCGACGTAGGCGTCCATGCGCCCTGCTGTCGTCGGTCCGAAGGACCCTGATGCCATGCCTTCCGGCGTCTTGGCCGGGCCCGCGTAGTAGACGGCGTGGTCGCGCAGGTAGGCCGGCATCTCCTCGCCGTTGTCGAGCATCTCCTTGATCCGCGCGTGCGCGATGTCGCGCGCCACCACGAGCGGGCCGGACAGCGACAGCCGCGTCTTGACCGGGTACTTGCTCAGCTCGGCGCGGATCTCGGGCATCGGACGGGAGAGGTCGATCTGGACCACGTCGTCGTCGAGGTGCTCGTCGGTGATCTCGGGGAGGTAGTGGGCGGGATCGGTCTCGAGCTGCTCGAGGAACACACCCTCGGGCGTGATCTTGGCGAGCGCCTGCCGGTCCGCGCTGCACGACACGGCGATGGCGACGGGGCACGAGGCCCCGTGCCGCGGCAGACGCACGACACGCACGTCGTGGCAGAAGTACTTCCCGCCGAACTGCGCGCCGATGCCGAAATCCCTTGTCATCTCCAGGATCTCGGTCTCGAGCTCCAGGTCGCGGAAGCCGTGGCCGGACGCGCTTCCCGAGGTCGGGAGCGAGTCGAGGTAGCGGGCGCTGGCGTACTTCGCGGTCTTGAGCGCGTGCTCGGCCGAGGTGCCGCCCACGACGACGGCCAGGTGGTACGGCGGGCACGCCGACGTGCCGATCGAGCGCAGCTTCTCGTCGAGGAACGCGCGCATGGCGGTGGGGTTGAGGACCGCTTTGGTCTCCTGGAACAGGTAGGACTTGTTGGCAGACCCGCCGCCCTTGGCCATGAAGAGGAACTTGTACGCCGCCTCGTGGCCGGGGGCGGTGTCGGCGTAGAGCTCGATCTGGGCGGGGAGGTTCGAGCCGGTGTTGCGCTCCTCCCACATCGTGATCGGGGCCATCTGCGAGTACCGCAGGTTGAGCGTGGTGTAGGCGTCGTAGACCCCTTGCGAGAGGGCGCGCTCGTCGTCACCGGGCGTGAGGACGTGCTGCCCGCGCTTGCCCATCACGATCGCGGTGCCCGTGTCCTGGCACATCGGCAGCACACCACCCGCGGCGATGTTGGCGTTCTTGAGCAGGTCGAGGGCGACGAAGCGGTCGTTGGGAGACGCCTCGGGGTCGTCGAGGATCGCGCGCAGCTGCGCGAGGTGACCGGGGCGCAGGAGGTGCGAGATGTCGTGGATCGCCGTCTCGGCGAGGAGTCGGAGCGCCTCAGGCTCGATCTGCAGGAACGTGCGCCCCCCGGCCTCCACGGTCGAGACGCCTTCGGTCGTGAGCAGCCGGTAGGGCGTCTCGTCGGGGCCGAGCGGGAGCAGGTCGGTGTAGGCGAAGTCGGGCATGCTCCGAGCCTACGACCGCCGCCGTCCCGGCGTCGGTCAGGGAGCCCGGCCGGGGCGCCGGTCAGTCGATGAGCTTGGCGCGCATGGCCCGGACCGAGAGCACGCACATGAGCACGGCGAAGCCCGCGAGGAACGCGACGTGGACCAGGTCCGCCTCGGGCCGCCAGCCGAAGGTGGCGTCCCGGACGAGGTTGACGCAGTGGTAGAGCGGGTTGACGTAGGCGAGGGTCTGCACCCACTGGGGCAGCCCCTGCAGCGGGAAGAAGATCCCTGCGAGCAGGAACAGCGGGGTGATGAGCGCGCTCTGGATGTAGGTGAACGAGTCGATGCTCTGGACCCGGGCGGAGAACCACTGGCCCATGAACGCGAAGCCGAGCCCGGTGAGGAACCCGATGAATGGGATCGCCACCATCCCCCACGACGGGGGGAGGCCGAAGATGATCGCCACCATGAGCGGGGCGCAGCCGTAGACGCCCGCCTTCACCGCGATCCACGTGCCCTCGGCCATCATCACCTCCGGCACGTCCACCGGGGTGGCGAGGAGGCCGTCGTAGGTCTTCATGTAGAAGCGCTTGACGAAGGTGTCGTACATGCCGGCGAACACCGACGAGAACAGCACGGCGGTTGCCACCGTGCCGGTGCCGATGAACTGGATGTAGGGGATGCCCTGGACGCTCGACACCAGGGCGCCGAGGCCGAAGCCGAAGGCGATGAGGTTGATCGTGGGCTCGACGATGGAGCCGAACGTGGTGGAGGGCCAGCTGCGGCGGAAGAGCGTGGTCTCCCGGGTGAAGACCCCGGCGAACGCCGTGGACTCGACCGCGCGGACCCGCGGCGCGGCGACGGACTCGGTGGCCATCAGCCCTCCAGCTTCTCTCCGGTGAGCAGGACGAACACGTCCTCGAGGTTCGCAGGTCGGCGCAGGGCCTCGGGGAGGGCGTCGACGACGAGCTGGGGCAGCGCCTCGGCGCGCAGCACCGAGACGGACGGCCCGGTTCGCCGGGTCGGGAAGCCCAGCCCGGCCATGTCGGCCTCCACCGCCGCGAGCCGGTCGGGCGTGCCGTAGACCTCGAGCGCCTCCACGCCGGCGTGCTCGGCGACCAGGACCGAGGGCGCGCCCCGGGCGATCACCTGGCCGTGGGAGACGACGGCGACGTCGTCGCAGAGCCGCTCCGCCTCCTCGATGTAGTGCGTCGACATGAGCACGGTGACGCCCTGCGAGCGCAGCCGGTCGATGAGGGTCCAGATCTCGCCGCGGATCTGCGGGTCTAGACCCACCGTGGGCTCGTCGAGCAGCACGAGCTCGGGGCCGTGCACGAGCGCCCGGGCGATGAGCAGTCGACGACGCATGCCCCCCGACAACGTCCCGGCCTTGGAGTCTGCCCGGTCGGTGAGCTGGGCCGAGGCGAGGGCACGCTCGACGGCGGCCTCGCGGTCCCGGCGGGGGACCCGCAGCAGGGTGGCCCACACGGTGATGTTCTGCCGGCAGGTGAGCTCCTCGTCGAGGTTCTCGCGCTGCGGGACCACGCCCATCCGCGCCCGGGCCTGCTTGGACTCGCGCGGGACCTCGTGGCCGAGCACCCGGATGGAGCCGGAGTCCGGGATCGCCTGGCCGGTGAGCATGCGCATCGTCGTCGACTTGCCTGCGCCGTTGGGTCCCAGCAGACCCAGGCAGATCCCCGCGGGCACCGTCAGGTCGAGGCCGTCGACGGCCACCAGGTCGCCGAAGGACTTGCGCAGCCCGCGCAGGTCCAGGGCGGGCTCGGCGAGCAGGGTCGCCGAGCCCGGGGACGTCGTCACCGGGTCACCGTAGCGGGAGGTCGCGACGGGATAGCCTCGCAGCATGAGCGAGCAGCCCGACCCCGTCGCCGACGCGCTGCGTCTGCGGGCCTCGGACTCCGACCGCGAGAAGGTGGCGGAGGTGCTGCACCAGGCCTTCGTCGAGGGTCGCCTCACCCGCGAGGAGCACGAGGAGCGCCTCGCCCGGGTCTACGCCGCGACCACCTACGCCGACCTGGTCCCGGTCCTCGAGGACCTGCCGGTGCCGCCGGGGCTGATCGCCGTGCCGGGCGCCGGTCAGGTCGTCGCCGTGAACGGACCGTCCGAGATCGCACGACGTGGCGACGGGCTCGTGGTTCTGGACCCGTCTCGCGCCGATGAGGGTCAGTCGACGGCGGTGGCGGTGTTCAGCGGGGTCGAGCGTCGCGGGTCGTGGGTGGTCCCGCCGGAGCTGACCGGCATCGCGGTCATGGGCGGCATCGTGCTCGACCTGACCGACGCAGTGCTCACCTCGCCCACGACCGAGTTCCGGGTCTTCGCGCTCATGGGAGGCATCGAGATCACGGTCCCCCACGGGGTCGCGGTGCGCTCGGAGGTCATCGGCATCATGGGTGGCACCAGCGCGCCGGAGGGCGACAGCCCGCCCGGATCCCCGGTCATCCGCCTGACGGGAGCGGCCATCATGGGTGGCGTGGAGGTCTCCCGGCCCAAGCCGCCGAAGGGCAGCTCGCGCAAGCGGATCAGCGGCTGACCGCCTGGTCGAAGTCGACCGAGGCGTACGTCCGGAGCTTGCTCAGGGCGTGCTCGCTGCGCACCTCGCGGATCGTCCCGCTCTTGGACCGCATGACGATCGAGTGCGTCGTCGCGGCGCCACCCGTGTAGCGCACGCCGCGCATCAGCTCGCCGTCGGTGATGCCCGTGGCCACGAAGAAGACGTTGTCCCCGGTCACGAGGTCGTCGGTGAGCAGCACGCGGTCCAGGTCGTGCCCGGCGTCGAGAGCGCGTCGGCGTTCGGCCTCGTCCTTGGGCCACAGCTTCCCCTGGATGACCCCGCCGAGGCACTTGATCGCGCAGGCCGTGATGACGCCCTCGGGCGTCCCGCCGATCCCGAGCAGCAGGTCGACACCGGTCCCGTCGCGGGCGGCCATGATGGCGCCGGCCACGTCGCCGTCGGAGATGAACTTGATCCGCGCCCCGGCCTCGCGGACCTCGCGCACGACGTCCTCGTGCCGTGGGCGGTCGAGGATGACGACGGTGAGGTCCTCGATGCTCTCGGACTTCGCCTTGGCGATGCGGGCGAGGTTGTCCACGACCGGCGCCTCGATGTCGACAACCGCGGCGGCCGCTGGACCCGTGACCAGCTTCTCCATGTAGAAGACCGCCGACGGGTCGTACATCGTCCCGCGCTCCGACACGGCGAGCACCGCGATGGCGTTGGGCATGCCCTTCGCGCACAGCGTCGTGCCGTCGATCGGGTCCACGGCGACGTCGACGTGGGCGCCGGTCCCGTCGCCGACCTCCTCACCGTTGAACAGCATCGGGGCGTCGTCCTTCTCGCCCTCGCCGATCACGACGGTGCCCGCCATGGACACCGAGCCGACCAGCGCCCGCATCGCGTTGACGGCCGCACCGTCGGCACCGTTCTTGTCGCCGCGGCCGACCCAGCGCGCCGCGGCCATGGCTGCGGCCTCGGTGACCCGCACGAGCTCGAGTGCGAGGTTGCGATCGGGCTTCTCCGGCGTACGGGTGGTCTCGGTCATGCGTCGTTGCTCCCCGCTGAGTGGACGTGCCCCGACTGTAACGAGCGCGGGTGATCGATGGGCGCCCTGTCGTCGGACCGCTGCTGTGACCTGCGTCGTGCCCCTCGGAGCCCGCCTCGTCGCTAGGGTCGCGCCATGACGCAGTTCCGGGTGGCCGAGGCAGCCGCCCTGCTCGGGGTCAGCGACGACACCGTCCGTCGCTGGATCGACGCCGGCCGGCTGGCCGCGGTCCGCGACCACGCGGGGCGCTGGGTCGTGGGCGGTCGCGACCTCGCCGAGTTCGCCCGCGCCCACGCCGAGGCGCCGGAGATCGCGGGGGTCGCGGTCAGCTCGGCCCGCAACCGTCTGCCCGGTCTCGTGACCCGGGTCGAGCGCGACGGGCTGATGGCCCAGGTCGAGCTGCAGGCCGGCCCGTTCCGTCTCGTCAGTCTCATGTCGCGGGAGGCCGCCGACGAGCTGGGGCTGGAGCCAGGGGTCCTCGCGGTCGCGACCGTGAAGGCGACCACGGTCGTCGTCGAGACGCCGCGCTCCTCCGCCTGACCTCGCTGCACGGACCGGTCGACCTCCTTGGGAGGATGGGCGCGTGGAGCCTGCCGACCAGACCCCGGGAACGACCGGCGCCGACGGTTCGGGACCCACCGAGGAGCAGGAGCTGGCGTCCGCCGCGGCCCAGCGTGCGGAGCGGGCCCGCGGTCGGATGCGGCAGTCGGCGCGCGACATGCTGCTCTCGATGCTCGTCATCGGCGGCGTCGTGGTGGTGCTCTGGCTCCCGTTCGACCGGACGCCGAGCGACCCGGTCCGCACCGTGGACGCGACGTCGGTCGTGGAGGGCGCGCGGGCCCTCGTCTCGTGGCCGGTGCTCGCACCGGACCCGGTCCCGCAGGACTGGCGCACGACCGTCGCGCGGCTGGACCCTGCGGCCGACGGCGAGACGGTCGTGAACCTCGGCTACCTGTCGCCGGAGCCGCGCTTCGTCGGCCTGAGCCAGTCGGCCACCCAGCAGCGCAGCTTCGTGGCCGAGGTGACCCTCTCCGGCGACGAGGTGGGCACGAGCACGGTCGACGGCGCGACGTGGCAGCGACTCGAGTCCGACGACGGCGCCCGGCGCAGTCTGGTGCGCGTGGCCGACGGAGCCACCTACGTCGTGTACTCGAGCGGGGACTGGGCCCTGCTCGAGCAGTTCACCGCCACGCTGTCCGCCGACTGAGCCGCCGACGGCGCCTCACGCCTCGGGCGTCCCCGCCCGCGCAGCATCGAGGCGGGCTCGGGCGTTGTCGAGCCAGCGCTGGCAGATCCCGGCGAGCTCCTCGCCGCGCTCCCACAGAGCCAGGGACTCCTCCAGGGTCGTCCCCCCGGCCTCCAGCTGCCGGACCACCTCGGCCAGCTCGTCGCGGGCCTGCTCGAAAGTCATGGTGTCGACCGCGTCCGTCATGAGGGCAGCCTAGGGTCCTCCTGTGACCGCCAGGGCCCGTGCCGCGGCCCCGGGACGCACTGACGCGCGACGACCGGGTCCCACGGAGCCGCCCGTCCAGCATCGGCGTCCTCGGGGTCGCGATGAGGTGGGCGGGTGAGCCTGACTCCCGTGGCAACGGGCCGCAGCATCCAGGAACGCCTGTTCCCGGACATGACGTGCTTCGGGTGCGGCCCCGCCAACGGCAAGGGGCTGCGCCTGCGCAGCTTCCCCGACGGCGACGTGGTCGTCGCCGAGTTCCACCCCTGGCCCGAGCACGACAACGGCCTCGGTCATCTCAACGGAGGCATCATCGCGACGCTGCTCGACTGCCACAGCGCGGCCGCCGTGCTGCTGGAGGCCGAGCGGCGGGGTTGGGAGGGGCAGCCGGGCGCACCGCTCGCGTTCGTCACCGCAGGGCTGGACGTGCGCTTCGTGCGTCCCAGTCCGCTCGCTGCGACGTGCGAGCTGCGCGCCACGCTCAGGTCGGTGGACGAGGACCAAGCCGTGGCGGAGTCCGAGCTGTGGTTCGAGGGCAAGGTGCGTGCGTCGGCGACCGCCGTGTGGAAGCGCTGGCGCCCGCGACCCGGCGCCTCGGCGGTCACTCACGGCGGGCAGTGAGCCCTCCGCGTGCCAGGCGCACGCGCAGCAGTGCGCCTGGTTCGACGTCGGCGGCGTCTTGCACGACAGCGCCGGCCTCGTCCTGCACGACGGCGTAGCCGCGATCGAGGGTCGCGGCGGGCGACAGCGCCCGCACCCTCGCGCGGACGTGGCTGACGTCGTCGTGGGCGCGCTCGAGCAGGTGCGCCACAGTGCGGCGACTGCGTTCGCGCAGTGCCGCCACCTCGTCCGCGCGCCGGTCGACCAGCACGAGTGGTGCGGCCAGCGACGGACGCTGGCGGGCGGCGTCGAGCCAGCCCTGCTGCAGCTCCACCCGCGCGCGGATCGCGTGTCGCGCCCGGCGCTGCAGGTCCTCGACCATCCGGGCCTGCTCGACCATGTCGGGCACCACCCGACGGGCCGCGTCGGTCGGAGTGGAGGCGCGCAGGTCGGCGACGAGATCCAGCAGTGGGGAGTCCTTCTCGTGACCGATCGCGGACACCACCGGCGTGCGGCAGGCGGCGACGGCTCGGACGAGGCCCTCGTCGGAGAACGGCAGGAGGTCCTCGACCGACCCGCCGCCGCGGGTCACGACGATGACGTCGACCTCCGGGTGAGCGTCCAGCTCGGCAAGGGCGGCCCGGACCTCGGCGACAGCGCGGACCCCCTGCACGGCCACCTCGCGGATCTCGAACTCCACCGCGGGCCAGCGGCGCCGGGCGTTCTCGACGACGTCGCGCTCGGCGTCGCTGCTCCGCCCGCAGACGAGCCCGACCCGGCGGGGGAGGAAGGGCAGGCGGCGCTTGCGCTCCGCGGCGAAGAGGCCCTCGGACGCGAGCAGCTGCTTGCGGGCCTCGAGCTGGGCGAGCAGCTCCCCGAGCCCCACCGGCCGGATCTCCGTCGCGCGGAACTGGAGCGATCCCCGTGCGGTCCAGTACTCGGCGCGGGCGTGGAGCACGACCCGGGCACCCTCGGTGAGCGGGGGGAGGCAGGCGTCGACCACGCGGGTGGGGCAGGACACCGAGACCGACATGTCCGCCTCGGTGTCGCGCAGCGTCAGATACGTCGTGCTCGCCCGTCGGTTGAGCTGAGCCACCTGTCCCTCGACCCAGACCGCGCCGAGCCTCGCGACGTAGCCCTCGAGCGCCAGCGCGATCGACCGCACGGGCGCCGGGGACTCGGGGGAGGTCTCGAGGGCCACCTGCGGAGCCTACGGGGCGGGATGGACCGGAAGGCCGGGTGCGGCGCTCGCGCCTACGATGGGCGGGTGACCGACACCGCGAGCACGTCCGCCCCCCGTTCCGGCGCCCCGGGCAGGAAGGTGCTCCTCGCCGCGCCCCGCGGCTACTGCGCGGGCGTCGACCGGGCCGTCGTGACCGTCGAGAAGGCGCTCGAGCTCTACGGGGCGCCGGTCTACGTGCGCAAGGAGATCGTCCACAACAAGCACGTGGTCGAGACGCTGCGCGCGCGGGGTGCGGTGTTCGTCGAGGAGACCGACGAGGTGCCCGAGGGCTCGCTCGTGGTCTTCAGCGCCCACGGCGTCGCCCCGTCCGTCCACGAGGAGGCGGCGGAGCGCAACCTGCGCACGATCGATGCGACCTGCCCGCTCGTCACCAAGGTGCACCAGGAGGCCAAGCGCTTCGCCGACGAGGGCTACCGCATCCTGCTCATCGGTCACGAGGGCCACGAGGAGGTCGTCGGCACCACGGGCGAGGCCCCGGAGGCCATCACGCTCGTCGACGGGCCCGAGCATGCGGACGAGGTCGAGATCGGCCCCGACGAGGAGGTGGTCTGGCTCTCCCAGACCACGCTGTCGGTGGACGAGACCATCGAGACGGTGGAGCGCCTGCGCGCCCGGCTGCCGCTGCTCGTCGACCCCCCCAGCGACGACATCTGCTACGCCACCCAGAACCGTCAGCTCGCAGTCAAGGACATCGCCGCGCGCTGCGACGTTCTCGTCGTGGTGGGGAGCGGCAACTCGTCGAACTCCGTTCGCCTCGCGGAGGTCGGCCTCGAGGCGGGCGCTGGACGCGCCTACCGCGTCGACTCGGCAGCGGAGCTGCGGGAGTCGTGGTTCGACGGCGCCGACACGGTCGGGCTCACGAGCGGTGCGTCCGTCCCGGAGATCCTCGTGCGCGGCGTCCTGGCATGGCTGGCCGAGCGCGGCTGGGCCGACGTCGAGGAGGTCACCTCGGCCGAGGAGCACCTCATCTTCGCCCTGCCCCCCGAGCTGCGCCGCGACCTGCGCGCGGCGGGCAAGGCCTGACCGACGCGCTTGCGGTCCGGCCGGGCGAGCGGCCCGTACCCTGGCGCGGTGAGCGACGTGCTGGACGAGGGGCCGTTCTTCCACGGCACCAAGGCCGACCTGGCGGTCGGCGACCTGGTGTCGGCGGGAAACCGGTCGAACTACCGGCCGGAGGTCGTCATGAACCACGTCTACTTCACCGCTCTGCGCGACGGTGCGGGGCTGGCGGCCGAGCTGGCGGTCCACCTCGCCGGCGACGGCTCGAGCCCGCGGGTCTACCTCGTCGAAGCGACCGGTGCGTTCGAGAACGACCCGAACGTGACCGACAAGAAGTTCCCGGGGAACCCGACCCGGTCCTACCGCAGCAGCGACCCGTTGCGCGTGCTCGCCGAGGTGGAGGACTGGACGCGGCTGAGTCCGGAGGCACTGCAGGGCTGGCGAGAGCGGCTCGCGGTCATGCTGGCCGACGAGCGCGGCGAGATCATCAACTGAGCCGCCGGCGCTCGGTCGCTCAGGTCTGACGGCGACGCAGGAGCACGACGATCAGGCACGCGATGGTCGTGCCGAGGATCCACGGCGCGTTGACGGCCAGCGAGCGGAAGATCATGTAGCCCTCGCGGACGAGGAGGGACCCCGAGGAGTCGAGGGTGAGCTGCCCCGCAGTGAGGACCGCGGCCATGAACGCGAGCGGTGGCGCGATGACCGCGGCCCAGATGTCGACCCGTCGGACGACGAACGCGGCGTAGATCCCCGAGACCGCCAGCGCCAGGCCCGTGAGCCAGCCGAGGCGGCCGGTGATGAGCGCGTCGGCGACGCCGAGCAGGACCGTGGCCGCGCTCGTGACGACGAAGACCCCGGTCCAGGTGAGCCCGCCGCCGCCCTGGACGCGCGCGCTCGGCGCCGGCGCGGCGGCCGCCGCCGGCGCCGCGGCGGTCGCGGCCTGCTTCTCCCGGGCGGCGAGCCAGGCGGGATCGAGCGCGGGGATGGCGTCGAGGGTGTGCGGTCCCTCGGCCCCCGAGGAGCGGTAGAGGCGGCC
>JAHECT010000050.1 GCA_024641605.1 Micrococcales bacterium
GATGAGCGTTCCCCCGACCGACCCTCCGGTCGGCTCGGCGAGGCGACCGTCGGGCCTCGCGGCGCAGACGCCGGGGGTGCGGATCCGGCCGCTGGCGCTGCACCGCTCCCGGCCCGCCGAGCTGCGCGCCTCTGCCCGCACCCCCGCTCGGGCCATCGGCCCGTCGCCCGTGCAGGGAACGCTCGCCCTCGACTGGCAGCTGCCCGGTGAGGTCGGCGCGGTGCCGACGGTCCCGGTGGCCCTGCGGGTCGTGCGCCCCCACGACGTCGACCCGGCCGTCGCCGAGGTGCCGACCGGGGCCGACGCCCTGCCCGACCCGGCCGACTGGGCGGCCCGGCTCGTGCAGGCGGTCGTGGAGGTGCTCGCCCACGAACGTCCACGGCAGCAGCTCGTGCGGTGGCTCTCCCCGCAGGTCTACGCCGATCTCGGCGTCCACCTCGCGGCCGCCCCGCGGCGGGGCGGCAGCGGCGTGCGACGCACGGTCAGCAGCGTGCACGTCTGCGCGCCGGCCGACGGGGTCGTCGAGGCGAGCGCCGTCGTCGTCGGAGGGAACCGCGCCCGCGCGGTGGCGGTGCGCCTGGAGGGCTGGGACGGACGCTGGCGGTGCACCCGGCTCGCGGTGCTGTGACCCCTAGCTCCGCTTGGCGTCGCGCTTGCGCTGGGCCCGCTCGACCCGGCGGCGCTCGGCGCGCGAGGCGTCGGGCCCCAGCTCGGGGATGTCCTCCTCGACGTCCTCCGAGCGGTGCGTGACCCCGGCCTCGCCGTCCACCGACGGCGCCGAGTACTCGAGATGGGTCGGCCGCTGCGGCCCGAGGCCCTTCGCCGTGATGGCCCCGGCCGGCACCGGCTCGGCGAGCAGCTGGACCTCGGCGTCCTCGGCGGGCTGCTCGTCGACCTGCACCTCGACGTTGAAGAGGTAGCCGACCGACTCCTCCTTGATGGACTCCATCATCGCGTTGAACAGCGTGAAGCCCTCGCGCTGGTACTCCACGAGCGGGTCCTTCTGCGCCATCGCACGCAGCCCGATCCCGTCCTGGAGGTAGTCCATCTCGTACAGGTGCTCGCGCCACTTGCGGTCGAGAACCGACAGGACCACGCGCCGCTCGAGCTCGCGCATCACGTCGCCGCCGAGGTTCTCCTCGCGCTCGTCGTAGGCGGCCTGGGCGTCGGCGCGCAGCTGCTCGATGAGGAAGTCCGTGGTCAGACCGGCCTGCTCGCCGCCCGAGGCATCGATCAGCTCCTCAGCGGTGACGCCGACGGGGTAGAGGGTCCGCAGCGCGGTCCACAGCCGCTCGAGGTCCCAGTCCTCCGCGTAGCCCTCGGCGGTCTCGGCGACGACGTAGCCCTCGATCGTGTCGTCGAGGAAGGTGCGGATCTGCTCGTGCAGGTCCTCGCCCTCGAGGACGCGGCGGCGCTCCTCGTAGATGACCACGCGCTGGCGGTTCATCACCTCGTCGTACTTGAGGACGTTCTTACGGATCTCGAAGTTCTGGGCCTCGACCTGGGTCTGGGCCGACAGGATCGCCTTGCTCACCATCTTGGACTCGATGGGGACGTTGTCCTCGACCTGCGCGCGGCGCAGGAACGCGTCCACGATGTCGGCCTTGAACAGGCGCATGAGGTCGTCCTCGAGCGAGAGGTAGAAGCGGCTCTCGCCGGGATCACCCTGACGACCGGAACGACCGCGCAGCTGGTTGTCGATGCGCCGGGACTCGTGCCGCTCGGTGCCCAGCACGTAGAGCCCGCCCAGCCCGAGCACCTCCTCGTGCTCGGCTGCGACGGACTTCTTCGCCCGCTCCAGGGCGTCGGGCCAGGCCGACTCGTACTCCTCGGCGTCGTCGACCGGGCTCAGCCCCATCTGGGCGAGCTCGGCGGTGGCCATGAACTCGGAGTTGCCCCCCAGCATGATGTCGGTACCGCGGCCGGCCATGTTGGTCGCCACGGTCACGGCGCCCTTGCGCCCGGCCTGCGCGACGATCGCCGCCTCACGCTCGTGGTGCTTGGCGTTGAGGACCTCGTGCGGCACCCCGCGCTTGCGCAGGAGGTTGGACAGGATCTCGGACTTCTCCACGCTCGTGGTGCCGACCAGGACCGGCTGACCGAGCTGGTGACGCTCGGCGATGTCGTCCACGACCGCGGACAGCTTGGCGTCCTCGGTGCGGTAGACGAGGTCCGCCTCGTCCGCACGCTGCATGGGCCGGTGGGTCGGCATCGGGATGACGCCGAGCTTGTAGATCTGGTCGAACTCGGCCGCCTCGGTCATGGCCGTACCGGTCATGCCCGAGAGCTTCGCGTAGAGGCGGAAGTAGTTCTGGAGGGTGATCGTGGCCAGGGTCTGGTTCTCCTGCTTGATCTCCACCCCCTCCTTGGCCTCGATCGCCTGGTGCATCCCCTCGTTGTAGCGGCGGCCCGCGAGGATGCGGCCGGTGTGCTCGTCGACGATGAGAACCTCGCCGTCCATCACGACGTAGTCCTTGTCGCGCTTGTAGAGCTCCTTGGCGCGCAGGGCGTTGTTGAGGTAGCCCACGAGCGGGGTGTTGACCGACTCGTAGAGGTTGTCGATGCCCAGCCAGTCCTCGACGTTGGCCACACCGGCCTCGAGGATGCCGACCGTGCGCTTCTTCTCGTCGACCTCGTAGTCCCCGGGGATGCCCTTGGCCTCGTCGCCGCGCTTGAGCCGCGGGACCAGCCGGGCGAACTCGTTGTACCACTTCGTCGGGGCGTCGGCGGGGCCGCTGATGATCAGCGGCGTGCGCGCCTCGTCGATGAGGATCGAGTCCGTCTCGTCGACGATGGCGTAGTTGTGGCCCCGCTGCACCCGCTCGTCGACCGACCAGGCCATGTTGTCGCGCAGGTAGTCGAAGCCGAACTCGTTGTTCGTCCCGTAGGTGATGTCGCAGGCGTAGGCGGCGCGACGGGTGGCCGGCGACATGTTGGCGAGGATCACGCCGACCGACATGCCGAGGAAGCGGTGCACCCGGCCCATCCACTCCGAGTCGCGCTCGGCGAGGTAGTCGTTGACGGTGACGACGTGCACGCCGTCGCCGGAGATCGCATTGAGGTAGGCGGGGAGGGTGGAGACCAGGGTCTTGCCCTCGCCGGTCTTCATCTCGGAGATGTTGCCGAGGTGCAGCGCGGCGCCACCCATGAGCTGGACGTCGTAGTGGCGCTGGCCCAGCGTGCGGCGCGCGGCCTCGCGCACCGTCGCGAACGCCTCGGGGAGCAGGTCGTCGAGCGTCTCGCCGTCGGCGTAGCGCTCCCGGTACTCGTCCGTCTTGGCCCGCAGCTGGTCGTCGGTGAGGTCGACGAAGTCCTCTTCGAGGGCGTTGACCTGCGCGGCGAGGGACTCGAGCTTCTTGAGCAGACGCCCTTCGCCCGCGCGGAGGATCTTGTCGAGGATCTTCGACACCGTTGGTCAGTCCCTTGTCAGCGTGTACGCCCCGGATCGGCGGCATTCCCGAGGTTCGGTCCCCGGGCCCTCGTCATGGTAACCATTCGGTCACGGACGCACCCACCTCGCCGTCCCGCGAGCCCTGCGGCCACGGTCCGACGCGGACGTGGAGGGAGACGGCGCTCACCGTGCCAGCGCGGCCCGCAGCGTCGGGGCCGCGGCCGCCGGCACCACCTCGTCCACCCGCACCTCCTCGGCCGAGACCCAGGACGCCGCCTCGCGCAGCGCCCGCGCCACCCCGGTGACCGACGACGAGGGGACACCACCCCGCGGACCGGTCTCGAACGTGACCCGACGGGCGCGCAGCGCGGCCCGGTCGCGCTGGGGATCGACCCGCGCCACCAGACGACCGCCGTGCAGCACGGGCATCGTGAAGTAGCCGTGCTGGCGCTGGTCGCGGGGCACGTAGAGCTCCATCCGGTAGTCGAAGCCGAGCACGCGCGAGGTCCGCTCGCGGTGCCAGACGAGGGAGTCGAAGGGCGAGAGGAGCGTGGTCCGCGAGCGGACGGGGCCGCGCTCGGCCAGCGCGGCCGGATCCGCGTACGCCGGGGCGTCCCACCCCTCGACGTCGACACGGACGACCCGTCCGGCCCGGACCAGGTCCTCGAGCAGCCGGTCGAGGTGCGGCCGCGGCAGGGCGCGCGACGGACCCAGCCGGTGCACGTCGACCACGTCGGCGAACGTGCCGACGCCGAGGACACGCACCGAGCGCTCCAGCAGCGCGCGCAGGCAGTCGTCGTCCTCGGGTCCCGGGACTCCCTCGTCGTCGGTCCACCGCTCCCCGGGCGCAGGCTCGCGATGCTCGGGCGGGATGGCCCGGTCGGCGAGGTCGTAGACGCGCCGCCAGCCGACCCGGCGTACGCAGGCGACCTCGCCCAGGAACAGCAGCCACTCGACCGCGATCTTGGCCTCGGACCAGTCCCACCACGCGGCGCTGCGCTTGGCCCCTCCGAGCTCGGTGGTCGTGAGGGGTCCGTCGTCGGCGAGACGCCTGCGGACCTCCTCGATCGCCCGCGTCGGCTCCGCGTGCCAGTGGAAGCCGCGGCGAGCGTACGCGCGCCGGCGGAACGCGAAGAGCGGCCACTCCTCGACCGGCAGGATGCTCGCCGCGTGCGACCAGTACTCGAACGTGGTCGTCGGCCCCGGGTGCGCGTTGCCCCGACCACCGCCCCAGTAGGCCGCCTCGACGGCATCGCGTCCGACGGGGCCGAGCCGCGCGTAGTTGACCAGCTCGTGGCTGCGCGCGAGCACGCTCACCGTGTCGAGCTGCACCGCCCCGAGACGCATGAGGGTGGCCCCGACGGCGCGCGCTCGGCGCGCGAGCGGGGCACCGGCGCGCACGTCCGCCTCGCTCCGAGCCAGCCCCTGCGCCCTCACCACCAGCGCCCGCGCCTGGTCGCGGGTGAGGGTGTCGGTTCGCGGTTCGACCACGCGCAATCAGGCGATCTGGAGCAGGCCGTCACGGACGGCCCGCACGACGGCCTCCATGCGCGAGTGCACCTGCAGCTTCTCGTGGATGTTGCGCACGTGGTTCTTGACCGTGTTCTCGCTGATGAAGAGCTGGTCGGCGATGGCTCGGTTGCCGAGTCCCTGCGCCACCAGCGAGAGGACCTCGAGTTCGCGGCGGGACAGGGTCGCACCGGAGAGCGAGTCCTGTCGGCGGACGAGGACGGCGAACTCCTCGAGCATGCGTGAGGCCATGGCGGGCGACAGCAGCGACCCGCCCGTGGCGACCGTCCGAACGGCGGCGACGAGCTCCTCGGGCGCCGTGTCCTTGCGGAGGTAGCCGCGCGCCCCGGCCCGCACCGCCCCCGCGAGGTCGGCGTCGTCGTCGGCGTGGGTCAGGACCACCACGCGCGCGTCCGGTCGCACCTCGCGAAGCCGCGTGCATGCCTCGACCCCGCCACCGTCGATCTCGAGGTCGAGCAGGACCACGTCGGCACGGACCTTGGCCACGAGGGCCGGGACCTGGGCGCCGTCCCCGGTCTCGCCGACGACGACGAGGTCGCGCTCGGCACCGAGGACGGCGGCGACACCGCGACGGTAGAGCGGCTGCCGATCGGCGACGACGACGCGCACGCGGGAGCCGGTCCCCTCTGCCACCGTCGCATCATCGCATCGCCGGGCGGACGACGCCGGCGGCACCGGAAATCCGGTGCCGCCGACGTCCGGGTCCGATCCGAGGCGCTAGGAGGCGACCTCGGTCGCGCCCTCGCTGAGGGTGATGCGCAGCAGCCCGTAGTCGTACCCGCGCCGCTTGTACACGACGGTGGGCAAGCCGCTGTCGACGTCGTGGAAGAGGAAGAAGTCGTGACCCACCAGCTCGAGGGCGTGCAGCGCCTCGGCGACGGTCATCGGCCGGCTGGGGTGGGTCTTGTCGCGCACGACGATCGGACCCTCCTCGTAGACGACGTCGGCCTCGGTGTCGTCGGCCTCAGCGATGGCCTCGTCGGCCACGACCTGCTCGACCTCGACCCGCGGGGCGGTTCCGCCGCGACGGTTGCGCGTGGTGCGGCGCTCGGCGGCACGTCGCAGGCGCTCCTCGAGCCGGCCGTAGGCCAGGTCGAGGGCGGCGTACTTGTCGGCCGCCGACGCCTCCGCGCGGATCACCGGTCCGCGGCCGACGCAGGTGAGCTCCACCTCGAAAGCCCGATCGCTCTGACGGGGATTGGGCTCCTTGGTCACCTCGACGTCGACGCGCGACAGCACGATGCCGAAGCGGTCGATGCGACCCAGCTTGTCGCCGACGTGGTCGCGGAAGCGCTGCGACAGGTCGAGGTGGCGTCCCCGGACGACGATGTCGACGGGCACGTTGGTGGTGGTCATGCGGCGTCACCTTCTCTCGGACGAACCGTTGGCCGTGAGTGGCACCCGCCGGCCGACCTGGTCTTCGACCCCACATCCGCCTGCCGAGGGTCTCGCCGCGCCCGGGCGGGCATCGTGCGACTACTCCCCTTCTCCCGGACCGGGGGACGCTCGGGCCCCCCGACGGGGCAGGACTTACCTCTAAACCGCACCGTGATCGGACGACGAAGAGTCGCCTTACGTGGACCGTTTCGCCTGCGGCTGGCATCGGCTTGCCCCCGGGGAGCTCCGGCGACCGGAACACCTTCAGGGACGCAACCACGGACCCGGACGGGTGCCACGCCTTCACGATAGTCCCCACCGGGACTACCTGCCGGGGGACCTCGCGACGCCTACGGCGACCGGGGGACGCCCGCGATCTCCCGGGCCGCGACGACCGCGGCGAGGACCTCGCCCGCCCCGGCGCGGCGCAGCGCACGGACAGCCTCGGCGAGCGTCGCCCCCGTCGTCGTGAGGTCGTCGACAACCACGAGGACCTCCGGCCCCGCTCCCCCGCGGCGGGCGGCGGCGGGCAGACGCGAGGGCAGCGCCACCATCGCCCCCGACAGGTTCGCCGCCCGGGAACCGCGGTCCAGCCCCACCTGGTCGCGACGTCGACGAGCCGCCGCCAGGGCGCTCACCACCCGGGTGGGCACGCCCGTGGTCGCGTCGAGGGACCGCGCGGCGACGCGGGCGAGCTCGCCCACGTGGTCGCCGTCGCGCAGCCGGGCCGAGCCCGGGGACCCGGGCACCGGGACCAGGAGCACGCGTCCCGGCGGGTCGGCCAGGTCGGCCAGACCCGCGGCGACCGCCCTGGCGAGCGCTCGACCCAGAGGTCGGCGCAGCAGCCACCGGCCGTGGTCCTTGAAGGCCACGAGGGCCTCGCGCAGCGGACCGTCGTAGGCCCCCGCGGCACGCACCTCGGGCAGGACCGCAGGGTGGGGGTGCAGGACCGCACGGCCCACGGGCCCGGCGAGCGAGCCGGCGCACTGCGGGCACCACGGACCCCGAGGACCGCGGCATCCCGCGCAGCTGCGGAGGATGACGTCGTCGAGCACACCGCGAGGATGTCCGCGACCGCGACCTCGGCGGGCGCGTCGTCCCCAGGCCGCTACTCCTGGAACCGGCTGGGATCCCCGGCACCGACACGGGCGATCTCCGGCTCGGCGCCGGAGAGGTCGATGACGGTCGTCGGGTCCATCCCGCAGTCGCCCGAGTCCACCACGGCCTCGACGAGGTGGTCGAGGCGCTCCTTGATCTCCCAGCCGGCGGTCAGTGGCTCGTCGTCCCCGGGCAGGAGCAGCGTGCTGGAGAGCAGCGGTTCGCCCAGCTCGGCGAGCAGCGCCTGCGTGACGACGTGGTCGGGGATGCGCACGCCGACCGTGTGCTTCTTCGGGTGGGCCAGCCTGCGGGGGACCTCCTTGGTCGCCGGGAGGATGAACGTGTAGCTGCCCGGGGTCGAGGCCTTGACGGCGCGGAACATCGCGTTGCTCACGGTGACGAAGTGCCCGAGCTGGGAGAAGTCCTTGCACACGAGGGTGAAGTGGTGGCGGGCGTCGAGGTGGCGGATCGCGCGGATGCGCTCGAGCCCCTCAGCGTTCCCGAGGGCGCAGCCGAGGGCGAAGCAGGAGTCCGTGGGGTACGCGATGAGCCCTCCGTCGCGCACGATGTCGGCGATCTGCTGGATCGACCGAGGCTGGGGGTTGTCCGGGTGCACGTCGAAGTACCGGGCCATGCCGCGAGGCTAGACCGGGTGCGCCCACCGCGCCCCTCGATCACCTGAGGTGCACCGCCCGCGGCGCCCAGCGTCCTCTCAGCGCAGGTCCAGCACGCGCGCCGGGCCGCCACACACGCTTCCCCGACGGTGGTGGCAGGCGAGGGACCAGCCCTCCCCCACCGAAGGAGACATCATGAGGAAGCGACTGACCACCGTGGTCCTGGCCACCACGCTCGGGGTCGGCGGACTGGCCGCCGGCGCCGTGCTCGTCCCGTCGATCGCCACCGCCGCCACGTCGGACACGACCGTGACCGGCGCCACCGCCGAGCGGATCTCCCGGATCAGCGACGCCCTGGCCGGACTCGTGAACGAGGGCACCATCACTCAGGACCAGGCCGACGCCGTCGCCTCGACGCTGGCCGACTCCCTGCCCGGCCCCGGCGGGCAGGGTGGCCGCGGACCGGGCGGGCGCGGCCCGGGCCTGTCCGTGGCCGCCGACACGCTCGGCATGACCGAGGATGCGGTTCGCGCGGCCCTCGAGGGCGGCGCCTCGCTCGCCTCGCTCGCACAGGAGAAGGGCGTCTCGCTCGACTCGCTGGTCGCCGCGCTGGTCGCCGACGCCGAGTCCCACCTCGCCGACCACGTGGCGGCCGGCGACCTCACCCAGACGCAGGCCGACGAGCGCCTCGCCGACCTCGAGGACCGCATTGCGGAGATGGTGCAGACCGAGGGGCTGCGCGGACCGCGCCACGACGGCCCCGGGGCGCCGTCCGGGTCGGGCGGGGAGGCGACGCCCGGCGCGTCCAGCACGACCTGACGTTCCCCCGGACGGACCCGGACCCGGACCACACCGCCGGGTCCGGGTCCGGCGCTCGTCACCCGGGGTACGCGGGATCGCGGACCTCGCCGAGGCTCTCCCACGTGGCCCCGCTCGAGGTGAAGGTCGCTCCCGCCGTCCCGACCAGGACCGGGCGCCCCGGTGCCGACGACACGGACACCCCGCCCTCCGGCGCGCCGACCCGGCCGACCCGGGAGGAGCCGAGACTGATGCTCACGACCTCGAGCGCGGAGGCACCGACCGTGCCGAGCACCAGGAGGGTCGTCGCGTCCTGCCACGAGAGGTCGGCCGCGGCGGAGAGGGCCGTCTCGATGCGGACCGGCGCGGCCACCTGGACCGCCTGGCCGCTGCGCCCGATCCGAGCCAGCATCGGCTCGACCCGGGCGCCGCGACGGACCAGCAGAGCGGCGCGCGTGCCGTCGCGCGAGATGCTCACGGCGAGCAGGTCCTGGTCGCGCACGCCGTCCGGCAGCTCGGCGACCGCCATCGGGGTGGCCCCCGACGGGGTGATGCGCACGAGTCCGGTGCCCCGGTCGACCACCCAGATGTCGCCGTACCGGTCCCAGGAGGGCCGGGACAGGGCCGACCCCGAGTAGCGCAGGACCGCGGGACCGGCGACCCGCGACCCCGACAGGGCCACCTCCCACAGGGTGCGCTCGTCCGCGCCGAGACCCGCGATCGCCGAGGCGTCCAGCGCCGGTGCGAGCGCGATGAGGGAAGGGTCCGTCCGCCCGAGGGGGGCGAGGGTGGAGTCCGGCTCCACCCACGCCGGCCCGGGGTCGGCCACGACGAGCGCCCGGGCGTCCGCGGGCAGCCCGTCGGGGTCGTAGATGCTCCAGGCGTCCACCGGCTGGACCGGTCCCGCGCCGGCGACCGCGAGGGGCTGACCGCCGACGGTCATCCGGATGCCGGTGATGCCGGGCAGCTGCCGCAGCGTCCAGGTGACCTGGGCGGAGAGGGCCTGACGGGTGGCGTCGTCGGCACCGAGCACCTCGGCCGAGAGGGCCACCTCGGCGAGTCCGTCGACCACCGGGACCGAGTCGACCGCGAGGCTGGTCCCGATCGGGAACGCCGACTGGACCGCCGGGGCGAACCACTCCGGCGGACCCGCGAGCAGGGCCCGGACGAGCTGGGTGGCCAGCCCGGCGTCGGAGAGCGGGATGGTGACGGGGCTGGGTGCCAGCTGGGTGAAGTCCGGGGTGAAGAAGTAGAGCGAGAAGGTCCGGAAGCCGCGCTCGATGTCACCCGGGGACAGCACCAGCCCGTCGGGGGCCACGGAGATGCGCCATTCGCCGTCGACCTGCACGAGCTCGTAGGCCACCGACAGCGGCGTGCCCGGCGCGGCCACGCGGTACTCGCCGCCCGCGTCGATCGTGGCGGAGAGGATCCCGTCCCCGGTCACCGTGTCGACGTTGCGGGTGAGGGCGAGCCCGCCGGCGTCGACGATGCGGACGCCGACCGCGGGCGACCACAGCCCCGACGCGGGTTCGGTCAGGTAGCGCCTCGCTACGGCGTAGGAGGCGTCCGCGCTCGCGGTGGCCTCCTGGAAACCGCGCACGATCTCCTCCGGGGTCATCCCGGCCTCGGGCGGACGGGCGATGACCCGGATGAACTGGTCCCCGCCGGCCGCGGCGATGACCTCCCCCTGCTCGATCGGACCCGACGACGGGACCCCGGTGCCGCAGGCCGCGAGGGTCACGGCGACCAAGGCCGCGGCCAGCGCCCGCCTCATCGGGGGACCTCCGTGCGTCGCGGGTCGCGGTAGGGGGAGGCGACGGGCGCGGACACGCGCGACCCGGCGTCGGCCGGCTCCAGGGGCATCGGGGACTCCTCGAGCGGCCCGAGCACGTGGGTCGGCAGGGTCATCCGGAAGTGCGAGCCGTCCCCGGGCGTTCCCCAGGCCTGCAGCCAACCCCCGTGCAGCCGGACGTCCTCGAGGGCGATGGCGAGCCCGAGCCCGGTCCCCCCGATCGTGCGGGCGCGGGCCGGGTCGGCGCGCCAGAAGCGGTTGAACACGAGGGAGGACTCCCCCGGCTTGAGCCCCACCCCGTGGTCGCGCACCCCCACGGCCACAGTCCCCTCGCCGGCCGCGACGGTGACATCGACCGGCCGGCCCTCGCTGTGCTCGATGGCGTTGAGGACGAGGTTGCGCAGCACGCGGTCGATCCGGCGGGCATCGACCTCCACGACGCAGGCGGTCTCGGGGACGTGGAGGACCACGGGGGTCGACGTGCGCTCGGCCATCGGCGCCGCAGCCTCCGCGGCCCGCTCGACCAGGGTCCGCAGGTCGATCGGCTCCGGGTCCAGCACGGCCGCCCCGGCGTCGAACCTGCTGATCTCGAGCAGGTCCGCCAGCAGAGCCTCGAATCGGTCCAGCTGGGTCTGGAGCAGCTCGGCGCTGCGTGCGGTCGCGGGGTCGAACTCCTGGCGCGCCTCGTAGAGGACGTCGGCGGCCATGCGCACCGTGGTGAGCGGGGTGCGCAGCTCGTGCGAGACGTCGGAGACGAACCGCTGCTGCACGCGCGAGAGCGCCTCGAGGCGGTTGATCTGCTCCTGCAGGTTGCTCGCCATCTCGTTGAACGACGTCGCCAGCTTGGCCAGGTCGTCCTCGCCGCGCACCGACATCCGCTCCGTGAGGTGCCCGGCCGAGAACCGCTCAGCCGTGCGCGCGGCGAGCCGTACCGGCGAGACCACCTGGCGGGTGACGACGTAGGCGATGATCCCGAGCGTGAGCACGAGCAGCACGCCCACGAGCGCCACCGTCCGCTGGACGAGGTCGAGCGTGGCTGCCTCCTGCGTCAGCGGGAAGAGGTAGTAGAGCTCGTAGCCCCCGACCCCGGGGACGGTCAGCGGTGCGCCGACTGCGAGACCCGCCTGGGACCGCTGGTCGAGGTAACGGATCTCGGTGTACGTCCAGGACTGGCGCAACGACCCGGACACGGCCGCCCGCAGCTCGAGCGGGACGCTCACCTCGGCGACGAGGTTGGTGCCGCGCTCGGGCGCGGAACCCGACGTCGGCGGGGTGGCGAGCAGCAGCACCTCGTACAGGGCGGGGCTGCCCGCGCGCTGGGCGAGGGCCGTGGTGACGGTGTCGACGAGCGCCTGGGGCGAGGCCGTCGTGGGCCCGGTGTCGGCCGCAGCCAGCAGCCGCTGCGCCTCCGCCGTGCCGTTGGCCGCCTCCACGACCGATGCGCGCTCCTTGGCGTCGAGCAGACCCACGGTGATCCGGTCCACGAGGAGCAGGCCGATGAGCCCGACGACGACGAGCGACAGGGCGAGTGTCGTGGACACGACGCGCAGCGACACCGACTGGCGCCACCGCGTGCGCGGTCCGTCGAGGAACGAGGAGACCCGCTCGCGAGCCGGGATCACGGGCCCAGGGGGCCGCGGCCGGTCACGGAGGGCCGGCCTTGTAGCCCACGCCGCGGACCGTCACCACGATCTGCGGCTTCTCGGGGTCGTGCTCGATCTTCGACCGCAGGCGCTGGACGTGGACGTTGACCAGCCGGGTGTCGGCGGCGTGCCGATAGCCCCAGACCTCCTGGAGCAGGACCTCGCGGGTGAAGACCTGCCACGGCTTGCGCGCGAGCGCCGCCAGCAGGTCGAACTCCAGCGGCGTCAGTGCGATCGGCTCGTCGTCGCGCCGGACCGAGTGCCCGGCCACGTCGATGTGCAGGTCGCCGATCGTGAGCACCTCAGGACCCTCGGCGTCGGTGCGACGCAGCCGCGTGCGCACGCGGGCCACGAGCTCCTTGGGCTTGAAGGGCTTGACGACGTAGTCGTCGGCCCCGCTCTCGAGGCCGATGACCACATCGACCGTGTCGGACTTGGCGGTGAGCATGACGATGGGGACGCCGGACTCGGCCCGGATGGCCCGGCACACGTCGATCCCGTCGCGGCCGGGAAGCATGAGATCGAGCAGGACGAGGTCGGGGCGGCTCTCCCGGAACACCGCGAGCGCGCGGGCGCCGTCGGCGCAGAACACGGGCTCGAAGCCCTCGGCGCGCAGGACGATGCCGAGCATCTCGGCCAAGGCCGTGTCGTCGTCGACGACGAGGACGCGCCCCTTCATGCCGTTCATGCCGTTCATGGTGGCACCGCTCTCGCCTGGGTGGGGCCTCTCGGCCCACGTCGCCGTACGCAGGATGCTCATCGTCGCAGCGTCGCCCCTCCGCCGCGCGGAGGCGCGGCACGAGAATAGGACGATCGGCCGGGGAGGTCCGTTCCGAGCGGGCGCGCCGCGGCCTCCGGGAGGCGCCGTGGCACGATCGGTGGCGGACAGGAGGAACCGCCATGACCGAGGGGCCGCACGACCCCGCGTCGACCGAGGCGCGGGAGCCCGGTGACGACGCCGTCCACGACGGCGCTGCCGCGCCCACCCCGATCCCGGATCGCGCTCCGGACCCGACGCCCGACGCCGAGACGACCTGGCTGAGCCCCGGCGGCGCTCCGGCCGGTCCCGATGCGGCCGACACGGTCTCCCTCGGCGGTGCGCCCACCACGGTGGATCCCCTGCTCCCTCCGCCCTCCTGGGCCTCCCCCGCGCCCACGGGGCCTCCCGTCGCGCCGCCGGCGGTCGCACCCGGCTGGGCGCCTGCCGGCGGGGCGGGCACCGCCTACCCGGCCCCGTCCACGCCACCCCCTCCCCCGCCCGCGGGGTGGGCGGCGAGCGCCCCCGTCCCGGCCGCCCTACCGCCGGCCCCCGGGGTGCCGCCGGTGTCCGCGCCCGCGTACTCACCGGGCGTGTCGGGCTGGGGCGCGGTGCCGAGGGCGCCCAAGCCGGGGATCGTGGCGCTGCGACCGCTCGGCGTCGGCGACATCCTCGACGGCGCGATCAGCTACATCCGCCGCGACCCGGCCACCGTGCTCGGCATCGCCACCGTGATCTCGCTCGTGCTCACCCTGGTGCAGGTGTGGGCGCTGACCGCCACGGCCAACTCGCTGACGCTCTCCACCGGCGAGGCCACCCTGGACGAGTCGCTCGCGAGCGCATTCGGCTCGACCGCCGCCACCCTCACCCAGGCTCTCGTCAGCCTCGTGCTCGGCGTGGTCGCCACGGGCCTGCTGACCGTGGTCGTCGGGCAGGCCGTCCTGGGGCGCCGGGTGAGCATCCAGGAGGCGTGGTCGCGCGGTTCGCGCCGGTTGCTCCCCCTGCTCGGGCTCACCCTGCTCGTCTCCCTGGTCACCGGACTGGTCGCCACCGTGGGCGTCGTGCTCGCGGTCGGCGTGGGCGTCCTCCTCGGCCAGTCCGTCGCCCCCGCCCTCGGCGTCCTCGTGGGAGTGCCCCTCGGCCTCGCCGGCGTGGTCGCGGCGGTGTGGATCTACATCCGACTGCTCCTCGCCCCCGTGGCGCTCGTGCTCGAGAACACCGGCGTGGTCCGGTCCCTCGAGCGCTCCTGGGACCTGGTCCGCGGGGCCTGGTGGCGGACCTTCGGCATCTACCTGCTCGCCACCGTGCTCGCCGGCGTCGTCGCCTCCGTCCTCTCGGTGCCCTTCGCGCTGGCCGGGACCGTGCTCTCCCTCGACGACCTGGCCGCGGGGTCCCTCCCGCTCACGTACACGATCCCCGTCGCCCTCGGCACGCTGGTCACCGGCGTGGTGACCATCCCGTTCAGCGCGGGCGTGGTGGCGCTGCTCTACGTCGACCGCCGGATCCGTCGCGAGGCGCTCGACCTCGAGCTGGCCCGGGCCGCGGGCGTCTGATCAGCCATGCGCGTCCCGTTCGAGGTGCCCGTCGAGCTCTCCCGGGACCAGGCGGCCGAGTTGGCGCGCCTCGAGCTGGCCAAGCCCCGCTACCGGGCCGAGGACGAGCCGCTCGTGCAACGGGCGATCCGGTGGCTGGGCGAGCGCATCTCCGACCTTCTGGACGCCACCGCGACGACGTCGCCCCTGGGCTGGCTGGGGCTGCTGGGCGTCGTGGCGATCGTGATCGGCGTCGTCGTGGTCGTGCGTCGGCGGACCGGTCCCCTCGCGCGAGGGCGCGACGAGCGGCCCCTGTTCGCCGGGGCGGCCCGCGACGCCGTCGCCTACCGGACCGAAGCGGAGTCCCACGCCGCCCGGGCCGAATGGCCGGAGGCGGTGCGGGCACGCCTGCGCGCCGTGGTGCGAGACCTCGCCGACCGGGGACTGGTCGACGCCGGTGCCGGCCGCACGGCCGACGAGATCGCCCGGGAGGCGGGCGTCGCCCTCCCGCAGGTGGCCGCCGACCTGCGCTCGGCCGCCCGGACGTTCGACGACATCTGGTACGGCGAGCACCCGGCCGACGCGCGGGCCTACGAGCAGGTGGTCGCCACCGACTCCGCGGTCGCCGCCGCTCGCCCG
>JAHECT010000191.1 GCA_024641605.1 Micrococcales bacterium
CGAGATCGGCCGACACGGCCGCGAGGGCCTCCGCGCCACCGGGTGTCTCGGCGAGCTTGTCCGACAACGACGCCGCCGTCCCGTCGCCCTCCATGACCGCCCGGACCGCCTTGAGCGGGATTGCGTCGATCCCGGCCCGCTCCCCCGCCTCCGCCGCGAGCATGCGCTCGAGCAGGTTCTCGGCGTCGTGCTCGTAGGAGACGTAGACGACGGGGTGCCCTTCCGCGGACACCCGGCGGGCCACCTGGAGGGCGAACGTGGTCTTGCCCAGCCCCTGGGGGCCGCCCAGCAGTGTGAGCTCGCCCGGGCGCACCCCGCCGGACAGATAGGTGTCGAGCGGGTCGAAGCCCGTCGCCCACGGTCGGGCGACCGCCGGCCGGCCGGCCTTGAGGCGCTCGTCGGTGGACACGAGGACGTCGGAGAGACGGGACACCCGGGTGTCGCCAGCGTAGGAGTCGAACATGGGGCCACTCTCCCAGAACGGGGCGGTGCCGGGGGGCTGACCCGCCCATCGTCGTTCAGCCAGGTGTCGCGCGTGCCATGACGAGGTCGGATGTGCGAGCGTCGTCCCGATGAACCGCTGGATGGGCCGCCTGCGCGGCGCTGTGGACCCGGCCGAGGCGATCGTGGCCGTCGTCCGCCTCGGGGTCCTGGCCCTGTGCGCCCTGCTGTCGCTCATCGCCGAGGGGCCGACCCCCCGGGGTCCCCTCCTGCTCCTCAGCCTCGTCGCGGTGCTCGCGAGCCTGCCCCTGCCCACGTCCTCGCTGAGCAGGTCCCGGCCGCTCATGGAGGCCGTGGCGGTCTCGGCCATCATCGCCTCAGCCGTGCCCTTGCCCGAGTCGCTGCTCCCCTACCTCGTCGTCGCGCCGCTGGCCGCCGGCTTGCTCACCGGGCCGGTCGCCGCGCTCTCCGCCAGCGCCGCCTCCCTCCTGGTCCTGTCCCTGGCCCGGTTCCTCGCCGCCGACCCGCCGTCCCGCGCGGAGATCACCGTGATCGCCCAGTGGGTGGGCCTCGGGGTCGCCACGGGCCTGGTCGGGGCCTGGGCGCGCGCGGTCTCGACCCGGGAGCGCCAGGCGAGCTCCACCTACGTGACCGCGCACCGGCTGCTGACCCGGCTGCGCGATGTCGCCCGGGCCCTGCCGAGCGGTCTGGACGAGGTGGCACTGGCCCAGGCGGTGCTCGCCGCGATGCGGGAGGAACTGGGCTTCGACCGCGGCGCCCTCTACGCGCGGGCCGAGGGCGGTGTGCTCATGCCGCTGGCGTACGTCGGGACCGACCATGTCGACTGGGTCCCCACGACGCACGAAGGCCTCTGGGGCCGGGTCTGGGCGACCGGCCGGCCGATCCAGGAGTTGGGCGTGTTCTCCGCGGACGCGGACGGTCACCGTGCCGTTTTCGCCCTGCGCCTGGGCGACCGCCCCGTCGGCCTCATCGGGATCGAACGCGCAGGCGGCGCCTGGACCGCCCGCCAGATCGACCGCGCCCAGATCATGGCCGACGACGCGGCCCTGCGGATCGACACGGGCCAGCTCTTCAGCGAGGTCCGGGCGCTGGCCACGGTCGAGGAACGTCGCCGGCTCGCACGCGAGATCCACGACGGGATCGCGCAGGAGGTCGCGTCGCTGGGCTACATCGTCGATGACCTGAGCGCCCGTGCGCAGGACGACCGGACCCGGACGGACCTGCGCTCGGTCCGCGAGGAGCTGACCAGGATCGTGAGCGAGCTGCGGCTGTCCATCTTCGACCTGCGCAGCGACGTACAGCCCGCTGCCGGCCTCGGCGCCGCGCTCACCAGCTATGTGCGCTCGGTCGGCACGGGCTCGGGGCTCACCGTGCATCTCGTCCTCGACGAGTCGGCCTTCCGGCTGCCGATCTCCGCGGAGACCGAGCTGCTGCGCGTGGCCCAGGAGGCCATCACCAACGCCCGCAAGCACGCCCGCGCGCGCAACCTGTGGGTGACCTGCCGGGTCGACCCGCCTCGTGCGTTCCTCCGCATCGCCGACGACGGACGCGGGCTGGGCAACGCCCGGGCCGACTCCTACGGCATGGACATCATGCGCGAGCGGTGCTCGCGCCTCGGCGCGGCGTTCACCGTGCGCAGCAGGGTCGGCGGCGGGACGGTGATCGAGGTGACCCTCGGCCCCGGGGCCGCCCGCCCGCGCGAGGGCGACCGGATCGCACCGGTCGCCCTCGGACACGATGTCGTGGACTGAGTCGCCCCGCACTGCCCCGCACCTCCTCTGGCATGATCGAGACGGGCGTCGCGGACGTCCCTGGACGCGAAGGGGGACCTCCTGTGGCGATCAGCGTGCTCCTCGTCGACGATCACGAGCTCATCCGGCAGGGGCTGCGTCGCGCGTTCGAGCGTGACGAGGACTTCGAGGTCGCGGGTGAGGCAGCCAGCCTCGCCGACGCCCGGAAGCTGCTCGCGCTGGTGGACCCCGACGTCGTGATCCTCGACGTGCGGCTTCCCGACGGCAACGGGCTCGAGGCGTGCCGGGCGATCCGGGCCGAACACTCCGAGATCGGCATCGTCATCCTCACCATGTACGCGGGCGACGACCAGCTCTTTGAGGCGCTCGAGTCGGGAGCCTCCGCCTTCGTGCCGAAGAACGCCCCGGCCGAGGACGTGGTTGCGGCGGCCCGTCACGCGGCCGCGTCCCCCCGGTCCTTCACCGCCAACGACCTCAACGAGGCGATGAAGCGTCGTCTGTCGCCGACCGGGCCCCAGCTGTCCCCACGGGAACGAGAGGTCCTGGACCTGCTGGCCGACGGCCTCGGGGTCGCCCAGATCAGCCGCAAGCTGTTCATCAGCGAGTCCACCACCAAGACCCACATCAGCAAGCTCTACGAGAAGCTCGGCGCGGGCAACCGCGCCCAGGCCCTCATGACGGCTCTCAAGCTGGGCCTGCTCAAGCGCGAGGAACCCGGACTGTGACCCTGCGCGACCGTCGGACCACCCGATGTCGCGCTTGGGTCCGACCGGCATCAACCGAACGTCCGATGCCGGTCGGGCTTGACGAGGGATCCGCCGGTCACGCTGCGCTGACACCCTGGGAACCACGAACCCCCAGGACCGGGGGCCAGCAACCTGGAGGAACTCCCATGCAGACCCGCATCGTGAAGCTCTACACGGACGCCAAGCTCGCCCTCAACGACCGCGGCGCCTCCGCGGTGGAGTACGGCCTGCTCGTCGCCGGCATCGCCGCGATCATCGTCGCCGCCGTCTTCCTGCTCGGCCGCAACGTCGAGACCACCTTCAGCGACGTGGCCGACTCGATCGGTTAGTAGCTGCCCGGCCCTGGTACCCCGTCGTCATGACGTCGGTACCAGGGCCGTTCTGCTCCGGCCCCGACCCGACCCGAAGGATGCGACATGAGACGACACCTGCTGCGTGACACCGGAGCCAGTGCCGTGGAGTACGGCCTGCTGATCGCCGGTGTCGCCGCGCTGATCGTCGCCGCCATCTTCTTCGTGGGACGCAACAACGCGAACAACTTCCAGGACGCCTGCGAGGCGATCCTCACCCAGCAGGGCGGATCCTGCTGACCCGACCGGGCGCGCGGCCCGCACCGTACCTGGTGCTCGCCGCCGTCGCCGCGTCGGTCGTTCTCCTGGCCGCAGCGTCCGGCCCCATCAGGGACGTCGACTACTACTGGCACCTGCTCGTCGGGCGCGACATCCTCGCGGGGATCCCGCCCGCGGAGGCGGGGCGTGGCTGGTCGTTCGCCCCGGTCCCCGACACGTGGGTCAGCACCCAGTGGCTCGCCGAGGTTCTCCTCGCGTGGCTCGAGGAGCGCTCGGGGACCTCGTCGGCCCTGCTCTACCGCGTGGCCACGACCGCCATGGCGCTCGTGAGCCTGGCCCTGGTCACGATCCCGAAGCGCCCGGTGCGACCCGCTGTCGTGGTGTTCACGCTCACCGCGCTCGAGCTGGCGGTGTTCGTCCAGGAGCGCAGTCAGCAGCTCACCTACATCCTTGCGCCCGTG
>JAHECT010000192.1 GCA_024641605.1 Micrococcales bacterium
GGCCGCAGTCGCAGCGGCGCGACCCGAAGACGTCACCGGTGAGGCACTCCGAGTGCACCCGGACCAGCAGGTCGGTGCCGTCGCCGATGTCGCCGTAGACCATCGCGACGTGCTCGACGCCGTCCAGGCGGGAGCGGTAGCCCACGGCGCGGAACTCGCCCGCCTCCGTCGGCAGCCGGGTGTCGGCGACCCGCTGGACCTGGCGCTCCGTACGCCGGATGTAGGCGATGAGATCGGCGATGGAGATCATGACGAGGTCGTGGGCGTCCGCGAAGGCCCGGCACTCCGGGGCGCGCATCATGGAGCCGTCCTCGTTCACCAGCTCGCACAGGGCTCCGGCGGAGGCCAGCCCGGCCAGCCTCGCCAGGTCGACCGCGGCCTCGGTGTGCCCGGGCCGGCGCAGGACCCCGCCCTCCATGGCGCGCAGGGGCACCACGTGCCCGGGCCGGGTCAGCTCCCACGGCTCGGTCGCCGAGTCCGAGAGCACCTTGATCGTGCGGGCCCGGTCCTCGGCCGAGATGCCGGTGGCCTTCACGTCCCGCGCGTCCACGGTGACGGCGTAGGCGGTCCCCTTCTTGTCCTCGTTGACCAGCGTCATGGGCGGCAGACCCAGCCGGTCGAGCTCGTGGCCGGGCATGGCCACGCAGATGTAGCCGGAGGTCCAGCGGATCATGAAGCCGACGAGCTCGGGGGTCGCCCGCTGTGCCGCGAAGATGAGGTCGCCCTCGTTCTCCCGGTCCTCGTCGTCGACCACGACGACCGGACGCCCGTCCGCGATGGCCGCGACGGCGTCCTGGATCCGATCGAGCCGGATGCCGGTCGGATCCGTGGCGGTCATGGGGTCCTCCCGTCGAGGAGGCGCTCGACGTACTTCGCGATCACGTCGACCTCCAGGTTGACCGGCTCCCCGACGCCCCGCAGCCCGAGGGTGGTGAGGCCGAGCGTGGTGGGGATGAGCGAGACGGTGAAGCGGTCGGTGCCCGCCTCGACGACGGTGAGGCTCACGCCGTCCACGGTGATCGAGCCCTTGTTCACGACGTAGCGGCTCAGCTCCGGCGGGAGCGAGATGGTGACCATCTCCCAGTCGTCGCCGGGCTCACGGGAGAGCACCGTCCCGGTCCCGTCGACGTGGCCCTGGACGAGGTGGCCGCCGAGCCGTTCCGCGAGGGTCACCGGACGCTCGAGGTTGACCCGGGAACCGACCTCGAGGGCACCGAGTGACGAGCGCTCCAGCGTCTCGCGCATGACGTCGGCGCTGAACTCGCCCTCGGCGGTGTCGACGACGGTGAGGCATACGCCGTTGACGGCGATGGACGCGCCGTGGACGGCGTCGGAGGTGACCAGGGCGCCGTGGATGCGCAGCCGTGCGGAGTCCTTGCCCTGGGCGAGGGCCACCACCGTGCCGAGCTCCTCGACGATGCCGGTGAACACTCAGGCCTCCTCTGCCGCCCGGGGCACCCGGGCGTCGATACGGATGTCGGTGCCGACGCGGGTCACGTCGTGCACCCTGAGGCGCAACGCCTCGGAGATCGTGGACATGCCCGCCGGAGCCAGCGCAGCCGGGCCGGCGCCGAGCAGGGCGGGCGCGACGTACCAGCGGACGGCGTCGAGGAGACCGGCCGCCACGAAGGCGGCCGCGAGCGTGGGGCCGCCCTCGAGGAGGGCGTGTCGGACCTCCCGGGCCGCGAGGGCGGACACGACCTCGTCGAGGTCGCGCGTGCGCAGGACGAGGGTCTCGGCCGCGGCGTCGAGCACGCGCGCGCCGGACGGGACGGCCCGCTCCCCCACGACGACCCGCAGCGGCTGCGGCCCGCTCACCTGACCGTCCCGGCGAACCGTGAGGTGGGGGTCGTCGGCGAGGACGGTCCCGGTGCCCACGACGACGGCGCCGACCTCGGCTCGCAACGCGTGCACGTCGGCGCGCGCCTCCGGTCCGGTGATCCACCGGCTCGTCCCGTCGGCAGCACCCACCCGACCGTCGAGGGTGGCGGCGGCCTTCCACGTGAGGAAGGGTCGTCCGCGCGCGACGGCGAACGCCCAGGCCTCGTTGAGCGCGGCAGCCTCCTCGGCGAGCACACCGCCGACGACGTCGATGCCGACCGCGCGCATCGCCTCACCGCCGCCGGCGGCCTCGGGGTTGGGGTCGGACTGGGCGAACACCACGCGGGACACCCCCGCGGCGCGCAGGGCCTCGGTGCACGGCCCGGTGCGGCCGGTGTGCGCGCAGGGCTCCAGGGTGACGACGGCCGTCGCGCCGCGGGCCCGCTCCCCGGCGTCGTCCAGGGCGACGACCTCGGCGTGCGGGGTGCCCGCGCCCCGGTGGAACCCCGCGCCGACCGTGCGGCCGTCGGGGTCGAGCAGGACGCAGCCGACACGGGGGTTGGGTCCGTGCGGGGCGACCGGGTCCGCCGCGAGCGCGAGCGCGCGACGCATCGCGTCGGTCTCGGCGGCGCTGGCGCCCATGGTCGTCCTCCTGCGGTCTCGTGACCCGGGGACGACGGACGACGGGACGCGCACGGCAGCGCGCCACCACCGGCCGCGCGCGTTCCTCCCATCCGGACTTTCACCGTCGGCTCCGGATGACCCACGAGGGGCTGACCGGATCCACCGACCGCCGGCTGCGGTCGGGTCGCGGGCTTCACCGCCGGTTCGGACTTGCACCGACCCCGGGACGCGCGAGCGTGGTTGCTCGTTCCTGGATCCTACCTGCGGGCGACGGCGCGCCCGGAGTCACGGGTGGGAGCACCACCACGCGGAGCCCGTGGCCGACTCCGCCTGGGCCCGCAGCCCGGCGACGGCGGCCGACGGGTCCGCCGCGCCGTACACGGCCGACCCGGCGACGAACACGTCGGCGCCCGCGTCGGCGCAGACCTCGATCGTGTCCGCCGCGACGCCGCCGTCCACCTGGATCCAGAGGTCGAGGTCGCGGCCCTTGGCCAGCTCGCGAGCACGTCGGATCTTGGGCACGACCACGTCGAGGAAGCGCTGGCCGCCGAAGCCGGGCTCGACGGTCATGACGAGCAGCATGTCGATCTCGGGCAGCAGATCGGCGTAGGCGTCCACGGGCGTGGCTGGCTTGAGCCCCATGCCCGCCCGGGCGCCGGCGGCCCGGATCTCACGCGCGAGCTTGATCGGGGCGGCTGCAGCCTCCACGTGGAAGGTGACCGATCCCGCCCCGGCCTCGGCGTACGCCGGGGCCCACCGGTCGGGATCCTCGATCATGAGATGGCAGTCCACCGGAGTGGTCACGGTGGAGAGCAGCGACTCCACGACCGGCAGCCCCAGCGTGAGGTTGGGGACGAAGTGGTTGTCCATGATGTCGACGTGCAGCCAGTCGGCCGCCCCCGCGACGCGGGCGCACTCGTCGCCCAGCCGCGCGAAGTCCGCGGACAGGATGCTCGGGGAGATCTGCACGCCCATGACCGCAGAGTATCGGTCGAGGGGTCCCGGCCCGCCCGCAGGACGGCCGGTCAGGTGCGCCGCAGCAGCGCGAGATACATGCCGTCCGTGCCGTGCACGTGCGGCCACAGCCGCAGGTCGGGACCGGCCCCGAGATCGGACACCTCGGGCAGCAGAGGACGCACGTCGAGGCGTTCGACCCCGCCGCGGGCGATCCGCTCGTCGACGACCTGCGAGGTCTCGGCCAGGTGCGGCGAGCAGGTCGCGTAGCCCACCACCCCACCCACCCGGACGGCATCGAGCGCCGCGTCGAGCATGCGGCGCTGGAGGGCGGCGAGGTCGGCGACATCGGCGGGGGTACGGCGCCACCGGGCCTCGGGTCGGCGGCGCAGGACGCCGAGCCCGCTGCACGGCGCGTCGAGCAGCACCCGGTCGAACCCGGCCGGCCGCCAGGGTCCGGCGAGCGCGTCGGCGGCCACGACGAGATGGTGCCCCGGTGCTCCCGAGAGCGTGCGCGCCACCAGCGCCGCCCGGTGCACGGCCCGGTCGGACGCGAGCAGGGTGGCGCCGCGCT
>JAHECT010000051.1 GCA_024641605.1 Micrococcales bacterium
GCGGTGGGTCAGGGCATGATCACCGGGAGCAGTCGTGAGCCGGGAGGCGTACGGGGATGGCCATCTGCGGGCAGTGCGGGTCCGAGAACGAGGCGGGCCGGAAGTTCTGCCGTGAGTGCGGGACGGGGCTGACCTCCGCCTGCCCGGCCTGCGGAAGCGCCTACGACCCCGGAGACAAGTTCTGCGGGGAGTGCGGCAGTCCACTGGCTCCCGCCGCAGCGAATACTGCAGCCGCGTCGAGGCGAGCGGCCGTAGGCGCTGACACGCGCCCGGGCACGCGCGAGGACTCCGACACCGAGCGGCGGCTGGTGTCCGTGCTCTTCGTCGACCTCGTGGGCTTCACCACCTTCTCCGAGGGTCGCGACGCCGAGGACGTGCGGGCGATGCTCAGCAGGTACTTCGACGCCGCCAGCGACGCGGTGGCACGCCACGGCGGCACGGTGGAGAAGTTCATCGGCGACGCCGTCATGGCGGTGTGGGGTACGCCGGTCGCGCACGAGGACGACGCCGAGCGCGCCGTGCGTTCCGCGCTCGAGATCGTCGACCGCGTCGGGGCCCTGGGTTCGGAGCTCGGCCTGCCGCTGCGCGCCCGTGCCGGTGTGCTCACCGGCGAGGCGGTCGCGTCGCTCAACGCCACGGACCAGGGCTTCGTGACCGGCGACCTCGTCAACACCGCCAGCCGGCTGCAGAGCGCGGCCGAGCCGGGGTCGGTGTTCGTCGGGGAGAGGACCCAGCGCGCCACCAGCCTGTCCATCGCCTACGAGGCGGTCGAACCGCTCACGGTGAAGGGCAAGTCGGAGCCGGTGCCGGCGTTCCGTGCGCTGCGGCTGCTCAGCGAGCTCGGCGGCAGCGGCAAGGGCAAGGCGCCGGAGCCGCCGTTCGTGGGCCGTGACGAGCAGCTGCGGATGGCCAAGGAGATGCTGCACGCCACCGGTCGTGAGGGCCGTCCCCGGCTGCTGCACATCTCCGGGGTCGCGGGCATCGGCAAGAGCCGGCTGGTGTGGGAGCTGCTGAAGTACCTCGACGGGCTCACCGAGGACACCTACTGGCACGCGGGACGCTGCCCCTCTTACGGCGACGGCGTGAACTTCTGGGCCCTGGCCGAGATGGTTCGGCTGCGGGCCGGCATCGCCGACACCGACGACGACGACGTGGCACGAGCCGGCCTGGCCGCCTGCCTCGCGGAGTACGTCCCCGACCACGACGAGCGCCACTGGATGGAGCCGCGACTGGGGCACCTGCTCGGCCTGGACCCCGCACCCAGCGGCGACCGCGACGAGCTCTTCGGGGCGTGGCGGCGCTTCTTCGAGCGCGTGGCCGAGCACGGCACGGTCGCGCTGGTCGTCGAGGACCTGCACTGGGCAGACCCGGGGCTCATGGACTTCCTCGAGAGCATGCTCGAGGCCTCGCGGACCTCACCGATCCTCGTGCTGACCATGGCACGTCCCGAGCTCATGGATCGGCGGCCCACCTGGGGGCACGGCGTACGCAGCTCGAGCGTTCTGCACCTGGACCGGCTCGACGACGCACTGATCCGGGAGATGGTCACCGGGTACGTCGACGGACTCCCCGAGGCCGGTCTGCGGCGCCTCGTCGACCGGGCCGAGGGCGTCCCGATGTACGCCGTCGAGACGGTGCGCATGCTCGCCGACCGGGGCGTTCTGGAGCAGCGCGAGGCGTCCTACGTCGCCGTCGGCGAGCTCGGCGGCGAGCTCGACATCCCCGAGACGCTGCACGCCCTCGTCGCCGCGCGGCTGGACGGTCTCCCGGACGTCGAACGCGGCCTCGTGCAGGACGCCTCCGTCGCGGGGCAGTCGTTCACGCTCCAGACCGTCGGCGCAGTGGCCGGGCTGGACCCGATCGAGGCGGAGCCGCTGCTGCGCCAGCTGGTGCGCAAAGAGGTCCTCGAGCAGGACCTCGACCCGCGCTCGCCCGAGCGCGGGCAGTACCAGTTCGTCCAGTCGGTCATCCGCGAGGTGGCCTACTCCACGCTCTCGAAGTCGGCCCGCCGCGCGAAGCACCTGGCCTGTGCGCGCTACCTCACCTCGCTGCGCGACGAGGACCTCGTGGGCATCGTGGCGAGCCACTACCTCGAGGCCTACCGCGCCGACCCGAGCGCCCCTGACGCCGAGAGCGTGGCCTCGGACGCGCGCGAGTGGCTGGCGCGGGCGAGCGAGCGAGCGCTCAGCCTCGGCTCCCCGGACCTGGTCCGGACCTATGTCGCCCAGGCGCTCGAGCTGGCGAGCACCCCGGCGGAACGGGGTCCGCTGCACGACAAGGCGGCCTGCGCGTCGTCCTACCTCAACGACCTCGGACCGGCGTGGTCGCACTACATCAGCGCACGTGATGCCTACCTGGCCGGGGGGCTGCATGGGCCCCTCTGCGAGTTGATCACCGTGGTGGGCGCGGTCTCCGCCAAGCTCGCCGACGAGCAGCGCGCCCAGCTCCACGCGGACACCGAGGAGCTGCTCGGTCTGCTCGCCGAGGACGAGCAGCTGCTGCGGGTGCGGCTGCTCTCGCTGCTCTCCACCGACGACTACCGCTCTGCCGACTACGCGTCGTCCGCAGCGCTGGCGGACGAAGCCATGGTGCTCGCCCAGCTGCTCGACGACGACGATGCCGTCTTCTTCGCGGCGGGAGCCCGGGCCAACGCACTGGCCTCCCTCGGCAGGCACTGGGAGTCCATGCTCGTCTACGAGGGCAGGCTCGAGCTGGCCCGACGCTCCGGCGACGCGGCGCGGGTGGCGAACGCCCTGGCCAACCTGGGACTCCTCTACTCGGAGGACGACCTGCGGCGGTCCTTCGACACCCTCCTCGAGTGCGTGCGCCTGTCGCAGTCGACGGGAGACCGCGCGGCGGCCGACTGGGCCATGCTCAACGCGTTGGAGATCGGGGTCGACGTCGGCGAGTGGGCCCAGGTGGACGCCGCGGTGGCCGACTTCGCCACGGTGGAGAACCTCGTCCAGGACGATGTCGACGTCCTGTCCTTCACGCGGGCCACGCTGCTGGCCCACCGCGGCGAGGCCGACGAGGCGCTCGCCCTGCTCGCCGAGGCCGAGCCGCGCTTCCTCGGTTCGGACCAGGGCATGGTGCAGATGCGGACCTGGTTCCTGCGCTCCCGCGGCCTGGTCCACCTGCTCGCCGGTGACGACCGCGCGGCAGCGGCCGACCTCGGCCGGTCCGTGGAGACCGACCCCATGGGGGTCAACGCGGTGACGAGCATCTGGAACGGGATCCAGGCCGGGGCGGCCCTGCACGACAGCGCGCTCCTGCGCACGCTGCTGGACGCCTCGGCGCCCGCGCGGGGTCGGTGGGCCCGACAGATCCGTCGTACCGGGGAAGCGGCCCTCGCGGCGATGGAGGGCCGCGAGGACGCCGTGGCCCTCGCGCGGACCGCGCTGGACGGGTGGCTCGAGCTGGGCCTCCCGCTCGACCACGCCTACGCCGTCGACGCCCTGGGCCGCTCCCTGCCCCCAGGGGCGCTGCCCGCCGAGCACGTGGGTGAGGCCCGGGCCTACCTCATCGGGCTCGGTGCGGCCGCCCTGCTCCGCCGCGTCGACGCGGCGACGGGGAGCGGCTGACGCACGCAGGTCTCAGGCGCTGCCGGCCACCCAGGACTTGGCCGCCTCGAGATCGGCCGGTGCGAACGTGCGCAGCTCGCCGGGCATCATCCAGGCGAACGCCGTGACGCCGTTGACGATCCACGCGTGGTCGGAGACGACGGCGACACGCTCCCACCCCGACAGGTGGCCGAACCACAGCTTGGCGTCCTGGACGGCGGCCCCGGCCGAGTAGGACTCGAAGCCGTCACCGAGCAGGTAGAGCAGGCGCACGCTCCCCGCCTCCACCGCGGAGCGCAGGGCCGGTGCGAGGACCTTCTCGTAGTCGCCCGCGGTCACCTCGCCGGTGGCCTCGAACCCGATCGTCCCGGGGGGCATGTCGGTGATGGGCGTGATCACGGTGGCGCTCCTTCTGATCAGCGAGCCGGTGTGTAGAGCAGGCCGATGAACTCGGCCAGGATCCGTTCGCGCAGGCGCGGGGGGAGTGCCTCGAGCAGGTGGTTGATGCCCGCCATCCGTTCCGGGAGACCGGATCCGGTGACCGCCGCCGGGTCGAGGCCGGCGAAGGCGAGCAGCCCGGCGAACTCCTCTCGGGTGAGCGTGTCGGGGTCCAACGCCCGCGCCACCTCGACGAGCTCGGGGGCGGGCGCCGCGCTGGGGAGCGTGCGGGCGCTCGCCACGGCGTCGGCCAGGTCGGCGAGCAGCGGATCGACGTTCGCGAGGCTGGCGGCGGTCACCGTGAGGTGCAGGTTGCGGGGCAGGTCGAGATAGGCGAACTGCGGCTGGAGGTACCACCCGCGGACACGCGTCTCGTCGGCGACGGCGAAGACGTCGACGTCGGGGTCGTCGGAGGTGACCGCGACGAGCGAGGCGTCGGGCGTGCCGAGGACGCGCAGGCCCGCGATCTCGGGGATCCGGGTGATGAGCGCCTGCGTCGCCTCGTGCGTGCGGCGGGCGAGGTCGGCGTACCCGTCCGCGCCGATGTGCTGGAAGGCGGCCCAGGCCGCGGCCAGCGGGCCGGCGGACTTCGTCGACTGCATCGTCGTGTTGATCATGACGTAGCCCGGCCAGTCGGCCGAGGAGAAGTACGAGGCCCGGCGAAGCGCCGGGTCGCGGAAGAGCAGCGTGGACGCGCCTTTCGATGTGTAGGCGTACTTGTGCAGGTCGACCGAGATCGACGTGACACCCTCGACCGTGAAGTCCCACTCCGGCACCGGGATCCCGATCTGCCGGTACCACGACAGGACCCACCCGCCGATGCACCCGTCGACGTGGCAAGGGATCCCTCGCCCGGCCGCGATTGCGGCGATCTCGGGCACCGGGTCGCACACGCCGTGGGCGTAGGACACCGCGGAGCACACGACCAGCATGGTGGAGTCGTCCATGGCGGCAGCCATCGCGGCCGGGTCGGCGCGGAAGGTCTGGCGATCCACCTCGACGAGGCGGATGTCGAGGCCGAAGTACTCGCACCCCTTCACGAACGCGGCGTGGACGGTGCTCGGCGCCACCACGTTGCCGCGCGCGACGTCCGGACGTGCGTCCCTCGCGGCCTTGACCGCGAGCATGCACGACTCGGTCCCTCCGGAGGTGAACGTGCCCACCGCTCCCTCCGGCGCGCGGACCAGGTCGAGCACGGTGCCCACGACCTCGTTCTCGAGCCCGACGATGGAGGAGAACACGGTGGGGTCCAGGCCGTTCACGGCGGCGTACATCGAGCGCGCGGCGTCCATGACCGGGTCGAGGTCGGCAAGGCCGGAGTCGTAGACGTAGGCCCAGGTGCGTCCGCCGTGGGTGGGGAGGTCGCCGCTGTGGCGGGCGGTGAGGTCCTCGAGGACCTCGTCCCGGCCGCGACCGTGCGCAGGAAGACTCATCGGTGGCTCCTCACGTGGGGTCGACGGGTGCGATGCCGGTGCCGGTCCCGGCCTCGGCCACCACGGCGGCCAGACGCTGGGCGCTGAGGTCGTACCGGCGCAGGGCCAGGATCGAGAGGACCATCGCGATCGCGGGCAGCACACTGAAGGCGATGAGGATGCCGGTGATGGCGCTGCCTGGCTGCGTGACCGTCTCGCCGGCCTCGCTGGACACGAAGCCGGCCAGGGCGAGGACCGTGCCGACGAGCGCGGGGCCGATCGCGAACGAGCCCGTCTCGCCCGCGGTCCAGAGGCCCGTGAGCAGCCCGCTGCGGCGTATCCCGGAGCGGGCCTCGTCCGCCTCGACGGTGTCGGGGAGCATCGCGAGCGGGAAGAGCTGCATGCCCGAGTAGCCCACCCCGGCGCACACGACGAGCGCGAGGATCGCCGCCGTGGGCAGGACCCGACCGGCCACCAGGCCGAGGGACGCTGCGGCGTAGATCAGCGAGGCCACGACGTAGGCGCGCTTCTTGCCCGCGCGGTGACCGTAGCGCGCCCAGAGCGGCATCACGAGCACGGCGGGCGCGACGAGGCCGGCGAACAGCAGGGTGGTCGCCTTCTCGTCGCCAAGGATGTAGGTGGCGAAGTAGGGGATCGCGGCGAGGGTCGCGGCGGTGGCAAGCGCCTGGATGATGAAGGTGGCCCACAGGCGCAGGAACCAGGGGTTGCCGCGCGCAGCGCGGATCGCGTCGAGCAGCGAGCCGGCACCCGAGGGTCGGGTCGTGCGCGGCGCCTTGCGGGTGCCCACGACCGCGCCGAGCATGCTCGCGCACATGAGCACCGCGATCGCGATGGCCATGACCAGGTAGCCCGCGCGGCCGCCGCCTGCGGCGTCGACGATGACGGGCGCGCCTGCCCCGGCGGCGAGGATGCCGATCGTGAGAGCGACGATGCGGAACGACACGATCGTGGTGCGTTCCTCGTAGTCGTCGGTCATCTCCGCAGGCATGGAGACGTAGGGGACCTGGAAGAGTGCGTACGCCGCTGCGGAGACCAGGAACGCCGCACCGGTCCAGAGCGCGGCGGCGCTCGGGCTCAGTGCTTGCGGCGCGGCGAACATGGCGACGAAGAAGACCGGGAGGATCAGCGCGCCGGCGAACATCCACGGGCGGCGCGCCCCCCACCGGGTGTGGGTGCGGTCCGACCATCCGCCGACGAGGGGGTTCCAGAAGACGTCCCACAGCTTGGGGATGAGCACGGTGACGCCGGCGATGCCCGCGGCGACGCCGAGCGTGTCGGTGAGGAAGTAGAGGAGCAGCAGGCCGGGGACCGTGCCGAAGGTGCCGGTGGCCAGCGAGCCGAGGGAGTAGCCGACGTAGGTGCCGCGGCCGAGCCGGCGCCCGGTCGTCGGTGTCGTCTGCGTCGCCACGCGGCCGATCCTGGCACGCAGGACCGGCCCGCGGGCTCGGATCAAGGGAGCCGCGGCGGGCTGCCGGCCGAGCGATGAGGGTCCTGGTTGTTCGGCTCTATTGGATGAGGGTCGCCCTCATCTCAGACGAGCGAGTGGCCCGGACAGCGGGTGCTGTCCGGGCCACTCGGGTGCTGCGTGGGGGAGTGTCAGGCGAGCGCCTTGGCCTTGATGGCGTCGAACTCCTCCTGCGAGATGGCCCCGCTGGAGAGCAGGTCGTGCGCCTGCTTGATCTGCGCGGTCGGGTCGTTGGTCGCGGCGACGCTACGGATGTAGTCGTCCTGCGCGGCCTGCATCTGCGACATCTCCTTGACGTCGCGCGCGGCCATGCCCTTGCCGCGGGCGATGACGTAGATGAGCATGCCGATCAGCGGGAAGATGATCAGCAGGATCAGCCACCCCGCCTTGCCCCAGCCGCCCATGTCGTCGCTGCGGAAGATGTCGATGATGATGCGGAACAGCATCATGAAGAAGATGACCATGAAGAACAGGGCCAGGAGCCACCACAACCAGTCGGTGAGCGTCATGTCGTTCGATCCTCTCGTCGGCGCCGGGTTACGGGTCCCTGGACGGCACGCCCGACGCTAGTGGATGACGCCGCGATGCGGAGCGAAGGCGGCGAGCAGGGCGGTGGTCAGCCGACGCGGTCGGCGCAGGCCGGCGCGGCCGCGAACGCGGCCTTGACCGAGTCGGTCCCGGTCTGGGCGAGCGCCTTGACCGAGGAGGCGAGGGCCGAGGCCGCCGTCGTCGTGGCCGCGAGGTCCGCGCTGATCGCGCTGATCCCGGACAGCAGACCCGTGACGCCGTCGCTGCTGGTCGCGGACGCGGCGGTGGCCGTGAGCTTGTCCACGGAGGCGGCCAGCGCATCCTGGGACTGCTGGAGCGAGGCGACCGCGTCCTGGACCTCGGGCGAGGCATCCGCGGGCGGCGTCGTGGCCACGCTCAGGAGGTCGTCCGCCTCGGTGGCCACGGCCTGAGCCTGCGTGCGCAGCTGCTCCTTGAGCGATTCGAGGCCCGCGCCGTCACCGGTGACCTTGACCTCGAGCCCCTGGCCCAGCGCCGCGATGGCGGCGTCGAGCTCGTCGGCCTGGGTGCAGATCCCCCCGGCCCAGGACGTCGCGTCGGTGGGGGTGTCGCCGGGGCTCACGGCGGCCGAGGGCGAGTCCCCGGTGGACCCCCCGCACGCGCTCAGCACGAGCATCGCGGTCAGGGCCAGCACGGCACCGGTCGTACGCATGGGTTCCTCCTTGGACGTCCTGATACACCGACCCTAGGCGGACCTTGCCTGACTCGCGCGCGGACCCGCCCGACGTCACGCCGTCGCGGCCGACGCGGGGCATGGCGGCATGATGGTCGGGTGGGAGGGGGACGGATGGTCGGGGGAACGCGCCGCGGGGTCGGGTGCGCCGTCGTCGTGGCTGCGCTCACCCTCGCGGGGTGCGCCACCGACGCGGCTGCTCCACCCGGCACCGTCTCGACGACACCTGCCGGTGGCATCGTCTCGGCGTCCGCGTCGGTGGCCCCCGAGGGACCAGCCGCCCCTGCACCGACGACGCCGGCCACGACGGCGGGATCGCTGGTGTTGGCGAGCCTGCCCGAACCGTCCGCCCTGGGCCCGCGGTGGGAGTACGCCGTCGACGAAGGTGATCCCGAGGGCAACTACGTCGGCAACGGCACGCCGGCCCAGTCGCGCGATCCCGGCGAGGTGGTGTCCGCGCTCGTCCCGCCCGGGTGCGCCGTCGAGTCGGTCTACGACATCGCCCTGGCGCGACCGGCGTACGCACTCGAGGTGGCCTACGCCCACCCGGCCGGTGTGAACGGGGTCGCACTGGGCCTGGAGTTCGCCGACGAGGCGCAGGCCCGTTCGTTCGTGCGCTCCTACGCAGGGGCGCTCACCCGTTGCACTCCCATCGGCGGCGCGCCAGCGGGCGCTGTCGTCGTGACGGCGCTGGAGGCGCCTGGGGGAGCGGCCGCGCTGACCCGGATCGAGGACCCCGTCGAGCGCACGACCTGGACCGAGCTGCTCGCTCGGCGCGGGGCGATCGTCACGGTGCTCGGCGTCGACACCGCGGATGCGTCCGCGCTGCCGCTCTGGGGTGTGGTCGCCCGGTCGAGGTGACCGTGCGGGAGAGGTGACCGTGCGGGCTGCCGCCCCGTGCCGAGCCTCGTGAGGGGCGCCTGTGTACGGCTCTATTGGATGAGGGTCGCCTTCATCGGTGGTGGCGGGGGTCAGCGGCCGGTGAGGGTGAAGTGCTGGTAGTCCGGGCGGGACCAGTGCCCGCCCCAGGACCAGCCGCGGGCCCGGAAGGCGCGGGTCAGCTCGCTGCGGGAGGTCAGCACGCCCGGGTCACGCCGGTTGTCGGCGCGGTTCACGTAGTACGGGATGCGCGCTCGGGCCGGGTAGACCCGTGACCAGGTGATGTAGGGGTTGCGGAAAGGGTTCACGTCGATCGCGTCGCCGAACGCGTGCCGCGACCAGCGGTAGCGGTTGCCGGTGACCCTGCGGCAGTTGAACGCGGAGGTGTTGTCCGCGGCCATCGCCCGCAGGTCCGACTGCGTCGGCGTCCGGGCGCCGTCGGCGTAGAACGCCGAGGCCGGCGTCAGTCGCTTGAACCGGAAGCCCGAGGCGAACGCGCGGTTGAACGCGTAGGTCAGGTCACGCACCGCCCAGCGGGCTGCGACCACCGACCCACGGGCGAGGGTGCCCTCGTAGGTCCAGTAGGTGATGCGCATCCGTCGCATGTCTGCGGGCTTGCGCGGACACCCGGCGCGCCAGGACCAGCTCAGCGCGCGCCGGGACAGCGGACCCGACACGACGATGTCCGCGCGGGCGACGGTCACGGACCGGATGACGTTGGAGGTGACGGAGTAGCCGTCGGGCCAGGTCGCCACGACCCGCCAGGAGACGGTCTCCGCCTGTCGGGGGCGGTAGGTCCACGACAGCGTCCCGCCGGGCCCGATCGCCGGTGTCCCCACGGCGACCCAGCCTTCGCCCGTGCGCTGGGCCTGCAGGCGGACGGAGGCACCGGCTAGGTCCCGCCCGGAGGTCGTCCCGCCGAGGACGTAGCGCCGCAGCGCGATCGAGCGGGCCGGATCGGTCAGCACGACCTGCGCGCCCTGGCCGACCGACACCCGCACGGTCGCGCTGGCCGTGAGCCCGGAGGTCGCGGTGATGGTGTATCCGAGCGTGGCCACGCCCGAGTACGTCGAGCCGGCCGAGAACGTGATCGAGCGCGCCCCGGCGTCGATGGTCGCGCTGCCCGCGCCCGCGGGAGCGACGTCGGTGATCGCGGTGATCGTCAGCGGCTCGTCATAGGGGTCCGTGTCGTTGTCGAGGACCGTGAGGGTGCGGGTGGAGTCCCAGGCCACTGCGGCGGCGTCGTCCACGGCCACCGGTGGCCGCGGGCGCACGACGACCGTGACGATGCCGGGCTCCGCAGGTGAACGTCCGAGCGAGTCGGAGAACGTGTAGGTGAAGCTCACCGTGCCCACGAAGCCGGGCTCGGTGCGGTAGACGAGCACCCGCGCATCGACGTCGTCGGGCGCGACCGAGCCGACCGCGGGTTCGTCGACGACGACCGCCGCCGTCGCATCCTCGCCGCCGTCGTCGTTGGCGAGGGGGGAGATCGTCACCGTCTCGGACTCCAGGACCTCGATCTCGTCGGGGACCGCGACGGGAGGGGCCACGGGGTCGGCCGCAGCGGGTGCGCCGAGGAGGAGTGCCGCGGCGGTGGCGAGGGCGGTGGCGGCCGCAATCGTCCGACGCATGGCCACCCCCTCCCGGACCCGAGGCGGAGCATGCCGAGGAACCGCCGCTCCCTTCCTAACCCAGTCGTCGTCCGGGCGGCCAGCGGCCTTGAGCCGTGTCGCCCGCGGCGTCCGGTCAGGGGACGGCCCGGCACGTTGTCTACATACCCCACGGGGTATAGTGGCGCGACCTCGACGGACGAAGGAGCCCGCTGGCTATGTGCACCAAGGTGGTCTGCCGCCGCTGCAGCAAGTACACGTGGAGCGGCTGCGGCCAGCACGTGAACCAGGTCCTGCGCGGCGTGCCCAAGTCCCAGCGCTGCGTGTGCCCGCCGAAGCCGAGCCTGGTCGAGCGGCTCTTCGGCGGCCGCTCCACCAACGCCTGAGCCGCCGCTAGGCCCCGGTGGGCGTCCGAGGGTCGGGTTAGCCGGTCCGCGGGCGTCGACCGACCTACGGGACGAACGGGGGGTGTTCGAGGCCTGGGCGCTGCGGAGCGCGCGCACCGGTCACAGGCCCCCGGCCCGCCTCGGCCGGCTCGTCAGCCCGACGCGGGGACGGCGAGGGAGAGGTAGTCGGCTCGGACCGCGGGGCGATCGATCAGCCGACCGTCGGGCAGCGGGACGGACAGCTCCACGCCGTCGGACCCGATGAAGACCACCGACGCGGACGGGGCCGCCAGGCCCGGGTCCGTGAGCGTGAGCACGACCTGACCGATGAGGAGCACCTGGTCCGCGCTCGCGAGCTGGCCGAACGTGTCGCTGACCCCGACGTAGACCGCGCCCGGGAGCGCCGCCCCGACGTTCTGGACCGGCGGCGGGGTGACCACGAGCGGAGCCCCGCCGAGAGGGTCGACGACGAGGGTGGCCAGCTGGGAGTCCTCGGGCGGCACGGCCAGCTGCGCGAGCAGCTCGCCCGGCGTGCCCCCACCGACCACGAGCGCCGGCTGCGGCGCCAGGAGCGTGCCGGACACGTACCAGAGCTGGGGCCCGGACGTCGTGGCCGAGGCCGAGCCGCTCGGTGTCGCGTCCGCGGACGCCGGCGGCACGTACCCCTCGACGGGCTCGGCCCGGTCCGACAGCGGGACGCCGCATCCGGCGAGGACGACCGCAGCCAGGAGCGTCCCGAGCAGGCGTGCGGACCACGCGCGGGCGGTCATGCCACCGTCACCGGGATGCGCAGGGTGAAGCGGGTGCCGCCCGAGGGCGCGTCCTCGATGGCGACCGACGCGCCGATTGCCTCGGCGCTCTCCTTGGCGATGGCGAGGCCGAGCCCCGCTCCGTCCCGACGCTGCGGGACGCCGGGGCGCTGCACGCGGACGAACGGCTCGAAGACGCGCTCGGCGTTGGAGGCGTCGATGCCCGGCCCGTCGTCGTCCACGTGGACGAGCACCTCGTCGTGCGCACGCACGATGGTGACGCGGGTGAGCCCGCGTCCGTGCGTCTCGGCGTTGTCGATCGCGTTGCCGAGCACGCGCTCGACCCGTCGGCCATCGCTGCGGACCACGGGACGGTCGCCGTAGAGCAGGCCGGTCAGGTCGCGCTGGTCGAGCAGCCCGTCGACGAGCGCTCCGAGATCCGTCGCCTCGAACAGCACCGGCGAGCCCGACGTGTCGCTCCCCAGCTCGAGCAGGTCGACCAGCGTGCGGGAGAGGCTGCGCGACCGGACGGCCAGGCTCGACACCAGCTCGGCGTCGCGTGCGGGCATCGTGTCGCTGTGCCGCTCGAGCAGCTCGGCCGTGCCGAGGATGGTGGTCACGGGCGAGCGCAGCTCGTGGCTCACGTTGGCGACGAAGCGCCGCTCCCGCGAGATCTGCTGCTCGACCGCGTCGGCCATGTCGTTGAACGCGTCCGAGAGCGGATCCAGGTCGGGGTCCCCCGACGCGGGCAGCCGCACGGAGAGGTCTCCCGACGCGATCGCCGCGGCACCTGCGCTCAGGGACTCCACGGGACGGATCAGCCGTGCCGCGGCGGCACGACCGACGAGCCCCCCAGCGACCATGGCGACCAGCGACAGCACCACGAGGAACCACCCGGCCGCCGTGAATGCGGTGTCCAGGTCGGTGAGCGGGAAGAGTTCGAGATAGAGCCCCTCCGACGTCGTGACCGCCACGGCGAAGTAGGGCGCGCCCTGCGCGAGCAGCGACATCTGGGCTGCGCCGCTCTCCTCGGCCTGCGCGAGCAGGTCTGCGGGCAGCTCGTCGGGGGACAGGGTGACCCCGCGGCTGTACCAGGTCCCGTCGACCCGGGCCAGCGCCTGCGACTCACCCACCGAGGGGACCCGGGCCAGCGCCTCGCCCGGCTCGGTGCCGGCCGCGAGGTCCGCGGACACGGCGCGCGCGTCGAGCAGGGCGCGCGTCACCGCGGTGGACTCGCGCTGGGAGAACAGGTAGCTGCGGGCGAAGGCGTACGCCGTACCCGCGACGGCGACCGCTACCGCGAGGGACAGCACGCCGAACGCCAGAGCGACCCGGCGCCGCAGGCCCAACCGAGGACCGGAACGCACCCCGTGCGGCTCGTGCCCCGGTTCGGCGGGCGCGTCCGGGTCCGGGTCCGGCCGGACGTCGAGGTCGGCCACCCGTCAGGCCTTGAGCCGGTAGCCGAAGCCGCGGACGGTGAGCAGGTGCTCAGGGTGCGCCGGGTCGACCTCGATCTTGCTGCGCAGCCGGTACACCAGGTTGTCCACGATCCGGCCGTCGCCCGCGTGCTGGTAGCCCCAGACGTGCTTGAGCAGGTAGTCGCGAGAGAGCACCCGCTCGCGGGCGTTCATCAGCTCTTCCATGACCTTGAACTCGGTGCGCGTGAGCGGGACCGCGGTGCCGTTGATGTGGAGCGCACCGAGGTCCGAGCTCAGGACGAAGGGGCCGCACTCGAGCGCCGTCTCGACGTCGCTGGCCAGTGCCGTGCGCCGCAGCTGCGAGCGGACCCGCGCCAGCAGCTCGGAGGTGACGAAGGGCTTCGTCACGTAGTCGTCGGCACCGGCCTCGAGCCCGGCGACGACGTCGTGGCTCTCGGCCTGAGCCGTCAGGATGATGATGGGGACCCGGCTGGAGCCGCGCACGGTGCGCACGACGTCGAGACCGTGGATGCCGGGGAGACGCAGGTCCACCAGCAGGACGTCGACTGCCTCATCGATCGCCAGCACGAGGGCCTCCTCGCCACTGGCCGCCTCGAGCACCTCGTAGCCGTCGTCCTCGAGGGCTACCCGCAGCACCATGCGGATGGCCGGGTCGTCCTCGACGAGCATCACCGATCGGGTCGTCACGTTCTCTATTCGAACATGCCCGCGCCGGACGCCGTGCACCGATACCCGTGGTGACGTGTTTGCGACGTAGCCACGACGTGGCTGTCACCTGCGGCGTCGCGGCGCGACGCATCCTGGACGACGAGCCCCGGTCGCCATGACGGGAGCCGTGATCGACGCACAGGAGTGAGGCCATGCCCCGGGCCAGGACCTATCTGCATCCCGCGGAGCCCGCCGCCCCGGAACCGCGCCACCATGCCGAGTTCGGCCTCGCGGACCTGCTCGCGAGCAAGGCCGGGACCGGGCTCACCGTCAGCGTCTGCATCCCCGCGCGCAACGAGGCCTCCACCGTGTCCGCCGTCGTCTCGGTGGTGGACCGCGAGCTCGTCCGGACGGGGCTGGTCGACGAGGTCATCGTCATGGACCACGCCTCCACCGACGCGACCGCCAGGACGGCGGCCTCGGCGGGGGCCGTGGTGGTCGCTGCCGACGGTGTGCTCGACGAGTTCGGGCCGGCGCTCGGGAAGGGCGACGTGCTGTGGCGGTCGGTCGCGGCGAGCAGCGGGGACCTCATCGTGTGGCTCGATGCCGACCTCACGTCGTTCGGGGCGCACTACGTCACGGGGCTGGTCGGACCGCTCCTGCAGGACCCGGACGTGGCGCTCGTGCGCGCGACCTACGAGCGTGCGCTCGGTGGTGAGGTGGGCGAGGGCGGCCGGGTGACCGAGCTGCTGGCCCGCCCGCTCATCGCCACGCTCTTCCCCGATCTCCTCCACGTGCGGCAGCCGCTCGGTGGCGAGTATGCGATCCGCCGCGACGTGGCCGAATCGGTCGAGTTCGAGGTGGACTACGGCGTGGAGATGGGGTTGCTGCTCGACGTGGCCGCGGGGTGGGGCGTCGACTCGATCGCCCAGGTGGACCTCGGCCGCCGCGAGCACCGCAACCGGCCCCTGGCCGCCTTGCGCGACCAGTCGAGGCAGATCCTGCGCGCCACGCTGGCCCGCACGGCGGCGAGCCAGGCGCTCCAGGTCATCAGCCCCTGCCGCCCGCCGCTCGGCGCGCTGCACCGCAGCGGTCGCAGCCGCCC
>JAHECT010000193.1 GCA_024641605.1 Micrococcales bacterium
CTTCGTGGCCGCCGTCCCCGAGCCGCCGGAGGAGTACGAGCTCTACGACGACACCTGGCTGGACTCGTGGCTGGCCGCCGACGCCCGAGCCGCCGCCGCGGTGTCCAAGCGCCTCGACGACGCCGCCGGCCTCACCGGGCCCGACGTCGCGCGCACGCTGTGGGACGTCGTCGACTCGACCTCGCTGCTGCTGGTCGCCTCGTCGTGGCCGGTGCGTCACCTCGAGTCCTTCGCGCGCGTGCGCCCGAGCGAGACCGCGCCGTACGTCGTCGGCAACCGCGGCACCGCGGGCATCGACGGGCTCGTCTCGACCGCGTGGGGTGCGGCGCTGGCTCACCAGGTCACCCGCACCGCGTTCCACGTGGACGAGGACGGGGTGGCCGAGACGCTCAGCGTCACCGGCGGCACGACCTACGCGCTGCTGGGCGACCTCGCCTTCCTGCACGACCACAACGGCCTGCTCGTGGGCGACGACGAGCCGCGCCCCGACCTGGTGATCGTGGTGGTCGACAACGACGGCGGCGGCATCTTCAGCCAGCTCGAGCAGGCCGGCACCGAGCACTTCGAGCGCGTCTTCGGCACGCCGCTCGGCCTGGACCTCGCGGCGGTGAGCCGCGCCGCCGCGGTCGACCACGTGACCGTCGTCGACGACGTCGAGGGGCTCGTGAGCGCGCTGGAGGAGGCGGCGATCTCGGGGAGCGTGCGCGTGGTCATCGCCCGCGTCGGCAGCCGCGAGCAGGAGGCCGCGCTGCTGCGCGACGTCCAGGCCGACGTGTCCGCGGCGCTGCGCGAGCTCGCCACCGGGTCCGCGGACTCCGACTCGTGACCGGTCCCGGTCGAGGAAGCCGGTGAACGCCGGGGTCGAGCCGGCGCTGCCCGAGCGGCAGGTGCTGCGTCTGGGCCGGCTGCGGGTGAACATCGAGCGGCTCACCTACATGACCGTGATCCTCATGTCGGTGCTCGTGGTCTACGACGGCTGGGGCGGGCTCACCAGCTTCCTCGGCATCGCGGCGGTCGTGATCGCCCCGGTGGTCGCGACCGCGATCGCGCACGGGTTCTCCGAGGCGCTCGACCTCATCGCCCACCGGCGCCGTCCGCTGCACGCGGCCGAGTGGCGCCACGTGGTCGCCGACCAGCTGCACCTGCTGCTCGTCGCCGTGCCTCCGCTCGTGGTCGTGGCGATCGGGCTGGTGACGCCGCTGGACCCGCGCGGCACCCTCGCGGTCATGCTGTGGTGCGGCTTCGCCACGCTCGTGCTGCTCACCGCGATGGCGGCCTGGCGGGCGGGCCTGCGCGGGTGGCGCCTGCTCGTCGCGGGTACGGCGGGCGGGCTCCTGGGCCTGTTCGTGATCGCGCTGCAGATCGTGCTCAAGCCCGGCTGACCCGTCGTCGACGGGTGCGCACGACGCCATCCAGCGGGCCGTGGGCTCCCCTCGACACCCCTCGCCCGGCCCACCCGATCGGCGCAGCCCGCGGGTGTCGGTCCTTCGACGCCCCGCACCCGAGCGCCTAGCCTGGGCTGGATGAGGACCACGAGGCTCGGGATCGCGTTGTCGACCGTCGCGCTGGCCGTGGGGGCGTTCGTCGTCGCGACGCCGCAGGCGCCGGAGGTCTCGGCGGCCACGCTGACCTATCCGACCCCGTCGTACTACTCCGCGATCCACGACGAGCCGGTCATCTACGCCAACGGCTGCCACGCCAGGCGCGACGTCGTCGTGCCGCGGCCGTGCACCTTCGCCAACTCCTCCGCCAAGCGCACGGTGCTGCTCTTCGGCGACTCGCACGCGGCGCACTGGTTCGGCGCGGTCCTCAAGGGCGCCAACAACCAGGGCTGGCGGATGCGCTCGCTCACCAAGTCCGGCTGCCCGGCGACCGCGATCAGCGTCCGGCGCTACAAGACCTCCTACCCGTACCCGCAGTGCAACCTCTGGCGCTCGCGCGCGCTCACCGCGCTGGAGAACGGCGCGTTCGGCCGGGTCGACGTCGTCGTCGTGAGCAACTGGCACTTCCACCAGGCGCTGACCAAGGCGACCTCCACCGGCCGGGTGCTCACCGGCGCGGAGCGGCGCGAGCGGTGGGAGCGCGGGATGCGCACCACGCTGCGCCGCCTCCTCGGCGGTGCGAAGCAGGTCGTCCTGCTGCGCGACTCGCCCGACCTGCCCGGCGACACCCTCGGCGCCCAGCGCTGCTTCCGCGCGTACGGACTGGCCGCGCAGAGCAAGTGCGGGACGACGGTGCGCAGGGCGCTCTCCGCAGGCACGTGGGCGGCCGAGCGCCGCGCGGCGGCGTCGTTCCCCGGCCGCGTCGTCACCGTGGACCTGTCCCGTCCCACGTGCACCGACGGCTGGTGCGGCCCGGTCGCGGTGCCGTATCTGGCGTTCAAGGACGACAACCACTGGACGCAGACCTACATGAAGGCCGTCCTCTACCCGAAGCTGCGCCCGGTGCTCATCGCCGCGATGAAGCGCGCCGGCTGACCCTGCCCCGTCGACGGGTGCTCACGCCGCGGCAGAACGCGTCATGGACACCCAGGGACGCGGATCGACCGGGGACTACGCCGGTTCGAGGGCGTCGCGCATCGGCACGAGCTTCACCTGCGACTCGGCGAGCTCGGCCTCGGGGTCCGAGCCGCTCACGATCCCGCAGCCGGCGTAGAGGCGCAGCCGGTCCCCGGCGCCCTCGACCGACGCGCAGCGCAGCGCGATGCCGAACTCGCCGTCGCCGTGCGCATCGATCCAGCCGACCGGCCCGGCGTAGCGGCCGCGGTCCATCCCCTCGAGCTCGCGGATGACGCCGAACGCGCGCTCGGTGGGCGTCCCGCACACCGCCGCGGTGGGGTGCAGCGACGCGGCCAGCGCGAGCACCGACGAGCCGTCGGCGAGCACACCGGTCACGTCGGTGGCGAGGTGCTGCACGTTGGCCAGCCGCAGCAGCGACGGCGTCGGCGGCACGGCGAGGTCGGTGCAGTGCGCGGCGAGCGCGAGGGCCACCGAGGCGACGGCGTACTCGTGCTCGGCGTGGTCCTTCGCGGAGTCGAGCAGCGCGGTGGCGAGCGAGGTGTCCTTGGTGGCGTCGCTGCTGCGGCGCATCGTGCCGGCGAGCACGCGGCTGGTCACGGTGTCGCCGGTGCGCTGGACGAGCATCTCCGGCGTCGCGCCGAGCAGGCCGTCGACCTCGAAGGTCCAGCAGGAGGGATACGCCGCCGCGAGGCGGGTGAGCACGTGGCGCGTGTCGACGGGGGAGTCGGTGGTGACGGTGACGTCGCGGGCGAGGACCACCTTGTCGAGCTCGCCGTCCTCGATCCGGCGCACGGCCTCGGCGACCGCGCCCTGCCACTCCGGGACGCTGAGGCTGCCCTCGGCGTAGGCGACGCCGGTGGGCGGCTCGGGGGCGGCGTGCGGGTGGCGCAGCGCGGTGAGGGTCTCCTCGATCGCGTGGCGGGCCTCGCGCGGGGAGGCGGCGACCACGGTGAGCCAGCTCGCGCCGTCGCGGCGGCCGACGACCACGCGCGGCACGACGACGACCGACTCGCCGGGGGTGGGGTCGAAGGCGAAGCTGGCGAAGGCGACCGGGCCGGTGCCGGAGCGGTGCACGTCGTCGACGACGTCGGCGTCGGCGAGCCACTGCGCCCACCAGCGCGCGGCGCGGGAGAAGCGCTCCGCTCCGCCGAGCTCGGCGCGGGCGGCCTCGCCCCAGCCGACCAGGCCGGTGTCGGTGTCGTCCTCGGCGGTGGTCACCCACGACGTCGTGGCGATGCCGCGGGGGAGCAGGCTCAGGAGGGGGCGCGCGGCGAGCTCGGCCGGCAGCGCGACGGTGCGGACCGTCGCGGGCGGCGCGGGCACGGCGTACGGCGCGGTGGACACGGCGTCAAGGCTAGGCGGCGCGGGCCCGCCCGGCAGCCCGAGAAGGCCCTCCGCGCGGG
>JAHECT010000052.1 GCA_024641605.1 Micrococcales bacterium
GGACGCGCGGTGGGTGGCGGCGCCCCACGCCGCCGACGCCCCAGGCGCCCCACCAGACCGAGCGCGACGGGCACCAGCAGGCCGGCAGCCGGACTCGCCGGCGTGGACGGCGTGAACGGCACCTCGGGCGCTGCGTCCGCCGCCGTCTCCGGCAGCTCGGGGTAGATCGGCGTCCCGTCCTTGCGGATCGTGGGCAGGCGCGAGCTCGGCTTGCCCCCGACGAGCACGGACTTCGAGGGGTCGACCGTCGAGCCGCTGACGCCGTAGATCGCCTCGTAGATCTTGCGGACGCTCGGGGCGCTCGTCCCGGAGCCCGTGCCGCCCTGGCTGACCATCATGACGACGACGTACTTCGGCTTGTTGGCCGGCGCGTAGCTGGCGAACCAGGAGGTCGACTGCTTGTTCTGGCCGGCCTGGCCGGTACCGGTCTTGGAGGCCACGGGGATCTGGTCGAGCGGGAAACCGACGAAGGGACCGTGGCCGGTTCCGGACGGGTCGCTGGTGGCACGCTCGAAGGCGCCGCGCAGGTAGGCCATGTTGGCCTTGGACACCGGCAGGGTGCCGGCCTGGACGGGGTCGACCTTCTGGACCACGGTGCCGTCGGCCGCGACCACGCCCTTGGCCACCTGCGGGGTCCAGATCGTGCCGCCGTTGGCGAGGGCGGCGTAGGCCTGGGCCACCTGGAGCGGGGTCGCCACGGAGTCGCCCTGCCCGATGGACAGGTTGACCGCGTCACCACCGCGGTACTGGTCCCCGTCGACGCAGTTCTCCCTGGCATAGGCCTTGAGGAGCGCGGCCTTGGCCGGGTCGGACTTGGCGACCTCCGGGTAGCCGGTCTTGGACCGCTTGCACCAGGCGTCGTGCAGCTGCTCGTACAGGGCCTTCTTGAACGCCCGGCCGCCCACGCGTCCCCGGGACTCGCTCGGCAGGTCGATCCCCGTGCGCTTGCCGTAGCCGTAAGCCCGGGCCATGGTCTCGATCGGGTCCTCGGGGTTCCCCTTGGGCGAGAGCCCGCCGTCGCGCAGCCACATCTGGTACGCGATCTCGTAGAACATCGTGTCGCACGAGACCGCGATGCCCTGCGCCAACGACAGCGAGCCGTAGGAGCGGGACTCGTAGTTGGAGAAGGAGCGGTTGCCGACCTGGTAGGAGGCGGGGCAGTTGTACGAACGGTTGCGGGAGTACCCGTCCTCGAGCGCCGCCGACGCGGACACGATCTTGAACGTCGACGCGGGGGCGAACTGCCCCTGGATCGCGCGCGAGATGAGCGGGTAGTTCGCCTTCTCGCTGATGAGCCGGGCGTACTCCTTCTGGGTCACCCCGCCGACCCAGACCCCGGGGTCGTAGGTGGGGTAGGAGGCCATCGCGAGGACGTGGCCGTTCGTCACGTCCATCACCACGGCGGCGCCGGAGTCCGCGCGGTAGTAACCCGAGCCGTCGCGGGCCTGCGTGGCGCGGGCGCGCTGGATCGCCTTGCCGAGCTGGTCCTCCACCACGGACTGCAGGCGGGCGTCGAGGTTGGTGACGACATACCCGCCCGGCGTGGACGGGGTCTCCCCCACCGTCCCCACGACCGCGGCGGTCTGGTCCACGGCGAGCTGCTTGATCCCCGGGACCCCGCGCAGCTGCGCGTCGTACTGCGCCTCGAGCCCGGAGCGGCCGATCAGGTCGGTCCGGCGGAGCAGCGACTCGCTGGCCGGGAGAGTGCCGGCATCGCGGTCGGCCTTCTGCTGCTGCAGCTCCTCGTCGGTGACCGGGCCGAGGTAGCCGAGCAGGTGCGCGGCGTTGACCCCGTACGGCTCGGGGTACTCGCGCACCGCCTCCAAGCCGGCCGAGACGCCGGGGTAGTCCGCCCGCTTCTCCATGATGGTGAGCGCGAGATCCTGGTCGATGTCCTTGGCCACCGGGATCGGCTGGTAGGGCGAGCCGTTCCAGCAGATGGGCGGCTTGGACCGGGCCTGCGGGCCGCACAGCTCGAGCCGGCGCGAGAGGTCGTCGTAGGTCGTCCCCAGCGCGGTCGCGAGCCGGGTGAGCACGGCCTCGCCGCCGTCCTCCTGGTCCCCGACCACCGTGCGGTCCACGCTGACGACGAGCGAGGTCCGGTTGCCGACGAGCGGGCGGCCCGCCTGGTCGAGGATGAGTCCCCGGGTGGCCGGGCTGACGACCTCGCGGATGCGGTTGTTGGAGGCCTGCTGCGTGTAGGTCTCGGCCGAGACCACCTGGAGGAAGAACAGCCGGCTCAGCATGGTGACCAGCAGCGAGCCGATGAGCAGACCGAGCACCACGAGGCGCAGGGTGGAACGCTCGCTCACAGGTCTCAGGCTCCAGGACGGTCGGGGGGCACCGGGGTCACAGGCCTCGACGTCGGGGGCGGTCGGACGGTTCCCCGTCGTGACGAACGACTCACCCCGGCGGGGAGGACCGGCCCTAGTCTACGTCGGCGACGAGGGTCCCCGGTCCGATCGCGTCAGGCCCGGCCGACCTCGTAGCGCGGGGCCGGGGGGTCCACCCGGCGCCACAGGGCGCCCACGAGGGGGACGACGAAGGCGGCGAGGACGACGGCGTAGGCGGTCTGGCTCAGCGTGAGGCCGGCGACCCGGTCCCACGAGGTCCGCGGATCGGACACGATCGTGCCCACGACAGCCGTCCCGACGACCACCGAGCCGGCGAGCAGGCCGACCAGCGTCACCGTGACGAGGGCGGGACGGTCCTCGGCAGCGCCGAGGAGCCCGGCGAAGTAGCCGACGACCACGAGCATGACCGCCGACAGGCCGAGAACGCCGTCGGCGGGCGGCACGAGGTCGAGCGCCAGACCTGCCGCGAACCCGACCGCGGCCCCCCGCACCGGACCGCCGACCCACCCGACGGCGAGGACCGTCACCGTGAGCACGTCGGGCACGGCGCCGGGGAGACCGAGCAGCGGCAGGGCGGTGAGCTGGAGCAGGAGAGCGGTCAGCACGAGAAGCGCCAGCAGCCCCGCGCGGGCCCAGGCCACGTCAGGACTCCCCGCCCGAAGCCGACCCGGACGGCGTGGGGTTCGCGGAGGCTCCGTCCCCGGACGGCGTGGCGCTGGGCGAGGGGCTGGCCTGCGAGGTCGGGACCGGCGGCAGGACCGAGTCGCGCGGGTCGGTCCGCGGCGGCTCGACGATGACCCCGACGAGGTCGAGGGAGCGCACGTCCACGAACGGCTCCACGGCCGCGATCCGGGTCAGCTGGCCCGGCGTGCCCGCCACCTCTGTCACCGTGCCCAGCGGGATCCCGGGGACGTAGGCGCCGCCCCGCACGCCGAAGGAGACGAGCCGGTCGCCGACGCCGACCGGCGCGAAGGGGTCGAGCAGCTGCAGCTCCAGCGAGTCGGGTTCACCCGTCCCGTTGAGGAAGCCGACCTGCATGGACGACTCGACTCTGGCGCCCACGGTGGCGGTGGCGTCGACGAGCAGCACGACGACGGAGGTGGAGGGACCCACGCGGACGACGCGGCCGACGAGCCCCTGACCGTTGACGACGTTCTGGTCCACGACCAGACCGTCGAGCTCGCCTGCGTCGATCGTGACCGTCCACCCGAAGCCCTGCGTGGGCCCGATGGCGATGACCTGAGCAGGCACGACGGTGTAGCGCCCGGCGCCCGCGAGACGGAGCAGGTCGTCGAGCTCCTGGGCGCGGTTGCGCGCGTACTCCGAGGTGTTGAGCTCGGACTGCAGCTGCTCGACCTGCCGGGTCAGCTCGTCGATCTGCTCGTCCTTGCTGCCCAGCGACCCGAGCGAGGAGATGAAGTCCTGGACCGGCCGAACCACGGCGCTCGCGGCGCTCTCGATGGGTCCGAAGATCCCGTTGGCGGTGTCGCGGGCGCCGTCGCCGGAGCCGCGAAGCCCCAGGATCACCAGCGTCAGGGACGTGAGCAGCAGCAGACCGAGGATGGTCCGCGTGCGCTTGTTGTCCCGCATGGGCCGGTCGTCTCCCAGTCAGGCGAGCGCCCGCGACGCGATCAGCGTCGCGGGCGCGCCCGTCGTCAGTTGCGCGGCTCGCTGATGAGGACCTGCTGAAGCGCCTCGAACTCCTCGACGCACTTGCCCGAACCGAGCGCCACGCAGTCCAGCGGGTCCTCGGCGATCACGATCGGCATGCCGGTCTCGTGCCGCAGGCGCTCGTCGAGCCCGTGCAGGAGAGCTCCACCGCCGGTGAGCACGATGCCGCGGTCCATGATGTCGCCGGAGAGCTCCGGCGGGGTGCGGTCCAGCGTCGTCTTGACCGCGTCCACGATCGCGTTGACCGGCTCGTCGATGGCGCGGCGGATCTCCTCGGCGGTCACCACGACCGTGCGAGGAAGGCCGGTGACCAGGTCGCGGCCGCGGATCTCGGCGTGCGGCTCGTCCGGGCTCGGGAAGGCCGAGCCGATCGCCATCTTGATCTCCTCGGCGGTGCGCTCGCCGAGCATCAAGGAGTACTCCTTCTTCACGTACTGGATGATCGAGCTGTCCAGCTCGTCACCGCCCACGCGGATGGAGAGGCTGGTCACGATCCCCCCGAGGGAGATCACCGCGACCTCGGTGGTGCCACCGCCGATGTCGACGACCATGTTGCCGGTGGGCTCGTGCACGGGCAGGCCCGCACCGATCGCGGCCGCCATGGGCTCCTCGATGATGTAGACCTTGCGGGCCCCGGCGGCGTAGCCGGCGTCCTTCACGGCGCGCTGCTCGACGCCGGTGATGCCCGAGGGCACGCACACGACCAGGCGCGGCTTGGCGAGGTGGCGCCGCTTGTGCACCTTCTGGATGAAGTAGCGAAGCATCCGCTCGGTGGTGTCGAAGTCGGCGATGACACCGTCCTTGAGCGGGCGGATCGCCACGATGTTGCCGGGCGTGCGGCCGATCATCTTCTTGGCCTCGGCGCCCACGGCGAGGATGCCGCCGGTGTTGTTGTTGATCGCGACGACGCTCGGCTCGTTGAGCACGATGCCGCGTCCGCGGACGTACACCAGCGTGTTCGCGGTGCCCAGGTCGACGGCCATGTCTCGGCCGATGAACGACATGTTGTTGGCCATGAGCCGGGGAAGCCTTCCAGTTCGCGTGCCGGACCGCGAGACGCTGCGGCCGAATGCCCAGGGTAACGGTCGGGTGCTCGCCGGGGGAAATGCCCGGGGGACGCTCGTGCGGGGGCGGTGACGGGCGCCACTCCCCCGGCGTCGGGGACGCCCTAGAGGGCCGGGAAGAAGAGGGCGATCTCGCGGGCGGCGGACTCGGGGGAGTCAGAGCCGTGGGAGACGTTCTCGCTCATCACCGTGGCGAGGTCCCCGCGGATGGTGCCGGGGGCCGCCTTGGCCGGGTCCGTCGCGCCCATCATGGTGCGCCAGGAGGAGATGGCCTCGCGCCCCTCGATCACCGCGGCCACGAGCGGACCCGAGGTGATGAAGTCGACCAGCTCGCCGAAGAAGGGCTTGTCCCGGTGCTCGCCGTAGTGCTCCTCGGCGATCGCGCGGTCCAGCGTGCGCAGCTCCAGGGCCACGATGCGGAAGCCCTTGCGCTCGATGCGGCCCAGGACCTCCCCGACCAGGCCGCGGGCGACGCCGTCGGGCTTGACGAGGACGAGGGTGCGCTCGGACACGGGGGTGCTCCTGACGGTTCGGGTGGGTGGTCGGCGAGGATCCTAACCCGGGTCCGCGGGCTCGCCGCCCGTCGCCCGCTCCCGTGCCTCGATGCGGGAGCCAAGCACGACCGCGGTGGCCCACACCGCGAGGAACGCCAGGCCGAGCAGTCCGAGCGCGGGCACGAGCAGGCCGGCGGCCAGCACCAGCACCTGCAGCACCCAGCCGACTACGACGCCACGAGGGCGGCGGACGACGCCCGCGCCGAGCAGGAGCGCCACCGCGAGGAGCGCGAGGACCCACACCGCGACGGCGCCCCGGTCCTGAGCGAGCGCGACGGGCACCGCCAGGGCGACCGCGATGCCCTCCAGGGCCAGGATCGCCGCCAGGACGCTGCTCACCGGTCACCGAGCACGGTCAGGCCTCCGCGCGGCCGAGCAGGGCGCGCCCCTCGGCCGCCGTGACGACCGAGCCGGTGACGAGCACCCCCGCGCCGCCGCCCAGGTCGGCGGCCACGGCGTCGGCCCGCGCGACCGCGAGCTCGAGGGCGTCGACGAGCCGGGGGACGACCTCGACCCGGTCCGACCCGAAGACCTCGGCGGCCAGCGCGCCGAGGGCCGCCGGGTCCGCGGCGCGCGGGGACGAGGTCCGCGTCACGATGACGCGCGCCAGGACGGGCTCGAGGGCCTCCAGGACTCCGCGCGCGTCCTTGTCCGCGAGCATCGCGACGACGCCGGTGAGCGAGGAGAAGTCGAACGAGTCGGTGATCGCCTCGGCCAGAGCGTGCGCCCCATGCGGGTTGTGGGCGGCGTCCACCACGACCGTGGGGCTGCGGCGGACCACCTCCAGGCGACCCGGGGAGGCCGCGGCGGCGAAGCCGGCCCGGACCAGGTCGGGGTCGAGCGGGCGACCCCCGCCCAGGAAGGCCTCCACCGCGGCCAGCGCCACGGCGGCGTTGGAGGCCTGGTGCGGCCCGAACATCGGGAGGAACACCTCGTCGTAGGTCCCCGAGGGCGCCTGCAGGGTGAGCACCTGCCCGCCGACGGCCGGGACCCGGGAGAGGACACCGAACTCGAGCCCCTCGCGGGCCACCGTCGCACCCGTCTCGACGCACCGCCGCAGCAGCACGTCGGCGGCCTCCGGCGCCTGGTGGGCCAGCACCGCCGTAGCGCCGGGCTTGACGATGCCCGCCTTCTCGCCGGCGATGGTCGCCAGATCGGGACCGAGGTAGTCGAGGTGGTCGAGCGCGACCGGGGTGACGACGGCGACCGTGGGCTCGACCACGTTGGTGGCGTCCCAGGTCCCGCCCATGCCCGTCTCGACCACGGCCACGTCCACCGGGGCGTCGGCGAAGGTCGCGAACGCGAGCACAGTGAGCACCTCGAAGAACGACAGCCGCGGGCCGCCGGACTCCTCGCTGCGCCGGTCCACGAGCTCGACGTAGGGGCGGATGTCGTCGTAGGCCCGGACGAAGCGCTCGAGGTCGACGGGCTCGCCGTCGAGCCGGATCCGCTCCCGCACCGAGTGCAGGTGCGGACTCGTCGTGAGACCGGTCCGCAGGCCGAAGGTGCGGAGCAGGGACTCCACCATGCGGGCCGTGGAGGACTTCCCGTTCGTGCCGGCGAGGTGGATCACAGGTGCGGACAGGTGCGGGTCGCCGAGCAGCTCGACGACGGCGGCGACCCGCTCCAGGGTGGGCTCGATGCGCGACTCGGGCCAGCGACCGGCGAGGTCGGCCTCGACGCCCAGGTAGCGGTCGAGGAGATCGTCCGCGGCGTCGTCGTCGAGCGGGGGCAGGGCCGCCGTCTCCTCGGGGGCCTCCTCGTCGAAGGCGGCCCCCAGTCCGGAGTCGTCGTCGTCCGCGTCCGGCACACGGCCGCGCAGCAGGTCCTCGTCGTCGCGGGCGTCCACGGAGGACCACCCTAGGCCCGTCCCGACCCATCTCGTTCGGGAGCATGCGGCGCGACTCCCTAGGATTCGGTGCCATGAGCACTCCTGCGCCCGACTCGCGCGCCCCCGAGAAGCCGACCGTCGACGGCCTCGAGGACCGGTGGGCGCAGGTATGGGCGGAGCAGGGCACCTACCGGTTCGACCGCAGCCGCACCCGTGAGCAGATCTACGCGATCGACACGCCTCCCCCGACCGTGAGCGGGTCCCTGCACGTGGGTCACGTCTTCTCCTACACGCACACCGACTGCATCGCCCGCTACCAGCGGATGCGCGGGCTCGAGGTCTTCTACCCGATGGGCTGGGACGACAACGGGCTGCCCACGGAGCGACGCGTCCAGAACTACTTCGGGGTGCGGTGCGACCCGTCGCTGCCCTACGACGCCGGCTACGAGCCCCCCGCCATGCCCGAGAAGAACCAGGTCCCGATCTCCCGGCGCAACTTCGTCGAGCTCTGCGAGCGGCTCACGATCGAGGACGAGAAGGTCTTCGAGGAGCTGTGGCGCCGGCTGGGGCTCTCGGTGGACTGGGAGATGACCTACCAGACGATCGATGAGGGTGCCCGCGCCGCCTCCCAGCGCGCCTTCCTGCGCAACCTCGACCGCGGCGAGGCCTATCAGGCCGAGGCGCCCACGCTCTGGGACGTGACCTTCCGGACGGCGGTCGCCCAGGCCGAGCTCGAGGACCGCGAGCGCGCCGGCACCTACTACCGGCTCGGGTTCGTGCGGCCGGACGGCGAACGGGTGTGGATCGAGACCACCCGGCCGGAGCTGCTGTCGGCCTGCGTGGCCCTCGTGGCCCACCCCGACGACGAGCGGTACCAACCGTTGTTCGGCACCTCCGTCACGACCCCGCTGTTCGGAGTGGAGGTGCCGGTCCTCGCCCACCACCTCGCGGACCCCGACAAGGGCTCGGGCATCGCGATGATCTGCACCTTCGGCGACACCACCGACGTGACGTGGTGGCGCGAGCTCGCGCTGCCGACCCGGCCCGTGATCGGCTGGGACGGCCGGATCCTCCCGGAGACCCCGGACTGGATCGCCACCGAGGCCGGACGCGAGGCGTACGCCGCGATCGCCGGCATGACGGCCTTCAGCGCCAAGGAGAAGAGCGTCGAGCTGCTCACGGCGGCCGGCTGCACGGACGGCGAGCCTCGACCGACCGTCCAGCAGGTGAAGTTCTTCGAGAAGGGCGACAAGCCGCTCGAGATCGTCACGACGCGGCAGTGGTACATCCGCAACGGCGGGCGCGACTCCGACCTGCGCGCGGTGCTCGTGGAGCGAGGCGGCGAGCTGCAGTGGCACCCGCCGTACATGGAGGCCCGGTACAAGTCCTGGGTGGAGGGCCTCAACGGCGACTGGCTGATCTCGCGTCAGCGGTTCTTCGGCGTCCCGATCCCGGTCTGGTACCCGCTCGACGAGCACGGGCTCCCCGTGCACGACCAGGTCATCGTGCCCAGCGAGGACGCCCTCCCCGTCGACCCCTCGAGCGACGCGCCTCCCGGGTACGCCGAGGCGCAGCGCGGTGAGCCCGGCGGATTCATGGGCGACCCCGACGTCATGGACACGTGGGCCACGTCGTCGCTCACCCCGCAGATCGCCGGGGGCTGGGCGGTCGACGAGGACCTCTGGCAGCGGCTGTGGCCCTTCGACCTGCGCCCGCAGGCGCACGAGATCATCCGCACCTGGCTGTTCTCCTCGGTCGTGCGCGCCCATCTCGAGGACGACGTCCTGCCGTGGAAGCACGCCGCGATCAGCGGCTGGATCCTCGACCCGGACCGCAAGAAGATGGCTAAGTCCAAGGGCAACGTGGTCACCCCCGGGCACCTCCTGGACCAGCACGGAGCCGATGCGGTGCGGTACTGGGCCGCCTCGGGCCGTCCCGGCACCGACACCGCGTTCGACGAGGGCCAGATGAAGATCGGTCGTCGGCTCGCGATCAAGCTCCTCAACGCCAGCAAGTTCGTGCTCGGGCTCGGTGCCGCCCTACCGACTGACCCGTCCGAGGTCAGCGACCCGCTCGACCGGGCGATGCTCGCCCGGCTCGTCGGCGTGGTCGAGGACGCGACCGCCGCCTACGACGACTACAACTACGCGCGCGCGCTCGAGCTGACCGAGGCGTTCTTCTGGTCGTTCTGCGACGACCATCTCGAGCTGGTGAAGGACCGGGCCTACGGCGCCCGGGGACCCGAGGCGGGCCGATCGGCCCAGGCCGCTCTCGCCCTGGCCCTCTCGGTGCAGCTGCGCCTGTTCGCGCCGGTGCTCCCGTTCGTGACCGAGGAGATCTGGTCCTGGTGGCAGTCCGGAAGCGTGCACCGCGCCGCCTGGCCCACCTCGGCCGAGCTCGACGGGACGACGGGCTACGCGGACGTCGTGACCGACGTGGCGCAGGTCCTCTCGGGCGTCCGCAAGGCCAAGAGCGAGGCGAAGGTGTCGATGCGCGCGGACGTCGCCGTCGCCACGGTGACGGGCAGCCTGGACGCTCTGGCCCGGGTCCGGGAGGCGGAGGGCGACCTTGCCGCGGCCGGTCGCATCGCCGAGCTGCGCTGGGTGGAGGGCGACGGCGGTCTCGCCGTCGAGGTGGTGCTGACCGAGCAGTCCTGAGGACCGCCGGTCAGGCCGACTTCTCCCGGCGCTCGCGGCGCGGCGCGGCCTCGCGGGGCACCAGGGTCGGGAGCACGTGGTTCTCCACGACCTCGCCCGTGACCACCACGCGCGCGATGTCGTCGCGGCTGGGCACGTCATACATCACGGAGAGCAGGACCTCCTCCATGATGGCGCGCAGCCCGCGTGCCCCCGTGCCGCGCAGGATGGCCTGGTCGGCCACCGCGTCGAGCGCGTCGGTGCTGAACTCGAGCTCGACGCCGTCGAGCTCGAAGAGGCGCTGGTACTGACGCACGAGCGCGTTGCGGGGTTCGGTGAGCACCCGCACGAGTGCGTCGCGGTCGAGGGCCACCACGGAGGTGAACACGGGCAGGCGGCCGATGAACTCCGGGATCATGCCGAACTTGAGCATGTCCTCGGGCATGACCCGACCGAAGACGTCGCCCGGGTTGGTGTCGAGCTGGGAGTCCAGCGACGCGGTGAAGCCGAGCGCCTTGCGGCCGATGCGCTGCTCGATGATCTTGTCCAGGCCGGCGAAGGCCCCGCCCACGATGAACAGCACGTTCGTCGTGTCGATCTGGATGAACTCCTGGTGCGGGTGCTTGCGCCCGCCCTGCGGGGGCACCGACGCGGTGGTCCCCTCGAGGATCTTGAGCAGGGCCTGCTGCACGCCCTCGCCGGAGACGTCACGGGTGATGGACGGGTTCTCGCTCTTGCGCGCGACCTTGTCGATCTCGTCGATGTAGATGATGCCGGTCTCGGCCTTCTTGACGTCGTAGTCCGCGGCCTGGATCAGCTTGAGCAGGATGTTCTCGACGTCCTCGCCGACGTAGCCTGCCTCGGTGAGGGCGGTGGCGTCCGCGATCGCGAACGGGACGTTGAGCATGCGCGCCAGGGTCTGGGCCAGCAGCGTCTTGCCCGACCCCGTCGGGCCGAGAAGCAGGATGTTGGACTTGGCGAGCTCGACGTTGTCCTCGCCGCGTCGTTCTCCGCCGGCCTGGACCCGCTTGTAGTGGTTGTAGACGGCGACCGAGAGCGCCTTCTTGGCGGTGTCCTGGCCGATGACGTACTTGTCGAGGAACTCGTAGATCTCGCGCGGCTTGGGCAGCTCGTCGAACTGCAGGTCGCTGGACTCGGAGAGCTCTTCCTCGATGATCTCGTTGCAGAGGTCGATGCACTCGTCGCAGATGTAGACCCCGGGGCCCGCGATGAGCTTCTTGACCTGCTTCTGGCTCTTCCCGCAGAAGGAGCACTTGAGCAGGTCGCCGCCGTCACCGACTCGCGCCACGGGTGATCCCTCCTCGCAGGGGCACGCCCATCCGCACCCGCTCGACGACGGTACCCCGAACCACCCGTGCGGCACCCGGGGACGACGCGCCGTTACGCCGACAGCGCAAACGCCCGCCCCTCGTGCGAGGAACGGGCGTTCGCGCAGGTCAGCGACGTGCGGGCGCGCTCAGGAGGCCGCCGCGGAGGCCTTCCGCGACGGGATGACGGAGTCGACGATCCCGTACTCCACCGCGTCGGGAGCGGTGAGGATCTTGTCGCGCTCGATGTCCTTGCGCACCTGATCGAGGTCGCGCCCCGTGTGCCGGGACAGGATCGACTCCATCTCGGTGCGCATGCGGAGCAGCTCGTTGGCCTGGATCTCGATGTCGGTCCCCTGGCCGCCGCCCTCGGTGTAGGGCTGGTGGATGAGGATGCGCGAGTGCGGCAGGGCGTAGCGCTTGCCCGAGGTGCCCGCGGCCAGCAGGACCGCGGCGGCCGAGGCGGCCTGCCCGAGGCAGACCGTGGTGATGTCCGGCTTGACGAACTGCATCGTGTCGTAGATCGCCGTCATCGCGGTGTAGGAGCCGCCGGGCGAGTTGATGTAGATCGAGATGTCTCGGTCGGGGTCCATCGACTCCAGGCACAGCAGCTGCGCCATGACGTCGTCCGCCGAGGCGTCGTCGATCTGCACGCCGAGGAAGATGATGCGCTCCTCGAAGAGCTTGGAGTAGGGATCCCACTCCTTGAAGCCCTGCGTGGTGCGCTCGGTGAAGCGCGGAAGGATGTAGCGGGCCTCCGCGCCGGGACGACCGATCCCCTGGGGGGCGTAGAGCTGGTTCATGTCTGGTCTCCGTTGTCCGTCGTGAGGTCCGTGATCAGGCGGTGCCGCCGCCGCCGGAGACGTCCTGGGCGGAGGTCACGACGTGGTCGACGATGCCGTACTCCTTGGCCTCCTCAGCGGAGAACCACTTCTCCCACTCGGAGTCCTCGACGATGCGCTCCACGGGCTGGCCGCTGTGCTCGGCGATGAGCTCGGCCATCTGGCGCTTGATGAGCAGCATCTGCTCCGCCTGCTTCTGCACCAGCGACTGGACGCCACCGAGGCCGCCGAGCGGCTGGTGCATCATCACGCGGGTGTGCTTGAGCGCGTAGCGCTTGCCCGCGGCGCCCGCGGTCAGCAGGAACTGGCCCATCGAGGCGCACATGCCCAGGCCGACCGTGGCGACGTCGTTCTTGACGAACTGCATGGTGTCGTAGATCGCCATGCCCGCCGAGACGCTGCCGCCGGGCGAGTTGACGTAGAGGTAGATGTCGCTCTCCGGGTCCTCGGCCGAGAGCAGGAGGAGCTGGCGCACGATCTCGTTCGCCATCTCGTCGCGGACCTCCCCCTCGAGGAAGATGATCCGCTCTCGCAGCAGCCGCTCCTTGATCGAGTCGGTGTACCCCGCGACGCCGGGCCCGGGTCCCCGATCGGTCCATTCCGCGCTCACGGCGGCCTCCCTGCTCTTCGATGTGCTTGCAGCGACCCTAACCAGAGAACACCCCCGTGCCATCCCGGGCACGGGGGTGTTCGCCGACGGCGTGATCGGGCGCGTCAGTGGTCGTGGTCGTGACCCTCGTGGTCGTGGTCGAGGTCGGCGTCGCCCTCGCCCGGCGCGGACAGGGCCGCCAGGTCGATCGTGGTCCCCGCGGTGTCGGTGACGGTGGCGTGCTCGAGCACGTGGGCGAGCGCCTTGCCCCGACGCACCTCGGCCACCGCCGCGGGAACCTGACCGGCGTTGACGAGCTCCTGGGCGAACTGGTCCGGGGACATGCCGTAGCGCGGCGCCTGCTGGACCAGCCAGGTGGACAGCTCGGCCTCGGACACGGCCAGCTCCTCGACCTCGGCGATGCGGTCGAGGATCAGCTGAGTCTTGAGGGACTCGCGCGTCTGGGCCTCGACCTCGCCGCGGTGGTCCTCGTCGCCGTGCCCGTCCGCGAAGTGCTCCTCGACCTGCTGCGCCACGACCGTGTCCGGGACGGGGACCTCGGTCGCCGCGAGCAGCGCCTCGGCCACCTTGTCGCGGGCGGCGTACCCCTGCTCGAGCAGACGCATCCGGCCGAGACGCTCGCGCAGGTCGGCGCGCAGCTCGTCGATCGTGTCGAACTCGCTGGCCAGCTGGGCGAAGTCGTCGTCGGCGGCCGGCAGCTCACGCTCCCGGACGGCCACGACGGACACGGTCACCTCGAGCTCCTTGCCCTCGAGGTCGCCGACCTCGGGCACGAAGGAGAAGGCGCGCACGTCGCCGGCCGCGGCGCCGAGGACGGCCTCGTCGAACCCGGGCAGGATCGACCCCTTGCCGACCTCGGCCGACAGGGCGGTGGCGGAGAGATCCTCGACCGGCTCGCCGGCGTCGGTGCCCGCGATGTCGAACAGGACGGTGTCGCCGCTGCCGGCCGCGCGCTCGACCGGCTTGAGGGAGCCGAACCGGCCCCGCAGCTCGTCGAGCTGCTCGTCGACCTCGGCATCGGTGACCTCGGTGGCGTCCACGGTGACCTCGAGGCTGTCGTAGGCGGGCAGCTCGAACTCCGGCACGACGTCCATCTCGGCGGTGAACTCCAGCGGAGCGGCGTCCTCGAAGGAGCTGACCTCGACCTCGGGGCGACCCAGGAGCTTGACCTCGTTGTCGCGCAGGGCGGCGTCGAGGTGGGTGTTGATCGCGTCGTTGACCGCCTCGTCGAGGACGGCGGCCCGGCCGACGCGCTGGTCGATGACGCGGTTGGGGACCTTGCCCTTGCGGAAGCCGGGCACCGTGATCTGCGCGGCGATGCGCTTGTAGGCGGCGTCGAGCGCTGGCTGCAGCTCCTCGAACGGCACCTCGACGGTGAGCTTCACCCGGGTGGGCGAGAGGGTCTCGACGGCGCTCTTCACAGGGATCGCTACTCCAGGGCTCGGTGGGTGCGCCGGGCGGCGCGGACGGTCGGACGCCGACCGGTCGGGCGGCGACGGGCGCGGGCTCGACGGGGGTCGAACCGGCAGGTCGAGGGCTCTCGACCGGTCGGGGCGGGGAGACTCGAACTCCCGATCTCCTGCCCCCAAAGCAGGCGCGCTAGCCACTACGCTACGCCCCGCAGTGCCCCCGGGAGTCTACGGGATCGGCCGACCCCTGCCGTCCGACGGTCGGGGCGGTCCGGACCGGTGTCCGGCTCGTGGGATCATGGTCCCCGCGGGCGCTGTCGCGCCGCACGCGGGTGTAGCTCAATGGTAGAGCCCCAGCCTTCCAAGCTGGCCACGCGGGTTCGATTCCCGTCACCCGCTCCGACGACCCCGATGGCCCCCCGCACGCTCTTCGCGGGGGGCCATCGGGGTCGTCGGTCCTGGAGGAGCGCCGGGAATCGGGAGGAGCCACCGCGCCGCAGGCGCCAGCCGAGACGGATCCCGTCACCCGGGCGTGGTCCGG
>JAHECT010000194.1 GCA_024641605.1 Micrococcales bacterium
GAGCAGCGCGAGCGCGAGACCCGCGACCGCGGCTGCGACCGAGAGGCCGAGGCCAAGGCGCAGCGACGCGGCCGACGAGGCGACCAGAGTCGGCCGGTGGCGCACCGGGTTCTCGACGAACCGGTACGCCAGCACGGCCGGGGCCAACGAGGCGAGCGCCAGCGCGACCGCGACAGTCAGGCTCGGCTCGCCCCACGCCCACGCCGCGAGCACGAGCACGGGCCAGTGCCAGAGGTACCAGGAGTAGGAGATGCGGCCGACCGCGCGCGCGGGCGCCGAGGACAGCCAGGCCGGGACGCCCGCCGTCCGCCCTGACGCCGTGCCCGCCGCGATGATCGCACCGGTCGCCAGCACCGGCCACAGCGCGGCCGTGCCGGGGTAGGGGATCTCGTTGTCGAGCACGACCAAGCTCGCGAGGAGCGCGACGAGCCCGACGAGTCCGAGGCCGCCGCGGGCCGGTGCCGGCAGCCGCGCGACCGTCGCCGCGCCGACCGCCAGGAGGCCTCCCACGGCGAACTCCCAGGCCCGGGTGGCCATGCCGAAGAACGCCCACGGCTCGGACACCCCGGTGAGCCACCACGACCAGGTGAAGGAGACCAGCCCCAGGACCGCGAGAGCGGTGCCCACCTGCCGCCGGCTCGGTCGACCGGCCGCGCGGCGCGCGAGCACACCCGCGAGCGCCACGAGCAGCAGCGGCCACACGACGTAGAACTGCTCCTCCACGCCGAGGGACCAGAAGTGCAGGACGGGGCTCGGCGCGGCGTTCTGCGCGAGGTAGTCGGTGGTCTGGCCCGCGAAGCGAAGGTTCGCGACGTAGAAGGCGGACGCGACGATGTCCAGGCCGGTGCCGCCGTGCTCGATCGGGGGGACCACCCACCACGTCAGAACCGCGGTGACCGCCAGCACGAGGGTCGCCGCCGGCAGCAGCCGCCGGGCACGCCGGGCCCAGAACCTCGCCAGGTCCACGCGGCCCGTGCGGGTCACCTCGGTCACGAGCAGCCCGGTGATGAGGAACCCGGAGATGACGAAGAAGACGTCCACGCCGACGAATCCGCCGGACAGGAACGGCAGGCCGGCGTGGTAGCCGACCACAGCCAGGATGGCGACGGCGCGCAGGCCCTCCACGTCGGGACGGAACCCCCACCCGGACCGGCCCTGCGCCCCGGCGGCGCTCGGCGAGGACAGGGCGGTGTCGGTCACACGAGGAGACTACGGACCGCGACGGCCTCTCCCTCGGAGGCTGCCCGGCCGGCTCGGTGCCCGGGTCCTCCTGCGCCAGGACGAACGCGGCCGCGACGAGCGGCGTCCCGGCCGCCGGGTCGGCGCGGTCGACCACGCGGTAGGGCGCGAGCACGGCGTCGAGGAAGGAGGTGAGGACGATGCCGACGTGCCTGTCGCTGCGTCCCCGCACCGCCCGTCTGAGCTGATCGCGACGATCGCTCAGATCTCGGTGCGGTGGAAGTTGAGGTGGCTCCGGGACGGGGTCGGGCCGCGCTGCCCCTGGTAGCGCGAGCCGTACCGGTCCGAGCCGTACGGGTGCTCGGCCGGGCTCGAGAGCCGGAACAGGCAGAGCTGGCCGATCTTCATCCCCGGCCACAGCTTGATCGGCAGCGTGGCCACGTTGGACAGCTCCAGAGTGACGTGGCCGGAGAAGCCGGGGTCGATGAAGCCCGCCGTGGAGTGGGTGAGCAGCCCGAGGCGCCCCAGCGAGGACTTGCCCTCGAGGCGACCCGCGATGTCGTCCGGGAGCGTCACGACCTCGTAGGTCGACGCGAGCGCGAACTCGCCCGGGTGCAGGATGAACGGCTCGCCGTCCTCCGGCGTCACCATCCGGGTGAGGTCGGGCTGCTCCTCCGCCGGATCGATGTGCGGATAGCGGTGGTTCTCGAAGACGCGGAAGTACTTGTCGATGCGGACGTCCACGCTCGAGGGCTGGACCATGACCTCGTCGAACGGTTCGAGGACGACGCGCTCCCGCGCCAGCTCGGCACGGATGTCACGGTCCGACAGCAGCACGGCCATTCCTCCTGGATCGGGTGCGGCGAGGCTACCGCCCCCGCCGGGCGACGGAGGGGTCAGCCCTCGCCGACCAGGAGGTCGCGCATGCGCGCGGCCGACTCGGGCCCGACGAGGCGGTCGAGCAGGATCCACACCGGGTTGGTGCGCGGGGAGAACATCGCCGCACGGTTCTCGTGGTCGCGCGTGGGCAGGTCCTGCCACGCGGCCGCGTCGAGGGCGGCGTCGGTCAGCCCGAATCCGACCAGGCTCAGCCAACGGTCGACGTACGCCCCGATGACGTCGTCGAGGCGACCGAGATCGTCGGGCGCGACGATCGACGCGACCATCCACGGGGAGCGCAGGGTCCACTGCAGCGGGCCCAGGCTGGGCACCGGCATGACGCCCGGCGCGGACAGGGCGGTGGCGCGCGGCTCGGTCAGCGGCCCGTAGACCTCGAGCGTGTAGTCCAGGGAGGCACCGAGATCGACCCGGGGGACGAGGTCCACCCCCACGTGGAACGTGCCCTCGGTGTTCGGCGAGATGGCCGTGTCGAGGAACAGGTGCGGCACGGCCGAGTTCGACCCGGTGAACGCGTAGACCTGGTGGGTGTCCATGCCCAGCTCGTCGACGGACAGCCGCGAGTAGACGAGGCGGACCCGGTCGCTGGTGAACACGCGGAACTCGCCCAGCCGGGTCCCGTCGAGCGGGCCGCCGACGGCGTGCAGCGGGAGGGCGGCGTCACCGTCGGCCCCCGGGGTCTCGACGAGGTCGAGCTCGGCGACGAGCCGCTCGAGCACGGCGCCGACGAGCTCGGCCCCCCGGCGATCGACCTCGGGAAGGACCCGCACGGTGGGCTCCGCGTCGGGGTCGGGCATGGCCTCCACGACGGTGTGCTCGAGGACGAACCCGGTGGCGAGCAGGGCGTCGACCGAGACGGGCTGCGTGGGGGCACGCAGCTCGTTGCGGTAGGTGAGCGGGGGCAGCCCGTCGAGCGCGCTGAGCGCGTCGAAGTAGGGCTGCAGGCGCGGGGGCACCTCGGGGTGGGTGAGGTTGAACGTGCCGACCGGGCGGGTGCGCAGCGCGTGCTCGATCGCGGCCACGACGTCGAGGACGTGGATCCGGTAGAAGAGCGCCTCGTCGTGGAAGGGCACGGACCCGCCCAGGACCTGGTGGGCCATCCGGACCTTGTCCGCGATCGGCGGGTCGTCGCCGCCGGTGATGTCCGCGCAGCGGAACACGGCGAGCCGGTCGCCCGCCGCGTCGCGGTAGGTCTTCTCGGCCAGCTGGAACATCGCCGGGCTCGGGTCCTCGCTCGTGGTGAGCGGGGCGCTCTCGTCGATGACGTCGAGGTGGTTGGCGGCGTCGCCGTAGACCGACAGCGACGAGAGCATGACGAGGAAGGGCGCGCCGGGGATGGAGGACACCGACTCGGCGGTGTCGACGAGCACCTGCCGGTAGGTGCGCTGGCGGGCCTCGACGGTCATGGCCTGGGCGGCGGCCGGGCCGGCCGTCACCACGACGGCGTCCATGCCGGCGCCCGCCGCGTGCACGGCGGCGCGGTCGGCGCCGGAGAGCACGGCGACGTCGTCGCAGACCTCGCGCAGCTTCTCGACCTTGGCCGGGGTCGTGGTCGTCCCCGTGACGTGATGACCCTCGGCGCGCAGACGGCGCGCGAGCTCGGTCCCGACGAGGCCGCAGCCAACGATGAGCACCTTCATGCCGGGCACCCTAGCCTGCGTTCCGCTCAGTGGACCAGTGTTCCCATACCGGTCACGGGACCCCGGGGCCGGGCTCCGGCGGCGGGGTCGGCAGCGGCGGGACCGCGGGCGGCGCCTGGACCAGGATGGCCGGCACGGGCGGCGGGCAGCCCCCGGGCACCGTCCCGGTCGGGGTCGCGCTCGGCGTCG
>JAHECT010000053.1 GCA_024641605.1 Micrococcales bacterium
AGCCTGGCGGCGTACGCCCGTCGCGGGTCCTCCGTCGCCGTCGACGCCGTCCGCGGCGCCCTGCGCCTGCCCCGCCCCACGGACCCGGCACCGGCGCTGCCCGCGGGCGTCGAGCCGCAGGTCCCGGGCATCGCGCCGGTGGTGACGCCGAACGCGGACTTCTACCAGATCGACGTCTCGCTCGTGCCGCCCGCGGTGGACCTGGCCGGCTGGCGGCTCGAGGTCGCCGGCGACGTGTCGCGGCCCTTCTCCCTCGACTACGACGCGCTCCTGGCCCTGCCGAGCATCGAGCGCCACGTGACCCTGACCTGTGTGAGCAACCCCGTCGGCGGCGAGCTCGTAGGCAACGCCCTGTGGCAGGGAGTCCGGCTCACCGACCTCCTCGAGCGAGCCGGGGTGACCAGCGCGGCCGACGCGGTCGTGGGCCGCTCCGTCGACGGGTTCACCGCCGGGTTCCCGCTGTCGGTGCTCGCGGACGGCCGGGATGCGATGGTCGCCTACGCCATGAACGGCGAGCCCCTGCCCGTCAAGCACGGCTTCCCCGCGCGCCTGGTGGTGCCCGGGCTCTACGGCTACGTCTCTGCCACCAAGTGGCTCGAGCAGATCCGGCTCACCACGCTCTCGGCCACCGTGCCGTTCTGGCTGGCCCGGGGCTGGGCCGCCGACGGGACCATCGAGGCCGCTTCACGCATCGACGTGCCCCGCCCCGGTGCGCGGGTGGCCGCGGGCCCGGTGGCGGTCGGCGGGCGGGCCTGGCACCAGCACGAGGGGGTCGGTGGGGTCGAGCTGAGCGTCGACGGCGGGCCGTGGGAGCCGGCCGTCCTCGCCGCGCCCATCGGCGCGGACACGTGGCGGCTCTGGTCGTGGGACTGGGACGCGACCCCGGGTGAGCACGAGCTTCGGGTGCGCATGGTCTCCGCCGACGGCACACCGCAGGACGAGTCGGTGCGCGAGGTCTTCCCGGGGGCCGCGAGCGGCCTGCACGCGGTCCGGGTCCGCGTCGGCTGACCCGGCACGGCGCCGCGACGTCGGTTTGGGAGCGCCCTGGCCGTCTTGCTACCCTGTGGCGCACACCAAGGGGCTGTAGCGCAGCTGGTAGCGCACCTCGTTCGCATCGAGGGGGTCAGGGGTTCGAGTCCCCTCAGCTCCACCGACACAGATCAACCCTCGACCCATGCTCGTCGGGTCGGGGGTTGATCTGTGTCGTGGCGTTCGATGGACGTGGGCCCCCGCTGGCCGCCACCCGGAACAAGGCGCCGGGCGCCCACTCCCTGCGGCCAGTAGGGGACTTCAGCTCCACAGAACGACGAAGGGCCCGGGCGGATGCCCGGGCCCGTCGTCGTTCGACGTCGGTGGCTAGCTGTTGGCGGCGCGGCGGTAGGGCGGCAGGTCCACCCCGGTGCGCGGGTCCTCGAGCAGGGTCTCGAGCGAGTCGTTCTCGGCCAGGGCGCTGAGGTCGTCGGGGTCCTCGACGTAGCGGTCGGCGTAGGAGGAGGGCTCCACGATGACGCCGGCGCGGACGGCGGGGTCGCGCGGCACGGTGATCTCGAAGGTCTCCCGGCGCATCTCGCCGTCGGGCACGTGCTCCGGCTCGAGGCTCGCCCGCGCCTGCTCGACCATCGCTGCGCCGGTCCAGGCTCCGGGGGTGGTGAGGTCGATGACCCGCGGCATCCGCGTCGCGCGCGGGGCGGTCACGTAGGTGGGCAGGGTGGTGGGCACGGCGTGCCAGGAGCCCGCCGCCGCGAGGGCTTCGTCCACGACCGCTGCGGCGTAGATCGGCGCGGCCACAGCCGGAGCGGGCGCCGGCTCCACGACCCGACCGCCACGACGGGCGAGGGCAGGTCCCCCGGCGTAGCGGGCGTCGGCCACGCGGGCGGCCTCGGCGAGGGTGGCCCGCCGTTCGCGGCGGCGCGCGAGGTCGGCGGCGAGCGCCACCTGGCGCCGGGCCGCCACGAGGAAGGCGCCCACGAGGACGAACGGGAGGACGATCAGCCAGACTGGCGCAACCCCGAGCAGCACCACGACGGTGGTCACGAACAGCAGACCGACGAGTCCGAGGAGCACCCGGCGCCTGCGCTGGGCGGCCAGACCGGACGGGGAGAGCGATTCGGCGTCGCCGGAGACCACGACCTGGGTCTCGCGCGTCGAGGTCGGCCGGCGGGGCATGAGCACCTCGCGCGCACCCGGGGCGAGGGCACCGGTGTCGTTGCGGCGCAGCGTGCCCATCGCCTTGGCGAAGCGGTCCGCGCTCTTGGTGCTCTTCTGCTCGTCGTGGCGACGCAGCCACATCGGGATGAGAACGAGAGCCCACATGCCGACGATGGCGGCGTAGATGAAGGCGGCTCCTCCCACGGGGACGAGGTTACGGCGACGCAGCGTGTTCGCCCCGCAACGCGGCCGCGACACGTCGTGCGTGTCGTCGTTCTCGTCCCTCCCGGGTCAGGAGGTGGGGTGCGTCTGCGGCCGCGGACGGGTGGCGCGCCAGCCGGCGAGCAGACCGCCGGGCACCTCCTCGGCGGTGAGGGCGAAGGACAGGTGGTCGCGCCAGTCGCCGTCGATGTGGAGGTAGGCGGGGCGCAACCCCTCGGAGCGGAAGCCGAGCTTCTCGACGACCCGGCGCGACGCGTGGTTCTCCGGTCGGATGTTGATCTCGATGCGGTGCAGGCCGGCCGCGAAGGCGTGGTCGCACGCGAGGGCCACCGCCGTCGGCATGATGCCGCGGCCGGCGACGGCGCGGTCGATCCAGTAGCCGACGTGGGCGCCACGCAGCGACCCCCACGCGATCCCGCCCACGGTGAGCTGCCCCACCAGCCGTCCGTCCGACTCGATGACGAAGGGGAGGGTCCGGCCGTCCCGGGCCTCGGCGCGCAGACGACGCACCATCGCGCCGAAGGTCGGAGCCGACTCCCCGGCAGGATCCGGGCTGGTCGCCTCCCACGGGCGCAGCCACTCGGCGTTGCGCACCCGCACCTCGCGCCAGGCCTGGGCGTCGCGCAGCCGCAGCGGGCGCAGGGTCACTGCGCCGTCGGTGAGCGTGACCGGCCACAGGCGCGGGCTCACGCCGGTCCTCCGTGATCGCCGCCCGAGAGCTGGTCGACCGCATGGACGAGGACCGGGCCGAGCACGCGCATGCCATCGCGGGCACCCCCGGGCGAGCCGGGCAGGTTGACGATGAGCGTGGACCCCGCGACCCCGGCGATCCCGCGCGAGAGGGCTGCGGTGGGGATGCCGGCGGACACGCCGGCGGACCGGACCGCCTCCGCGAGCCCCGGCACCTCGCGCGTGACGACCGCCCCGGTGTGCTCCGGGGTGACGTCGTGGGGCCCCAGACCCGTGCCCCCGGTGGTGAGGACCACGTCGTAGCCGTCGTGGACGGCCCCGAGCAGCACGCTCTCCACCTCCGGACCGTCCGGCACGATCGTGGCGTCGGCGACCTCGAACCCGAGCTCGCGCAGCCCGTCCACGAGCGCCGGGCCCGACCGGTCGGAGTACTCCCCCGACGCCGCACGCGTCGAGACCGTGACCACGAGGGCGCGCATCACGGCGTCCGTCGCCAGTCGCCGCGGCGACCGCCGGACTTCGACTCCACCCGCACGTCGGTGATGACCGCGCCCGGGTCGAGCGCCTTCACCATGTCGACGAGGGCGAGCCCGGCGACGGCGACGCACGTGAGCGCCTCCATCTCCACCCCGGTCCGGTCGGCCGTGCGCACGGCGGCCCGCAGCGCCACGTGGTCGTCGTGCACGTCGACGTCGACCTCGACGCCGTGGATGGCGATCGGGTGGCAGAGCGGGACGAGCTCGGGCGTCCGCTTGGCCGCCTGGATGCCGGCGATGCGCGCGACCGCGAGTGCGTCGCCCTTGGGCAGGGTGGCGTCGCGCAGCGCCGCCACGACCTCGGCGGAGACGAGCACCCGACCGCTCGCGGAGGCCTCGCGCACGGTGACGTCCTTCGTGCTCACGTCGACCATCCGCGCCGCGCCCGTCGCGTCGACGTGGGTGAGTCGCTGCTCTCCCATAGGTGTCACCCCTCGTCGAGGCGCAGGACGGCGACCGCGGTGCCGGGCTTGGCCTCCGTGACGTCCTCGGGCACGACGACGAGCGCGTTGGCCTTCGCCAGCGCGCCCAGCATGTGCGACCCCTGACCGCCTGCCGGGCGCACGACGTAGCGACCGTCCTCGACCGCGAGGTGGCCCCGGGCGAACTGCCGCTTGCCCGCCGGGGAGTGCAGCGTCTCGGCGAGCACGGCCCGGACGACGGGCCGGTAGATGTGCTGGTGGCCGAGCATGCGCCGGAGGACCGGGCGCACGAACACCTCGAAGGAGACGTACGCCGAGACCGGGTTGCCCGGCAGCGTGAAGATGGGCGTCGCGTCGGGCCCGAGCGTGCCGTGGCCCTGCGGCATCCCGGGCTGCATCGCCACCCGGGTGAACTCGACCGTGCCGAGCCGGGAGAGCACGGCCTTGACCGTGTCGTAGGCCCCAGCGCTCACACCGCCGGTCGTGATGATGAGGTCGGCGCGGACCAGCTGGTCCTCGAGCGTGGCGAGCAGTGTGGACGTGTCGTCCTTCACGGGACCGACCCGGTAGGCGATGGCGCCGGCCTCCTGGACCGCGGCGGCGATGGTGACACCGTTGCTGTCGACGATGAGGCCGGGTGAGAGCGCGGCGCCCGGCTCGACGAGCTCGGACCCGGTGGACAGGACCACGACGCGCGGCTGCGGGTGCACCCGGACCCGCCCCCGGCCCACGGCCGCCAGCAGGGCGATCTCGCGCGGTCCCAGCAGGGCGCCGGACCGGACGACGAGGTCGCCGAGCTGGACGTCCTCACCACGGCGGCGTACGTGGGAGCCACGCTTGATGGAGCTGGTGACCCGCACCGTGTCGGTGCCGCCGTCGGTGAGCTCGACGGGAACGACCGCGTCGGCTCCGTCGGGCAGCGGAGCCCCCGTCATGATGCGGATCGCCGTGCCGGGTCGCACAGGCACGCTCGCCCGGTAGCCGGCGGGCACGTCGTCGACCACGGACAGGCTCGTGGGCTTGCCGTCGCTGGCCGAGTCGAGGTCGGCGGCGATCACGGCGTAGCCGTCCATCGAGGAGTTGTCGAACGCCGGGAGCGGCCACGGAGCGGTCACGTCCTCCGCGAGGACGCAGGTGCGCGCGTCGAGCAGCGTGTGGTCGAGCGGGGAGAGCGGCTCGACACCGTCGAGGACGGCGTGCAGATGCTCTTCGACGCTGCGCACGCCACCGACCCTACGGGAGAGGGGGGATCATGGGGTCGTGACCGTGCCGGAGGAGCTCGAGGTGGCCAAGGCGTCGCTGCGCGCCCTGATCCGGGGACGCCGCCGGTCGCGCCCCGAGTCCGCCCGGGCCGAGGTCTCCCGCGCGCTCGCGGTCCGCCTCGGGTCCGTGCCCGGCATGGCGGGCGCGGTCGCCTCCTCGGGGGCGATCGCCGCCTACGCGTCCCTGCCCGGCGAGCCGGGCACGCAGGACGTGCGGGCGCTGTGCGCGGAGAGCGGCGTACGCGTCGCGCTGCCCGTCATCGGCGAGGAGGGTGCGCTCGACTGGGCCTGGGACCACGGGGACCTGGTGCCCGGTCCGCGCTCCCGGGGGATCCCCGAACCGCCGGGCGACGTCGTGGGGCACGGGGCCGACGGGCTGGTCCGCCTGGGCATCGGCCTCGTGCTCGTTCCCGCGCTCGCCGTCGACCGCGACGGACGGCGGCTGGGGCAGGGGGGCGGCTACTACGACCGGCTCCTGGACGAGCTCGACCACGGGATGGCCGAGCCGCACCCCCACGTCCACCCTCGGCTCGACGCCCGGGGATCGGTCGCCGAAGGGCGGCGCCCGCTGATCGTGGCCGTGGTGCACGACGACGAGCTGCTCGATGAGCTCCCCGCCGCCGACCACGACCGGCCGGTGGACGCTGTGCTCACGCCCTCGGCGTTCCACCCGCTCGTGCGCTGAGCCGCCCTGACCCGGCCGGCCGGGTCAGGGCCAGACGCCGTCGCCGGGGGTCTCGTCCCACGGTCCGTCCGTGCGGCACTCGGGTGCCCGGTAGGACGCCGGGAGCCTCGGGTAGACCGAGCGGGCGTAGCGCTCCGCCAGCGTGCGGGCGGCTGCGGGTGTCGCGCCGAGGGTCCGCGCGACGAGCGGGTCGCGCTGCAGCGCCCGGCACTCGGTGCGGGCCTCGACCTGCTCGCCGGCGAGGTGCACGGCCTCGTGGGTCAGGACGTGCACGGCGACGACCTGGTCCTCGGGCGGATCGGCGCGCTCGTCCGGGCTCGACTCGAGATAGGCGCGCAGCCGCTGGCAGGTCTCGTAGGACAGGACGGCTGGCCCGTCCGCCGCCCCGGTCGCGTCCCAGCGGACGTGGCCCAGGTCAGCGGCCGCCGAGGTGAAGGTCTCCCCCAACCGCTGGCAGTGCACCCCGGCCGACGCGGGCGCCACCGTGCGGGCGCCGCGTCCGATGACGTTCTCGGCGTCGAACCACTGCCGCTCGGTGGCGCCGAGCCAGAGCAGCGGGACCGCGAGCAGGGCGAGCCCGACCCAGGGCACCTGGCGCGTCCCCAGCCCGCGGAAGAGCAGCCACCCCGCCCAGCCGGCGAGGGCGACGACGAGGACGGTGCGCAGGCCCACCTGGGGGTCATCGACCCCGCGTCAGCGGCCCTTGACCCGCCGCTCCGGCAGCAGATGCCACCTGGCGACGGCGTATACGCCGCCGCCAGGTGGCATCTCGCGCGATCAGGGCGTGAGCGTGAGCGTCTCCGTGGCCGCCGACTCGACCGCGGAGCGCGTGAAGCCGAACGGGAACTGCTCCCCGGCCACCCACGCGTCGAGCTGGTCGACGTAGTTCGGGTGGTACGCGTGGCCGCTGTTGCCGGTCAGGTTCACCCAGGTCGAGGCGTCCAGGTCGGAGAGGTCGATCATCATGCGCATCGACGGGACCCAGTCGACCTCGTAGCCGTCGGGCACGGTCCAGCCGGTGGCGTTCACGATGGAGTCGCCGCCCGCCGTCTCGACCGGGCCGCGGTTGAAGATGGCCTCGATCGGGGCGATCCCGGACTGGCCGAAGGTCTGGTTCTGCACGAGCAGCGTGTGCATCGCGCCCCAGCGCCAGCCCGTCGGGTCCCCTCCCTGCAGCCCGGCCATCTCGTCGGCCGCCTCCTCGAGCGCCGCGGTCACGGCCGCGTCGCGGTCCTCCACCTCCGGCGTGCGCACGTCGTCCCACCAGGCGTCGTCGGGGCGGTCCCATAGGTCGCGCACCACCGTGAACCAGCGGTCGCCGCCGTCGGGCAGGTAGTCCTCGGGCACCTCGTCGCCGAACATGTCGAGCAGCAGGTTCTTCCAGAACGCGTTGAAGTACGCCGCCGGCGCGCTGTCCTGCTGCTGGGTGAGATCCCAGCCCTCGAAGAGCGCGACGGCCTCGGCCGCGGTGCCCTCCACCTGGGCCGAGGAGATGCGGGGCACGAGGAAGGCGGCGTTCTCATTCCAGCTGTCCATCTGGATCGCGCGCATCTCGTCGGCCGACATCTTCTCCCCGTCGGAGGTCGCGAGGGTCACGAGGTCGACGATCCGCTGGCTGCGCGCACCGTAGGACCAGTCGTCGGTGAGGAAGTAGGGGTAGTCGCGGTAGACCGAGGCCTGGTTGGCCGTGACGACCCATCCGTCGCCCGGGTCCTTGACCCAGGGCAGGGCGTCGAAGGGGATGTAGCCGGCCCAGCCCTGCGCCGGGTTCCAGCCCTGGGCCGGGTACTTGCCGTCGTAGCCGGTCCGGATCGGGATACGACCCGGCGTCTGGTAGCCGATCGTCCCGTCGACCGAGGCGAAGATGAGGTTCTGCGCCGGCACCTCGAAGAAGGACGCCGCGGTGCGGAACTCGTCGAAGTCCGACGCCGTGTTGAGCAGCCGCAGCGACTCCATCGTGCGACCCGGCGTCAGCGCGGTCCACCGCAGGGCGACGGCGTAGCCCTCGCCGCGCGGCGGCGCGATGGCTCCCGCGGGCGCCTCCTGGCCCACGGTGGCGAGCTCCGTGGACGCGTCGGACAGGAGCGGACCGTGCTCGGTCTCGCGGACCACGACCTCGACGTCCTCGCCGCCCGCCACCTTGATGACCTCGGTGCGGCTGGTGATCGGCTTGGGCGTCGTGCCGACGAGGTAGGTGTCGCCGACGACCTTCTCGAGCACCAGGTCCGTGACGTCGGGTCCGAGGTTGGTGAACCCCCAGGCCACCTGGGCGTTGTGCCCGATGATCACGCCCGGGACCCCGGAGAACGTGTAGCCCGCGACGTCGTACGGGCAGGCCGTCGAGACGGTCCGGCAGTGCAGCCCCATCTGGTACCAGAGGCTGGGCATCATCGGCGCGAGGTGCGGGTCGTTCGCGAGCAGCGGCTTGCCCGTCTCGGTGAGCTCGCCGCTGATCACCCAGGAGTTCGAACCGATGCCGGGGCCGGCCGGACCGAGCAGGTGGTCGAGGGACCCCAGCAGGTCCCCGGTCGCGGACAGGGCCGGCAGCGACGCCGCGGGAACGGCGGGCGTGGCCGACGCCGCCTGGGCCGCACCGCGATCGGCGCTCGGGTCCCAGACCCCGTCGACGACGGCGCCCTCGTCGACGATCGGCCGGTGGCGCAGGTAGGGATAGGGCGGGAAGAGCTGCGCGGTCCGGGCGAGGCCCACCGCGGCGGACACGAGCGCGCGCTCGATCTCGTCCTCCATGTTGCCGCGCAGGTCCCAGGCCATCGCCTTGAGCCACGCGAGCGAGTCGACCGGGGTCCACGGCTCGATCTCGTAGTCAGGGTTCTGCAGCGCCAGCACGGCGTACTCCACGGACGCAGTCGCGCCGGAGTGGTCGGCGATCCAGGCGTTCACGCCAGCCGTGTAGGCGTCGAGGATGTCGCGTGTCTCGGGCGAGGCGATCGCGAGCTCCTTCTCCGCGACCCGGCGCCAGCCGAGCACGCGGAGGAAGGTGTCGGTCTCGACCTGGTCGGCGCCGAAGAGCTCGGAGAGGCGACCAGCCGTGATGTGCCTGCGGAAGTCCATCTCCCAGAAGCGGTCCTGAGCGTGGACGTAGGCCTGCCCGAAGAAGAGGTCCGCCTCGGTGTCGGCGTAGACGTGGGTGATCCCCCGCTCGTCGCGCAGGACCTCCACCGGCGCCGACAGGCCCTGCAGCGTGATCTCCCCGGACGCCTGGGGGAAGGAGCGGCGCACCGTCCACGCTCCGTACGCCGTCGCGGTGACCACGAGGAGGAGGACGACGATGCCGAGGACGCCGAGGATCTTCGCAAGAGTGCGCACCGCGTCAGGGTAGGGGCCGATCGGCGCCGATCAGGCGAGGAACGTCCCGACCGTGACGTACGCCGCCCAGGCGACGGCGACGCAGGCGAGCGCCGAGATCGCCGCGTAGACCGCGGCGCCGACCCACGGGTGCGCCCCGGGGGCGGACCCGCCGGCCCCGGCGGCGAGGTCGAGCACCTGCGCTGCGAACCCGCCGAAGGTGGTCAGGCTGCCGCAGAATCCCACCCCCACGAGGGCGACGAGAGCGGACCCCTCGGCCAGCGACCCTGCGGCGACGGCGCCGAGCAGCGCCCCCAGCACGAGCGAGCCGGCCCCGTTGACCGAGAAGGTGCCCCACGGCCAGGAGGCGGCCAGGCGGCGCTCGACGGCGTAGCGCAACGGCGCCCCCAGGGCGGCGCCGATCGCGACGGCGAACGCGATCCCGGCGCTCACAGCGCCTCGTCCTCGGTCAGGTCCAGCGGGGTCCGGCCGAACGCGAGCCCGGCGAGCGCGCGGCCCGCCAGCACGAGCGCCACCCCGAGGACCACGCTGAGCAGCACGTAGGCGGCGGCCGCGCCGCCTGCCCCCGCACGGACCATCGCCTCGGTCTCCGCCGCAAAGGTCGAGAACGTCGTGAAGCCCCCCAGGACCCCGCTCGCGACGAGCGGGCGGGCGAGTCGGGCGCGTCGAGGGTGGGTCGCCGACCAGTCGTGGCGACGGGCGTCGATCCAGTCGAGCAGGACGCCGAGGAGCAGGCAGCCCAGCAGGTTGACCGAGAAGGTGGCCCACGGCCACGACGCGGGGTCGGCGTTCGGGGCGACGATAGATATCCACGCGCGAGCCAGCGCGCCGAGGACGCCACCGGCCGCGACGGCCGCGATCTCGTCGGCTCGCACCCGGTCCCGCATCACCCGCGCAGGCTACCGATCACGCGTCCCGGCGCAGGAAGAGCGTGGTCTGCAGGAGCAGCAGTGCCACGACCCAGACGCCCAGCACCGCGAGGGCCTGCCAGCCCGCGTAGTAGTAGGGGACGAAGGAGCCGTCGGGGAGCGAGTCCGGCGCCGGCTGCGACCAGCGGGCTCCCGTGGACCACGGCAGGATCCGCACCAACCACTGAGCCCGGTCGGCGAGGACGGCGGCGAGGATCTGCTCGACGATGAGACCGGACACGATCGGGATCGCGATCCCCACGGCGGTCTGGCGGGTGATCCCGGCGAGCGCGAAGGCCGACAGCGCGACGAGCGCGACGTAGAGGACACCCCGCAGCAGGTAGGTCGGGTCCGGCGCCTCTCCGACGGGCTGGGCCGATCCCCGCACGGCGAGGGCGGCCCAGCTGCCGGCGTACGACGTGAGCGCCACCACGACGGCGGCGACCACGACGACGAGCACCTTGGCCGCGAGGATCCGCGCCCGTTGCGGGAACGCCGTGAGGGTGAGGCGGATCAGCCCGAACCGGTACTCCTGCCCGATCGACTGGGAGGCGATCACGGCGGCGAACACGGCCGTGAGCGCGAGCGGCGTACCGAAGGCCCCGTACCAGTCGATGACGGGGTCGCCGATGGGGTTGCCCGCATCGTCGAAGGCAGCGCTGAACGGCTCGGCGACGAGGTAGCCCAGCCCGGCGCCGACCAGGAACGCCAGGACGAGGGAGACGGCCGTGGACCGGATGGTCGCGATGCGGACCGTCTCGTAGCGCAGGGCTGCGATCACGCGTCACCGCCGGTCCGGAACTCCTGGTCGCCGCTGGTCAGCTCGAGGAAGGCGTCCTCGAGGCTCGCGGTACGTCGGGTGAGCTCGTGCAGAGCGATCCCCGCGCGGAAGGCGAGATCGCCCACCCGGTCGGTGTCGATGCCGCTCACGGCGAGACCGTCGGCACCGTCCGTCACCGCCTCGACGCCCTCGGCCGCCAGGGCAGCGCGGAGTGCGGCCGGGTCGACGCAGCGCACCAGGACGTCATTGCGCGTGCTGCGCGCGACGAAGGACTCCAGCGTCTCGTCGGCGACCATCCGGCCCTTGGCGATCACCACGAGGTGCTCGGCCATGAGCGCCATCTCGGAGAGGAGGTGGCTGGAGACGAAGACGACGTTGCCCTGCCGCGCGTAATGGCGCAGGAAGTCGCGCAGCCACTGGATGGACTGCGGATCCAGGCCGTTGGCCGGTTCGTCGAGGAGCAGGACCCTCGGCTCGGCAAGGATCGCTCCGGCGAGACCGAGACGCTGCCCCATGCCGAGGGAGAAGCCCTTGGGCTTCTTGCGGGCCACGTCGGTGAGCCCGACGAGCGCGAGCACCTCGTCCACCCGCGACGGTGGGACGCGGGCCTCCGTGGCCATGAGGCGCAGATGGTTGCGGGCCGTGCGGGTCGGGTGGAAGAACTTGGCGTCGAGGTGGGCGCCGACCACGCGCGTGACGTGGTCGTGGCCGCGCAGCGGCAGGCCGTCCCAGCGCGTCGAGCCGTCGCCGCGGTCGAGGCCGAGCATGAGGCGCATGGTGGTCGACTTGCCGGCGCCGTTGGGGCCGAGGAAGCCGGTGACCACGCCCGGCTCCAGGGTGAAGCTGAGGTCGTCGACGGCGCGCGTGGCGCCGTAGGACTTGCCCAGCGCGATCGCCTCGACGGTCACTCCCGCCCCCTTCGCGTCAGGGGGACGACCCTAGTGGGCCGGTGCCGTCGCAGGTCTGCTGTCCGCGCTCGGGGTCACGGGCGGGGGGTCAGGGCAGCTGGCGGGAGAAGAAGGCGTCGATCTCGTGGCGGTCCGCCTCGCTGATCGCCTCGGCGCGCATCTGGTCCCACAGGGCCTCGAGTGCTTCGGTCGCGCGCTCGATGGTGTCGGTCGTCATCGCATGTCACCTCCTCGTCCGGTCACCGTCCACGGTCCGTGACCGGTGTTCCGGGAAGGTTGTGCCCGGGTTGCCACGAGGTGAACACCCGCTGTGTCGCTCGTCACGAGTTGGCCACCAGGAGCACCGTTTGGCATCATTGGCACTCGATCACCCCGAGTGCCAACGCAAGTCGGCCCGCGCCGAGGAGTACCCCGTGCCCACCTACCAGTACTCGTGCACCGCCTGCGGCGAGCCGCTGGAGGTCGTGCAGTCCTTCTCCGACGACGCCCTCACCGAGTGCCCCGCCTGCGGCGGGCGACTGCGCAAGCTCTACAACGCCGTCGGGATCGTCTTCAAGGGCTCCGGCTTCTACCGCACCGACAGTCGCTCGGGGTCCTCGAGCACCGTGCCCGCGGCCGCGTCCTCGGACTCCACCACCTCGACCCCGGCGCCGTCGTCGGGGTCCTCGTCGGGCTCGTCCGACTCCTCGAGCAGCTCGAGCAGCTCGGGCGGCACGTCACCGACCCCCTCGACCGGCGCCGCCTGACCTGGGGACGACCGCAGCGCCACCGTGAGCGGGCTGCCTAGCCTGCCGCGGTGCGCATCCGGATCACCGCCGCCGGACCGGTTCCGGTCCCCGGACGCCGTCCTGCCTGGCAGCGGCGTCTCCGGCGCCACCGCCAGCTCCTCGCCGCCGCGCTCGCCGGTGTCGTGGTCTGGTCCCTGGCCTCGGCCGCGGCACCGGGTGCGCTCCCCACGGCGCCGGTGCTCGTGGCCCTCCGCGATCTCGGTCCCGGCACCGTCATCACCTCGACAGACGTGCGGGTGGAGAACCGCGCGGGCACCCCGGTCGACTCGCTCCCGGACGGGGGCGAGGTGATCGGGCGGACCGTGGCGTTCCCCGTGCGGGCGGGCGAGGCGCTGCTGGCGCGTCACGTCCTCGGCGCCGACCTCCTCGCCGGCTATCCCGCCGGCACGGTCGCCATGGCGATCCCGGTCTCCGACGCCAGTTCCGTGCCCGCGCTCGCCGCCGGCGACCTGGTCGACGTCATCGCGGCCACGTCGGCGGACCTCGACACCCTGGGCGCCGCGCCCGGGACCGCTGGGGGCGCCGTGGTGGTCGCCCGCGGGGTCCACGTCCTGCTGGGCGACCCGGGCGGGCCCGGTGACGGGGGCCTCCTCGGAGCAGGCTCCGCCCGGTCGTCCGCGCTCGTGGTGGCCGCGAGCGCCGAGCAGGCCCTCGCCATCGCCCGGGCCGGCGTCCGGGCGCGGCTCACGGTCGTTCTGCGCGGTCGCACCTGAGTCCGCACGCGCAACCGGCCCGCATGGCTAGGGTGCGGGGGTCCTGACCACCGACCCGGAGGAGTTCCCGTGCTCAAGGGATTCCGCGACTTCATCGCTCGTGGCAGCGTCATCGACCTGGCGGTCGGTGTCGTCATCGGCGCGGCGTTCACCGCGCTCGTCAACTCCTTCGTCGTGAACTTCGTCAACCCGATCATCGGGCTCTTCGGCGGCAAGGACCTCAACCGGTACGTGTGGTGCATCGAGGCGCCCGAAGGCGCGACGACCTGCTTCTACGACGACAAGGGCGCGCTCCAGGGCCTGGCCGTCGGCTGGGGCGCGATGCTCTCGGCGATCATCACGTTCCTGCTCACCGCGCTCGTCGTGTACTTCGTGTTCGTCCTCCCCATGAACAAGTACCGGGAGCACCGCGAGGAGGCGGCGGGCGCCGAGGCGGAGGCCGACGCCGCGGACATCGCGCTGCTCAAGGAGATCCGCGACGAGCTGCGTTCCCAGCGCGGAGCCTGAGCCGTCAGTCCCCGTGGTGCGGAGGCGTCTCGTCGAGGTAGCGCCGCAGCAGGGCCGCCGGGTCCGCCGGGGCGGCACCGCCCTCGTCGAGGTCGTCGCGGGTCTGCTCGGGCAGCAGCTCGACGTCGAGATCCAGCCGCGGCGGCGCCGGCTCGTCCGGCGTCCGGTCAGGCATCGACGGCCTCAGGGGCCGACGCAGGGCCGTGCTGCCGCGCGCAGGTGCCGGCGGGACGAGCAGGACTCATGACCTCTCCCTCGGCTCTGGTCTGCCACGAACGCTAGTCGGGGCCGCGACGCGAGGCGAACGGTGCGCGATCATGTCCCTGCGCCCGACCGGGCGAGCACGCGCATGGGGACGGACGGGTCGACACGTCCGGTCGGGCCCCGCGCACACGACCTCGACCTGGGGGACCGATGTCCGCACGCGATTCGCTCGCCCCCAAGGACCCCGCAGAGCGCCGTCGCCGGATCCTCGCCGCGGCCGTCGAGGTGCTCAAGGACAAGGGCTTCGCCGGGGCGCGCATCGCCGACGTCGCGGCCGTCGCCGGAACCTCCCCGGCGCTGGTGGTCTACCACTTCAAGACCCTCGACGGCGCGCTCGCCGAGGCCCTCGGCTCGGTCGAGGACGACTTCTACGACGACCTGTCCCGGGCGCTCCCGCCGAAGGCGAGCGCCCTGGAGCGCCTCCGCGTGGCCGGCGAGCTCGGGTGCGACACCGGGCCGGCCGTGGGCAACTGGGCGCTCTGGATGGAGGTCTGGGTGCGCTCCCTGCGCGACGGCCAGGCCAACGCGCTGCGCCGCGCCCTCGACTCGCGCTGGCGCCGGACCCTGCGCGAGATCATCGAGGCGGGC
>JAHECT010000054.1 GCA_024641605.1 Micrococcales bacterium
CCCGGGGTCGGCCCCGAGCACGCCTGGCTGGCGGAGTCCGGGCGCGCGACGTACGAGGCCATCACCGACGCGGAGGCCATGGCGGCCTTCCGGCTGCTCTGCACGACCGAGGGGATCATCCCCGCGATCGAGACCGCGCACGCCCTGGCCGGCACGCTCCGGCTCGGGCGCGAGCTGGGGCCCGACGCCGTCATCCTCGTGAGCTGCTCGGGACGCGGCGACAAGGACGTCGAGACCGCAGGCCGCTGGTTCGGGGTGCTCGAGGGCCAGCGCGCCCCCGAGGGCCGGGCGTGACCGCGCGATGAGCCGATTGCACGAGGCCTTCGCCTCCGCGCGCGCCGAGGACCGCGCCGCCCTCATCGGCTACCTCCCCGCGGGCTTCCCGACGGTCGACGGTGCCGTGGACGCCATCAGGGTGATGGTCGAGAACGGCGTCGACATCGTCGAGGTGGGGCTGCCCTACTCCGACCCGCTCATGGACGGTCCGACCATCCAGGAGGCCGTGGAGATCGCCCTGAGCGGGGGGACGACGACGCGCGACGTGCTCGCGACCGTCGAGGCCGTGGCCGCGACCGGCGCCCCCACGCTCGTCATGAGCTACTGGAACCCGATCGAGCGCTACGGCGTCGACGCCTTCGCGGCCGACCTCGCCGCGGCCGGGGGAGCTGGCGTCATCACCCCCGACCTCACTCCGGAGGAGTCCGGGCCGTGGGTCGCGGCCACCGACGGGGCCGGCATCGACCGGGTGTTCCTCGTGGCCCCGAGCTCCACGGAGGAGCGGATCGGGGTGGTCGCCTCGGTCACGACCGGCTTCGTCTACGCCGCCTCGCTCATGGGGGTCACCGGCGTGCAGTCGGTCTCAGCAGCGGCGCCGGCGCTCGTGGCCCGTACCCGCCCCCACACCCCGCTCCCCGTGGCCGTGGGGCTCGGAGTGTCCACCGCCGAGCAGGCGGCGGACGTCGCGGCCTACGCCGACGGCGTCATCGTGGGCTCGGCCTTCGTCCGTCGGCTGCTGGACGCTCCGACGCCGCAGGAGGGGGTCGCGGCCGTCGGGCGGCTGGCCGCCGAGCTGTCCGCGGGCGTCCGGCGGCGCTGACCGGGAACCCGTCCCGCGTGCGGATCGTCGAGACACACGAGGCGGTCCACGGGACCCACGGAGCCGGTGAGGAGCGCGGTGGGGGATGATCGACGGGTGAACCCGCAGGTACGTGCCTGGATCGGCACGGTCTTCCGGCTGGCGCTAGCCGGCATCCTCTTCTGGTCCGGCTTCGCGAAGCTGCTCGACCACGACGAGTCCCGCCAGGCCATCATCGGCTACCGCCTGCCCGGTGTGTCCGGGGTGCTCATCGACGTGCTCGCGTGGGGGCTGCCGGCCGGCGAGATCCTGCTGGCCATCCTGCTGCTGGTCGGCCTGTTCACGCGGTGGGCCGCGCTGGCCACGGCCGTGCTCATGATGGGCTTCGTGATCGGGATCGCCTCGGTGTGGATCCGCGGCTACAACATCGAGTGCGGCTGCTTCGGCGGAGGCGGCGAGGCGCTCACCGAAGAGGGCAAGGAGTGGCGTTACACCAGCGCCATGCTGCGCGACTTCCTCTTCACCGGCATGGCGGTGTGGCTGGTCGCCTGGCCGCGCACCATGCTGTCCCTCGACGGGGGTCCCCGCACCCCCGTCGTCGACCCCGATGACGACCTGACCGACATCGACATCGACATCGACATCGACACAGACGCCGACACCGAGACGCTCGAGGAGCCGACGCGATGAGCAAGGCCGACAACGCCAAGACGACCAAGGAGAAGGCCGCCGCCGCGCGCGCGGCCGCCGAGGCCGAGCAGCGCCGACGCGACAACCGCGTCCGGCTCATCGGCGGTGCGGCCATCGCCGTCGTGGTCGCCGCGATCCTGGGGGTCGCGATCGTGACCTCGCAGAGCGGCGGTTCCACGAGCGCGGACATCCCCACGGACACTGTGGCCGACGCCGCGGTCCCCGTCGACGTGCTGAACACCGACGACGCGACCGACGGGGTCCAGGCCGGCAACATCTGGGGCTTCGTCTACAAGTCCAACCCCGGCACGCCGACGATGGCCATCTGGGAGGACTTCCAGTGCCCGGCCTGCGCCCAGTTCGAGGCCACCAACGGCCAGGCGATCCGCGCGCTCGCCGACGCGGGCAAGGTCACGCTCGTCTACCGACCGACCACCTTCATCGAGAAGCGCCTCGCGGGGACGAACCCGAACTCCAGCACCCGCGCGACCTCCGCCTACGGGTGCGCGATCGACGCGGGCAAGGGCAAGGACTACGCCGCCGTCGTCTTCGCGAACCAGCCGGCGAACGAGGGTGACGGCTGGAGCCAGCAGCAGCTCGTCGGCTTCGGCAAGGACGCCGGTATCCCCGACGCCGAGTTCCCCGCCTTCGAGACCTGCGTCAACGACCTGACCTACCTGCAGTGGGCCACGAACTCCTACAACGTGTTCCTCGACACCGGCGTCCCCGGCACACCTGCGGGCTACCTCAACGGCACCGAGGTGCCGAGCGCCACGCTCAGCGACCCCGCCGCCCTCGAGCAGCTCATCGCCGAGCAGAGCTGACCCGGCCCGGCCACGATGAGGGGCGTCCACCGAGGGGTGGGCGCCCCTCGTCGCGTCCCGACCGCTAGCGTCGAGCCATGGCTCGAGAGGGACACCACAGCGACGTCACGGGCGGCTGGCTTCGGCCGGCCGTGTTCGGCGCCATGGACGGGCTCGTGTCCAACCTCGCCCTCATGGCGGGTGTCGCCGGTGGCGCCGCGGCGCTCGACTCCGGGACGACGCCGATCGTGCTGGCAGGTCTGGCCGGCCTCGTCGCGGGAGCCTTCTCGATGGCCGCCGGGGAGTACGTCTCGGTGACCTCCCAGGCCGAGCTGGCCGAGCGCGAGTTCGCCAAGGAGCGGATCGAGCTCGACCGCAACCCCGAGGGTGAGGCGCGCGAGCTCGCCGAGGTGTGGGTCGGCCGGGGCGTGGACCGGGAGCTCGCCGAGGAGCTGGCCCTCCAGCTCGGGCGCAACCCCTCCGCCGCTCTCGAGGTGCACGCGCGCGAGGAGCTGGGACTCGCGCCCGGTGAGCTGCCCAACGCGTGGACCGCCGCCGGCTCGTCCTTCCTCTCCTTCGTCGCCGGCGCGATCATCCCCGTCGTGCCCTACCTGCTGGGCGCCACGACGCTGCTGTGGTCCCTCGCCCTGTCCGTGCTTGGCCTCTTCGGCGCGGGGGCGCTCGTGGCCAGGGTCACCGCCCGACCGTGGTGGTACTCCGGGCTGCGGCAGCTGATCGTGGGTCTGATCGCGGCGGGTGTGACCTGGGGGGTCGGCACGCTCGTGGGTGCCGGCCTCGGCTGAGCACGACACCCGCACGACACCTGCACGACACCGGGGGTAACCCCGCCGACCCACGCGGACGCGGGTCCGCTACGCTCCACCGGAGCAGTAGGGCCAACGTCGTCCCTTCCGCCCGCGCATCGCGGGCACCGCACAGCGAGACGACGGGAGTGACCCATGCGTTCGGCCATCCCCGCCCCCCAGGGCCTGTACGACCCCAGGAACGAGAAGGACGCCTGCGGCGTCGCGTTCGTGGCGCGCCTGTCCGGCGAGGCCTCCCACGAGGTGGTGCAGCAGGCGATCACGGCCCTGGAGAACCTCGAGCACCGCGGCGCCTCGGGCGCCGAGCCGGACTCCGGTGACGGCGCGGGCATCCTCGTCCAGGTGCCCGACGAGTTCCTCCGGGCGGTCATGGCGGAGGAGGGCGTCACGCTCCCGGCGCGGCGGTCCTACGCGGTCGGCATCGCCTTCCTGCCCGACGACGACGAGGCCGAGGCGACATCCCGCAAGACGGTGGAGGCCATCGCGGCTGAGGAGGGCCTCACCGTCGTGGCCTGGCGCGACCTCCCCGTCGACCCCTCCGGGGTGGGCGCCACGGCCCGCTCGGTCATGCCGCGGTTCCGTCAGCTGTTCGTGGCCGCGCGCGACTCCCACGTCATGGGGCTGGCGCTCGAGCGCATGGCCTTCTGCCTGCGCAAGCGCGCGGAGCACGAGGCCGACATCTACTTCCCGTCGCTGTCGATGCGCACGATCGTCTACAAGGGCATGCTGACGACCGGTCAGGTGAGCACGTTCTTCCCCGACCTCACCGACGAGCGGTTCACCTCCGCGCTGGCGCTCGTGCACTCGCGCTTCTCGACCAACACGTTCCCGAGCTGGCCGCTCGCGCACCCCTACCGGCTCATCGCGCACAACGGCGAGATCAACACCGTCAAGGGCAACCGGAACTGGATGCGCGCCCGCGAGGCCCAGATCACCAGCGACCTCATCCCGGGAGACCTCACCCGCCTGTTCCCCATCTGCAGCGAGGAGGGCAGCGACTCGGCGTCGTTCGACGAGGTGCTCGAGCTCCTGCACCTGAGCGGCCGCAGCCTTCCCCACGCGGTCCTCATGATGATCCCCGAGGCCTGGCAGAACCACACCGAGATGGACCCCGCGCGCCGGGCGTTCTACGAGTTCCACTCCACGCTCACCGAGCCGTGGGACGGACCCGCCGACGTCTGCTTCACCGACGGCACGGTCATCGGCGCCGTCCTCGACCGCAACGGGCTGCGGCCGGGGCGCTTCTGGGTCACCGACGACGGGCTGGTCGTGCTCGCCTCCGAGGCGGGCGTGCTCGACATCGCTCCCGACCGGATCGTGCGCAAGGGCCGGCTGCAGCCGGGGCACATGTTCCTGGTGGACACCGCCGAGCACCGCATCGTCGAGGACGCCGAGATCAAGGCGGAGCTCGCCGCCGAGCAGCCCTACGACGAGTGGCTGCACGCCGGCCTCATGCACCTCGACACGCTCCCCGAGCGCGAGCACATCGTGCACACGCACGAGAGCGTCCTCCGGCGCCAGCAGACCTTCGGCTACAACGAGGAGGAGCTGCGCATCCTCCTCACCCCTATGGCCAGGTCCGGGGCCGAAGCGATCGGGTCGATGGGCACCGACACGCCGATCGCGGCGATCTCCGACCGCCCACGCCTGATCTTCGACTACTTCCAGCAGCTGTTCGCCCAGGTGACCAACCCTCCGCTGGACGCCATCCGCGAGGAGCTCGTCACCTCCCTGTCGAGCCACACGGGACCTGAGGTCAACATCCTCACGGCCACCCCGTCGCACTGCCGTCAGCTCGTGCTGCCCTTCCCCGTGATCGACAACGACGAGCTCGCGAAGATCCTGCACATCAACGCCGACGGCGACCTGCCCGGTTACGCCTCGGCCAAGGTGTCGGGCCTCTACGACGTCGACGGCGGCGGGGCGGCGCTGCAGGCGCGCCTCGCGGAGGTCTGTGCCGAGGTGTCGGCGCACATCGCCTCGGGCGTGCGCTTCATCGTCCTGTCCGACCGCGACCACACGACCGACCTCGCCCCGATCCCGTCGCTCCTGCTGACCGCCGCGGTGCACCACCACCTGGTGCGGGAGAAGGAGCGGACCAAGGTCGGCCTGATCGTCGAGGCCGGCGACGTCCGCGAGGTGCACCACGTCGCGCTCCTCATCGGCTACGGCGCCGCCGCCGTGAACCCCTACCTCGCGATGGAGACCGTCGAGGACCTGGTCATGCGCGGCGTCATCACCGACGTGAGCGCCGACAAGGCCGTGCGCAACCTGGTCAAGGCGCTGGGCAAGGGCGTGCTCAAGGTCATGAGCAAGATGGGCATCTCGACCGTCGCCTCCTACCGGGGCGCCCAAGTGTTCGAGTGCATCGGCCTGTCCCAGGAGGTCATCGACCGCTGGTTCACCGGGACGACCTCGAAGCTCGGTGGCGTCGGCGTCGACGTGATCGCCGACGAGGTCCGGATGCGCCACGACGCGGCTTACCCACCCAGCGGCATCTCGCCCGCGCACCGTCAGCTGGCGGTCGGCGGCGAGTACCAGTGGCGGCGCGAGGGCGAGCCGCACCTGTTCGACCCGGACACGGTGTTCCGGCTCCAGCACGCCACCCGCGAGGGGCGCTACGACATCTTCAAGCAGTACACGGCACGCGTGGACGAGCAGTCCTCTCGGCTCATGACGCTGCGCGGGCTGTTCCGGCTCAAGGAGGGCGAGCGCTCGCCCGTCCCGATCGACGAGGTCGAGCCCGCGGCCGAGATCGTCAAGCGCTTCTCCACCGGTGCGATGTCCTACGGCTCCATCTCGGGCGAGGCGCACGAGACGCTCGCGATCGCGATGAACCGCCTCGGTGCCAAGTCCAACACCGGTGAGGGCGGGGAGGACCCGGAACGGTTCGTCCCCCTCCCGAACGGCGACTCCCGCCGGTCGGCCATCAAGCAGGTGGCCTCGGGCCGCTTCGGCGTGACCAGCCACTACCTCGTCAACTCCGACGACATCCAGATCAAGATGGCGCAGGGAGCCAAGCCCGGCGAGGGCGGCCAGCTCCCCGGTCACAAGGTGTACCCGTGGGTGGCCAGGACCCGTCACTCCACGCCGGGCGTGGGGCTGATCTCCCCGCCACCGCACCACGACATCTACTCGATCGAGGACCTCGCCCAGCTCATCCACGACCTCAAGAACGCCAACCCGCGGGCGCGGGTCCACGTCAAGCTCGTCTCCGAGGTGGGTGTCGGCACGGTCGCGGCCGGAGTCGCGAAGGCGCACGCCGACGTCGTGCTCGTGTCCGGGCACGACGGCGGCACGGGAGCCTCCCCGCTGACCTCGCTCAAGCACGCCGGCGCCCCTTGGGAGCTCGGCCTCGCCGAGACCCAGCAGACGCTCCTGCTGAACGGCTTGCGCGACCGGGTCGTTGTGCAGACCGACGGGCAGCTCAAGACCGGCCGGGACGTGGTCATCGCCGCGCTGCTCGGTGCCGAGGAGTTCGGGTTCGCCACGGCGCCGCTGGTCGTCATGGGCTGCGTGATGATGCGTGTGTGCCACCTCGACACCTGTCCGGTGGGCGTGGCCACCCAGAACCCGGTCCTGCGCGAGCGCTTCACCGGGAAGCCGGAGTTCGTCGAGAACTTCTTCACCTATCTCGCCGAGGAGGTGCGCGAGCACCTGGCCGCCCTGGGCTTCCGCACCCTGGCCGAGGCGGTGGGGCACGCAGAGCTCATCGACGCGTCGGACGCCGTCGGCCACTGGAAGGCGTCCGGGCTCGACCTTGCGCCGATCCTCCACGTCCCCGACGTGGCGGCCGATGCGGCGTTGCACTGCACGACCGAGCAGGACCACGGCCTGGACAAGGCCCTGGACAACGAGCTCATCGCGCTGGCGGCCGATGCGCTCGAGCGCGGCGAGCCCGTGCGGGCGCAGGTGGGCATCCGCAACGTCAACCGGACCGTGGGCACGATGCTCGGGTCGGAGGTGACCCGGCGCCACGGCGGGGACGGCCTGCCCGACGGCACGATCGACATCACGTTCACCGGGTCCGCCGGTCAGTCCTTCGGCGCCTTCCTCCCGCGCGGGGTGACCCTGCGGCTGGAGGGTGACACCAACGACTACCTGGGCAAGGGCCTCTCGGGCGGGCGGCTGGTCGTACGGCCGGACCGTGGCGCGAAGTTCGTGGCCGAGGACAACGTCATCGCCGGCAACGTGATCGGCTACGGCGCCACCTCCGGCCACGTGTTCGTGCGCGGTCTCGTGGGGGAGCGCTTCTGCGTCCGCAACTCCGGCGCCGTCGCCGTCGTGGAGGGCGTGGGCGACCACGGCTGCGAGTACATGACGGGCGGCCGCGCCGTCGTGCTCGGCCCGACCGGGCGCAACTTCGCGGCGGGGATGTCGGGCGGCGTCGCCTACCTCCTCGACGCGGTGCCGGGGCGGGTCAACCCCGAGATGGTCGACCTGCTCCCGCTCGAGGACGACGACCTCGCGTTCGTGACCGAGACCCTGCGCTCCCACGCCGAGGAGACCGACTCGCCGGTGGCGCTCGCGCTGCTGGAGAGCCGGGACCTCGCATCGCGCTTCACGAAGGTGATGCCGCGCGACTACGCCCGCGTCCTGGCTGCCCAGGCAGCGGCCGAGCGTGACGGCAGAGACGTCCAGACCGCTGTGATGGAGGCGACCCATGGCTGACCCCAAGGGCTTTCTGAGCACCCCCCGGACCAACCCCACCCGTCGCCCGGTCGACGTGCGTCTCAGCGACTGGCGCGAGGTCTACGAGGAGTTCCCTGGCGAGGCGCTCGTGAAGCAGGCCGGCCGGTGCATGGACTGCGGCATCCCGTTCTGCCACAACGGCTGCCCGCTGGGCAACCTGGTCCCCGAGTGGAACGACCTCGTGTGGCGCGAGGACTGGCGGACCGCCAGCGAGCGCCTGCACGCGACGAACAACTTCCCCGAGTTCACGGGTCGGCTCTGCCCGGCTCCGTGCGAGGCCGCGTGCGTCCTGGGCATCAACGCCGAGCCGGTCGCCATCAAGCAGGTCGAGGTCGAGATCATCGACAAGGCCTGGGAGTCCGGCTGGGTGACGCCCCAGCCCGCCCCGCGCCAGTCGGGCAAGACGGTCGCCGTCGTGGGCTCCGGTCCCGCCGGGCTGGCCGCGGCCCAGCAGCTGGCCCGGGCCGGTCACACGGTCGCGGTCTTCGAGCGCGCCGACCGCATCGGGGGACTGCTGCGCTACGGCATCCCCGAGTTCAAGATGGAGAAGCGCCACCTCGAGCGGCGCCTGGCCCAGATGGCGTCCGAAGGTGTGAAGTTCCGGGCCGGCGTGGATGTGGGCACGGACGTCACGGGCACCGACCTGCGCCGTCGCTACGACGCGGTCGTCCTCGCGGTGGGCGCGACCCAGTGGCGGGACCTCCCTGTCCCCGGCCGCGAGCTGTCCGGCATCCACCAGGCGATGGAGTACCTCCCCGGCGCCAACCGCGTGCAGGAGGGAGACCTCGAGGACGCGCCGATCGACGTGGCGGGCAAGCACGTGGTCATCCTCGGTGGCGGCGACACGGGTGCCGACTGCCTCGGGACCGCGCACCGCCAGGGCGCGGCCTCCGTGACCCAGCTCGAGATCATGCCCAGGCCGAGCGAGGAGCGACCCACGTCGCAGCCGTGGCCGACGTACCCGATGACCTATCGCGTCACCAGCGCGCACGAGGAGGGCGGCGAGCGGGTCTACTCCGTGAGCACGACGCGGTTCCTCGACGACGGCGCGGAGCGCGTCCGCGCGCTGGAGATCGTCGAGGTGCGGATGGTCGACGGCCGGTTCGAGCCGGTCCCCGGCAGCGAGCGCGAGCTCCCCGCCGACCACGTGTTCCTGGCCATGGGCTTCACCGGCCCCGAGCGGGGAGGCCTCATCGACCAGCTCGAGGTCGAGCTCGACGAGCGGGGCAACGTGCGTCGCGACGCCGACTACGCCACGAGCGTCCCGGGCGTGTTCGTGGCCGGCGACGCCGGGCGCGGGCAGTCCCTGATCGTGTGGGCCATCGCCGAGGGCCGCTCCGCGGCGGCCTCGGTCGACCGGTTCCTCACCGGCTCCACCACGCTGCCGGCGCCGATCCCGCCCACCGCTCGGCCGCTCGTGGTCTGATCGAGGTCTGCAAGCGTTTTCACCCGAGCCTCCGGGCGGATAGGGTGACGGTCGTGCGCCGCGCCAAGATCGTCTGCACCCTCGGTCCCGCCGTCGCGACCCCCGAGGGGATCACCTCGCTGGTCGAGGCGGGGATGGACGTCGCCCGGATGAACCTCTCGCACGGGTCCTACGCCGACCACGAGCGGGTCTACGAGATGGTGCGCGCCGCCGCCGACGCGGCCGGCCGGGGTGTGGGCATCCTGGTCGACCTTCAGGGACCGAAGATCCGCCTCGGCAACTTCCCCGGCGGACCGGTCGTCCTCGAGCCGGGCGCGCAGTTCGTCATCACGACCGAGGACGTCCCCGGCGACATCACGATGTGCTCGACGACGTACTCGGGCCTGCCCGGCGACGTGAGCCCGGGCGACCTCATCCTCGTGGACGACGGCAAGGTCACCCTCGAGGCGGTCGAGGTCGACGACGTCCGCGTCGTCACCCGGGTCGTCGAGGGCGGCCGGGTCAGCGACCACAAGGGACTCAACCTCCCCGGCGTCGCGGTCAGCGTGCCCGCCATGTCGGAGAAGGACGTCGCGGACCTGCGCTGGGCGCTGCGCCTCGGCGTCGACCTCATCGCCTTGTCGTTCGTGCGGCGCGCCGACGACCTGCTCGACGTGCAGCGGATCATGGACGACGAGGGCGTCCGGCTGCCGGTGCTGGCCAAGATCGAGAAGCCGCAGGCCGTCGACCACCTCGAGTCGATCATCGACGCCTTCGACGGGATCATGGTGGCGCGCGGCGACCTCGGCGTCGAGCTGCCGCTGGAGCAGGTGCCTCTGGTGCAGAAGCGTGCGATCACCCTCGCCCGCCGACGGGCCAAGCCCGTCATCGTCGCCACGCAGATGCTCGACTCGATGGTCTCGATGACCAGGCCGACCCGTGCCGAGGCGAGCGATGTCGCGAACGCCGTGCTCGACGGGGCTGACGCCCTCATGCTCTCCGGCGAGACGTCGGTGGGTGCTCACCCCGACCACGTCGTGCGCACGATGGCCACGATCATCGAGCACGTCGAGACCGAGGCGCTCTCGCGCCTGCCCGCGATCGACGACCGCAACGACTCGACGTCGCGTGCCATCACCCGCGCCGCGGTGTCGGTCGCGAGCGACGTCGGGGCGGTGGCCGTCGTCGCCTTCACCGAGACCGGGCGCTCCGCGCGGCTCGTCGCCCGCTACCGTCCGGCGATGCCCCTCATGGCGTTCACCCCGAACCCACGCGTACGCAGCCAGCTCGCGCTCTGCTGGGGGGTGGAGACCTTCCTCGTCCCGAAGGCCACCAGCACCGACGACATGGTCCGCATGGTCGACAGCGCGCTCACCGAGGTCGGCCGTGCGCGCATCGGGGAGCTGCTCGTCATCATCGCGGGCGTCCCTCCGGGCGTGCCGGGCACGACGAACGGCATGCGCGTGCACCGGATGGGCACCAACATCGCCAGCGGCATCTGAGCCGGGCGTCTCGATCCCGGGCGGAGCGTCCGCCTAGCTGCAGGTGGCGAGTCCCTTGACGGCCAGCACGCGGGCCGCAGCCTCCTGCACCCGTGCCCGCTCGAGCCGCCCGTCCGCCATGGCGCGCGTGATGGCCCGGATCGTCCTCGTCGTGAGCGCCGGGTCGGCCGAGCCGCCCCCGCCGTAGAGGATCAGGTCGGCGCCTGCGTCGAGGGCGGCGACAGCGGCCTCCGGGACGGTGTAGCCCGCAGCAACGATGGCCTCGGCCGACAGCGAGTCGGTGACGACGAGCCCGGTGAAGCCGAGCCGCTCGCGCAGCTCCTCCTCGATCACCGTCCGGCTCAGGCCGGCCGGCTCGTCGGTCAGCCCCGGCACGGTCGCGTTGGACACCATGACGGCGGGGAGCCCGGCAGCCACCGCGTCCGCGAAGGGGAGCAGGTCGCGCGTCTGCAGCTCTGTCCACGGAAGGGTTGCCGCGGCCCGGTCGTCGGTGTTGCCGGTGGAGGTGCCCAGACCCGGGAAGTGCTTGACCACCGGCACGACGCCGGCGTCCTGCAGCCCCTGGGCGAACGCGAGTCCGGCCTCGGAGGTCACGTCGGGGTCGAGGGAGAACGAGCGCGTCCCGGCGGGGTTGGCGGCGCTCGGTCCGGGTCGGTCGTCGAGGTCGAGCACCGGCGCGAGGTCCATCGTCACGCCGGCGTCCGCCATCGCCCGCCCGGCGTCACGCGCCAGCCGGCGGATCTGCGCAGGGGTGCGGGTCGCCGCCAGGCGGCGCGCGGACGGCAGCACGCCCACGATCGTCTCCAGACGCTGCACGCTGCCGCCCTCCTCGTCGGACGCCACGATCGGCGCCACGTCCGCGTCCGCGGAGAGCTGCCGCAGGCGAGGGCCGAGGTCGGCCGGCGCCCGTGGTCCGAACACGAGCAGGCCGCCGACCCCGGCGGCGACGGGCTCGGCCGCGTCGGACAGCGAGGTCATCGTGACGGGCGCCATGAGGGTCTGCGCCGCGATCCGCGAGGGGGACCAGGCGGCCAGGTCGAGGCAGTCCTCGGGCGCGGTCGTGGGTCCCGGCGCACCGGTCGCGAGCGCGGGGGACGAGGAGCCCGGACGGTTCGGAGCGGCCGCCGCCGTCCCCGTGGGGTCGGCATCGACGGCCGGCCCCGCGCAGGCGGCGAGAGCCGCGCACGCGAGCAGGAGCGGCGCCGACGCCCGGCGCATCAGTCGAAGGTGTGTCGGGCCTCGGGGTTGAGCACGCCCCAGGCGATCAGCTGGTCCGCCAGCTGGCTCGGGGGCTCGTCATAGATCACGGCGAGCGTCCGCAGGTCGTCCTGGCGGATCGAGAGGACCCGGCCGTTGTAGTCGCCGCGCTGGGCCTGGATGGCGGCCGCGTAGCGGGCCAGCGGTCCGGCCTTCTCCGCCGGGACCTGCCCGAGGCGCTCGAGGTCGATGATGAGCCGCTGCGGCGGCTCGGCGGCCGCCGACGGGCTCGCGTCGGGCAGGAGCTCGGAGACGGGGACGCCGTAGAAGTCCGCGAGCTCCGCGAGCTTCTGCACGGTGACCGCGCGGTCGCCGCGCTCGTAGGAGCCGACGACGACGGCCTTCCACCGACCCTGGGACTTCTCCTCCACGCCATGCAGGGACAGGCCCTGCTGCTGGCGGATGGCGCGCAGCCGGGCTCCGAGCGCGCGTGCGTAGTCGCTGGCCATCTTCGGTCCCTCTCCGACGTGGTGCCCCCACCGCTGGCCACCGTGGGCCGACGTGTCACGGTGCGTCACCTGCAGGCCGCACGACGGCCCGGGCAGTAGCGCTCCGCACACGACGCTAGCACTGCGTGACCCTCGGTCACACTACGCACACACGATCTCCCGCCCGAACGGGTGAGCCCGCCGTCGGGTAGGGTCGCGTCGACCGACGTCCTTTAAGTCCGTCCTGTGAGGCGGGGAAGGGGGTCGCAGCGTGTCCGCGTCCCGGACTCCTGACGACGCACGCACCGTCCTCGACGGTGCCGAGATCGCCCGCGCACTCACGCGCGTGGCCCACGAGATCGTCGAGCGCGCCAAGGGCGCCGAGGGTCTCGTCCTCCTGGGAATCCCCACCCGTGGGGTCTTCCTCGCCCGGCGGGTCGCCGAGCGGATCCGCCAGATCGAGGGTCGCGAGGTGCCGGTCGGCTCCCTCGACATCACCCTCTTCCGCGACGACCTGCGCCAGGCTCCCGCCCGGGCGCTGCTGCCCACGGAGATCCCCGCGGGCGGCATCGACGACAAGACCGTCGTGCTCGTCGACGACGTGCTCTACAGCGGTCGGACCATCCGGGCGGCGCTCGACGCGATGAACGACGTGGGCCGCCCCCGGTCGGTGCAGCTCGCCGTCCTCGTCGATCGCGGCCACCGCGACCTGCCGATCCGGGCCGACTACGTCGGCAAGAACATCCCGACCGCGAAGTCCGAGAAGGTCCACGTGCTGCTCGCGGAGCACGACGGCGAGGACGCAGTCCGGATCAGCGGCCACGCCGCGGGGGAGGACCTGTGAAGCGCCACCTGCTGTCCGCGGCGGACCTCGACCGCGACGACGCCCTGCTGGTCCTCGACACCGCGGCCGAGCTCGCCGCGCTGACCGACCGGGCCGTGAAGAAGCTCCCCACCCTGCGGGGGCGCACCGTGGTGAATCTCTTCTTCGAGGACTCGACCCGGACCCGCATCTCCTTCGAGGCTGCGGCCAAGCGGCTCTCAGCCGACGTCATCAACTTCTCGGCCAAGGGCTCGAGCGTGTCCAAGGGGGAGAGCCTCAAGGACACCGCGCTCACCCTCGAGGCGATGGGTGCGGACGCCGTCGTCATCCGCCACGGAGCCAGCGGCGCGCCGCACCGCCTCGCCCACTCCGGCTGGATCGGCGGATCCGTCGTCAACGCCGGCGACGGCACCCACGAGCACCCCACGCAGGCGCTCCTCGACGCGTTCACCATGCGCCGCCACCTCGCCGGCAGTGTCGGGGACCTGGCCGGACGTCGCGTCACGATCGTGGGCGACGTCCTGCACAGCCGCGTGGCGCGGAGCAACGTGCTGCTGCTGGCCACCCTCGGGGCCGAGGTCACACTGGTCGCTCCGCCCACGCTGCTGCCGGTCGGGGTCGAGAGCTGGCCGTGCGCCACGTCCTACGACCTCGACGCGCACCTGCGCGATGCCGACGCCGTCATGATGCTGCGCGTCCAGCGCGAGCGGATGAACGCGGCGTTCTTCCCCAGCGCGCGGGAGTACAGCCGCCGCTACGGCCTCGACGGGCGCCGGATGGCCCTGCTCCCCGACCACGCCATCGTCATGCACCCCGGCCCGATGAACCGCGGCATGGAGATCGCCGCGGAGGTGGCCGACGCTCCTCGCTCGGTGATCGTCGAGCAGGTGAGCAACGGGGTGAGCGTGCGGATGGCCGTCCTCTACCTGCTCCTCGGCGGCGCCCAGCTGGGCGCGGGCGAGACCGACCCCGCCGCGGAGGCCTGACATGACCGAGACCTACCTGCTCTCCCACGTGGCACCGCTCGGCGGCGCTCCGGTCGACCTCGTCCTCGCGGACGGGGTGATCGCCC
>JAHECT010000055.1 GCA_024641605.1 Micrococcales bacterium
GAGGTTCGGGCACCCCGGTCCGCGACGGCTCCGGCGCCGTCGGCCGGGCTGCGGTCTCGTCGCGCTGCTCCGCCTCGGCCTCCTCGCCGTGGGGCGGGAGGTCCTCGAGGGGCGCGAGCAGCGCGAGCCGCCGCTCGACCTCGGCGACGTGGTCGCCGGACTCGCGCAGCGCCACGAGACCGCGGCGGACAAGGCCGGCGAGCGCCGAGAGGACGGAGTAGTGGCTGGCTCCGGTGAGCTCGACGAGGTCGCGGACCTGGCGTCGACCGTCCACGAGCGCCAGCAGACCCCACTCCTCGCGGGTCAGCACCGGGTCCTCGGCGGGTGCCGGGCTCACGACCAGGACGCTGTCGGGTCCGGGAACGAGCGCGGTCAGCTCGGCGAACTGGGCCGCCCGCTCCTGGGCGGCCGCGACCAGTGCCGCGGGGTCCAGCCCGAGCCCGATGTCGTCGGGGTCCGGGGCGCCCAGCTCGAAGGAGAAATCACCGTCGTCCCAGGCCAGGAGGTCCGTGACCGCGTCCAGGGCCTGCTCCGTGGCCGCGGACCGCAGGACGTCGGGGTCCACGGAGGCGGCGTCAAGCAGGGCCCTCGCGGCACCGCGCCCGCCCGCGGAGGCACGGGCCACCGCCTGGCGCAGAGCCGCGTCCTCCACCCGTCCCGACCCGACGATCCGGCGCAGCAGGGCCGCCCGCGACAGGTCGGCGCTCGCCCCGGAGAGCCGTCCGTCGCGGAACCAGACCTCGCCCTCCACGGGCGCGGCCGGGCCCGGACGCCGCAGCACCAGGCGACCTGACTTGCCGGTCGACCCGAGCAGGGCGAACACGTCGGCCAGGCCGAACGCACCGAGCGAGCCCTCAAGGTTCACGGAGCCGGCCTCCTTGGCACGACGGGGGTGGACGGGACGGTCAGGATGGACAGGTGGCTCACGCCGGCCAGGAGGGCGGAGGGCCGGAGTAGGTGGACCAGTCGTGCTCCGCGGGCGCCGGCGGGGCCGGCACGGGCACCGGAGCCGGGAAGACGACTGCGGACGCGGGCACCGGAGCCGGCGCGGTGACCGGCGGCGTGGGCGGCACGGCCCGTGCGGCCTCGGCCGCCCGGTGCGCCGCGTAGGCGGCCTCGGCCTCGGCCATGGCCACCGGGTCCACGGCAGGTTCGGCGACGGGGCCGGAGTCCTCGGCCAGCACAGCACCCACGACGACGGCCGCGCGACGGACCTCGAAGAGCATCAGGCCGGCCTTCGCGCCGGCAGCAGCGACGGCGACCAGCACCGCCTGGTCGTCGCAGGAGACGAGGAAGACCGTCCCGGTCTCGCCCTCGACGTACACCTGGGAGAGGTCGCCGCGGCCCAGTCCCTGGGCCGCCTTCTCGCCCAGGCTCAACAGGGCGGCGCTCATGGCGGCGACCCGGTCCTCGTCCATCCCGGGCGGCAGCGCGGACGCCATCGCGAGGCCGTCGAAGGACACGACGGCGGCGGCCTCCAGCTCAGGAGCCTGGCCGAGGAGGTCGGAGAGGGCGCGGTCGAGCCGGGAGGCTCGCGACTGGTCGGACATGGGGCACCTCGACGCTCGCACGACATGGGGGTCGGACGACCCGCATGTGTGGCGCATCGGCGCCGGGAGACGCCTACTTGAGCACAGGACCGCGCTCAGCGCGCCCGCGCGGCCTCCAGGAGGGCCGCGCGCATGGGCTCGACGGCCGGGGTGCGCCCGGTCATGAGCTCGACCTGCGCGACCGCCTGGTGCAGCAGCATGGTCAACCCCGACGTCACCTGGCCACCGGCCTCGAGCCACCCGCGCGCCAGCGGCGTCGGCCAGGGCTGGTAGACCACGTCCAGGAGGGAGCCGGGCGACGCGGGGATCGACCCGGCCAGGTCGTCCGCGGCTCCGGCGGGCACGGTGCTCACCACGACGGGAACCCCGAGGTGGGCAGCCGCCTCGCCCCAGGGGACGACGGCGAGGTGGACGCCGAGCGCCGCGGCCGTGCTGTTCAGGCCGGCGGCCGCCTCCGGACGCCTCGCCACGGCCACTGCACGAGCCACCCCGAGCCGGGCGAGGGCCGCCAGGGCGCTGCGGGCGGTGGCCCCGGCGCCCAGCACCGTGGCCCGCTCGGCCCGATCGACGCCGATCTCCTCGAGCGCCCGCACGATCCCGACCACGTCGGTGTTGTGCCCGGCGCGGGAGCCCTCGGCGAGCACGACCGTGTTGGCCGCCCCGGTGATCTCGACGAGCGGCGAGCGAAGGTCCAGATGCGCGAGCACGGACGTCTTGAGCGGCATCGTCAGCGACAGACCCGCCCAGGAGGGGTCCAGCCCGTCGAGCAGGGCCGGGAGGGCCGCCTCGGTCACATCGAGGCGCTCGTACTCCCAGTCCAGCCCCAGCTCGCGGTAGGCCGCGAGGTGCAGGACCGGGGAGAGCGAGTGCGCCACGGGGTGACCCAGCACGGCGGCGCGGCGGCGCTCACCCGGCATTCGCCTGGAACTTGCGCTTGAGCTGGAGGAAGTCGTCGTAGCTGGTGGCGAACTCGGTCACGCCGTTGGCCGGGTCGGTCGCCACGAAGTACAGCCACGAGCCCTTGGCCGGGCTGAGGGCGGCCTGGAGGGCGGCCTCGCCCGGCGAGTTGATCGGTCCGGGGGGCAGCCCCTTCACCTTGTAGGTGTTGTACGGCGAATCGGTGTCCAGCTGATCGCGGGAGAGCTGGATGTCGCTGGTGCCCAGGGCATAGTTGACCGTGGAGTCGAACTGCAGGGGCATGCCGGCGTCGAGGCGGTTGTAGATGACCCGGGCGACCTTGTCGTAGTCCTCCGGCGCGCTCTCGCCCTGCAGGAGGCTCGCGATCGTGACGACCTGCAGGGGGGTCAGCCCCCGCGCCTCTGCGCCCCCCTCCAGGTCGACGTCGCCGGCTGCCTGGTCGAATCGGCTGAGCATCGACTCGATGACCTCGTCGGCGGTGACGTCCGGCTGGAACTCGTAGGTGGCCGGGAAGAGGAAGCCCTCGGGGTTGCCCTCCGCATACGTCGGCAGTCCCAGGGACCCCGCCCGGGACAGGCTCTCCTCCAGGGACTCCGGGGAGAGCCCGGTGCCCTCCGCCGCAGCGGCGATCGTGCGCTCGAAGCGCCAGCCCTCGGGGACGGCGACCCTCTTGACCACGCGGGATGCCGGATCGAGCATCCGCACGACCGCGGCCTCCCCGCTCATCCCCTCGCGCATCTCGTACGAGCCCGGCGCGATGCTCACCGCGCGCGGCTCCGCGGCCGCCGCGCTCACGAACGAGTCGGTCGAGGCCACGACCCCGGCGCCGGCGAGCGTGGACCCGATGGCCGTCAGCGTGTCGCCCGGCTCGACGACCACCACGACCGACCCCGAGCCCTCCCCCTCGAAGTCCTGGGTCCCGGTGATCCCGAGCGACCGGAGGCCGAGGAAGGCGCCCACCCCGATGGCGGCGAGCGCGAGCAGCGCCACGAGCACCGCGATCGCACCGGACCGGCGGCGCTGCGGTCGGGGTGATCCGGGCGGCGGCTCGTCGTAGGTCATGCCGAGGCCGATGTGGCTCATCGGTGCGGGTCCTCTCCGGGTTCGAGCAGGACGCCGGGGGGCGTCCCGGTGGCACGCTCAGCGTCCACCGCCTGCTGGACGATGATGACAGCCGCCGCCTGGTCGACGACCGCCCGGGAGCTGCGCGCGTCGCGGCCGGCGGCCTGCAGGCTCCGGGTGGCCGCCGTCGTGCTGAGCCGCTCGTCGACGAGACGCACCGGCAGGCTCCGGCCCTCCGCTCGCAGCCGATCGGACACGGCGCGGGCGTAGGAGCGGGCCGCCGCGGCCGCCGCCCCCTCCCGGCCGTCCAGGCCGAGCGGGAGCCCCACGATCAGCTCGACGGGGTCGTGCTCCGCGACCAGTTCCACGAGGGAGTCCAGGTCGGCCCCCTGCGGGGACCGGGCCAGGGTCGCGACGGGGACGGCCAGGATCCCGTCGGGATCGCAGCGCGCCACCCCGACTCGGACGCTCCCGACGTCCACGCCGATCCGCGGTCCGCGGCGGAAATCGCCTGCTGTGTCCGAGGTCACGTTCCCGCGACCTCCCGGACGTGGTCCTTGAGGGCCGCCACTCCCGCGTCGAGGCCGGCCGGGTCGGTCCCGCCCCCCTGCGCCAGGTCGTCCTTACCGCCGCCGCGGCCGCCGACGGCCCCGAGGAGCGGCTGCAGCGCCCTGCTCGCCGACACGCCCAGCGACCGGGCAGCCTCGTTCGTGGCGGCGACGACCGAGATCTTGCCCTCCGCCAGGAGGCTGCCCACGACGAGGGACGGGATCTCCCGCCGGGCCAGATCCCGGCCTCGGGTGACCAGCTCCCTGAGCTCGGCCGGGGCGGTGCCCTCCGGTGCGGCGAAGGTCCACACCCGGACGGCGCCGACCTCCTCACCCACGCCGATGATGTCGCCGAGGTTGGCGACCAGCTGCGCGGAGCGATACGTCGCGATCTCCTTCTCCGCCTCCTTGAGGCGGGACAGCACGGCGTCGATGCGCTGGGGGAGCTCCTCGGGGCGGGCCTTGACGATGTCGGCGAGCTGGCTCACGAGCAGGTGCTCGCGCGCCAAGAACTGGTACGCGTCGACGCCGACGAGCGCCTCCACCCGGCGCACCCCCGCACCGATCGATCCCTCGGAGAGGAACGTGACGACGCCGATCTGACCCGACCGCTGGGCGTGGGTGCCACCGCACAGCTCGCGGGTCCAGTCCCCCACCGAGACGACCCGGACGAGGTCGCCGTACTTCTCGCCGAAGAGGGCCATCGCTCCTGCGGCGCGGGCGGCGTCCTGGCTCATGTACTCGGCGTGGACGGCCAGGTCCTCGGCCAGGACGTCGTTGACCCGGGCCTCGACATCGACCAGCACGGACTTGGGGACCGCTGAGGCGCTGGGGAAGTCGAAGCGGAACCGTCCCGGCGAGTTCTCCGAACCCATCTGCGTGGCGGTCTCGCCCAACGCCTCACGGAACGCCTTGTGCACGAGGTGCGTGGCCGTGTGGGCGCGTGAGATCGCCCGGCGTCGCTCGAGATCGACCGCGCCGACCGCGCCGCTGCCCACGACCGCCTCCCCCGACACCACCCGGCCACGGTGCACGTACAGGCCCGGGACGGGCTGCTGCACGTCGTCGACCTCGATGAGGGCGCCGGTGGCGAGTCGGATCAGGCCCGCGTCCGCGAGCTGCCCGCCGCCCTCGGCGTAGAACGGCGTCCGGTCGAGCACGGCCTCGACGCTCGAGCCCTCGCCCGCCTGGGACCGCGTCTCCCCGTCCACGACGAGCCCGGTGAGGGTGCCCTCGCTCTCGACCTCGTCGTAGCCGGTGAACGTCGTGGTGCCGGAGCCGGACATGACGTCGCGGTAGATGGTGGTCGACGTCAGGCCGGCCTTGCGGGCCCGGGCGTCGGCCTTGGCCCGGTCGCGCTGCTCGGTCATGAGCCGGCGGAACCCGTCCCGATCCACCTCGAGGCCGGCCTCCGCCGCCATCTCGAGGGTGAGGTCGATGGGGAAGCCGTAGGTGTCGTGCAGGGCGAACGCCTCGGCCCCGCCCAGCGTCCTGCCTCCGGCGGTGCGCACCTCGGCGACGGCCGTGTCGAAGATCGTCGTCCCCGTGCGCAGGGTCTGGGCGAACACGGCCTCCTCCGCGGCGGAGACCGACGAGAGCCGGCCGGCGTCGGTGACCAGCTCGGGGTACTGGGGACCCATGGCCGTCACGGTGGCGTCGATGAGCTCCGGCATGACGGCGTCGCCCGCCCCGAGCAGACGCATGTTGCGGATGACGCGACGCATGATCCGGCGCAGGACGTAGCCGCGGCCCTCGTTGCCCGGAACCACGCCGTCCTGAATGAGGAACGCGCACGTGCGAGCGTGGTCGGCGACGACGCGCAGCCGCACGTCCGTGTCCGCGTCGACGCCGTAGCGAGCGCCGGACAGCTCCGTCGCCCGGTCGAGGATCTGCCGGGTGGTGTCGATCTCGTAGAGGTTCTCGACGCCCTGGAGGAGCGTCGCCATGCGCTCGAGGCCCATGCCGGTGTCGATGTTCTTGGCGGGAAGGTCCCCGGCGATGTCGAAGTCCTCCTTGGAGCGCACCTCCGCGAGGCGGTGCTCCATGAACACGAGGTTCCAGACCTCGAGATAGCGGTCCTCGTCGGCCTCGGGCCCACCCTCGCGGCCGTGCTCGGGGCCGCGGTCGTAGTAGATCTCCGAGCACGGCCCGCCCGGACCGGGCACACCCATGGACCAGTAGTTGTCCTTGGCGCCGCGCCTCTGGATCCGGTCGAGGGGAACACCCACCTGCCGGTGCCAGATGTCGAGGGCCTCGTCGTCGCTCTCGTACACGGTCGCCCACAGCCGGGACTCGGGGAAGCCGAAGCCCCCGTCGGCCACCGGGCGGGTGAGCAGCTCCCACGCGAACGGGATGGCACCGGCCTTGAAGTAGTCGCCGAAGCTGAAGTTGCCCGCCATCTGGAAGAACGAGGCGTGCCGCGTGGTCCGGCCGACCTCGTCGATGTCGAGGGTGCGCACGCACTTCTGAACCGAGGTCGCCCGCTCGTACGGCGCGACGGCCTCCCCGAGGAAGTAGGGCTTGAACGGGACCATGCCGGCGTTGACGAACAGCAGCGTCGGGTCGTCGAGCAGCAGCGAGGCCGACGGGACCGCGGTGTGCCCCCGCTCGGTGAAGAACCGGAGGAAGCGGGACCTGATCTCGGCGGAATCCATCAGGAACGTCCCTCGGTCGTCGTGGTCGGGTCGACAGGCGTGCTCACGGGCTCGCCGGCGTCCGACCGGCTCCGGTCGGCGAGTCCCGCGGCCACCTGCGTCGCGTTCTGGGCGAGCCTGCTCGCCGTGCCGGCGGCGTAGGTGACGTTGCCCACGAGGCCGCGCTCGCGCGCCTCGGCGACGAAGCGCTCACCTCGGCGGGCGGCGTAGTAGCCCGCCCCCGCGCCGAGCGAGAACCAGAACAGCCGTCGCACGTCAGTCCCTTCCGTCCGTGTCGGGTCCCGTGGCCGCGTCCGTGGCCGCGACCGGGTCGTCCGACCCTACCTGCGGGTCGCCCTCCCCCTCCGAGGTGGCGGGCGGCCGGAGCGCTCGGTCCAGCCGGGACGCCACCTCACCGAAGCGGCTCTCCGCCCCGTAGGCCGTGGGTCGGTAGTAGCGCCGGCCGGCGGCCTGGTCAGGGGCGTACTGCTGGGCTGCCACCCCGCCCGGGACGTCGTGCGGGTACACGTACCCGACCCCGTGCCCGAGGTCCCCTGCGCGCGCGTAGTGCGAGTCACGCAGGTGGGCCGGGACCGGCCCGATGAGCCCTGCCCGGATGTCGGACTGGGCGGCGTCGATGGCCCGGATCACGGCGTTGGACTTGGGAGCCAGCGCGAGGGCGATCGTCGCCTGGGCGAGCGCCAGCCGGCCCTCGGGCAGCCCGACGAGCTGCACCGCGGAGGCGGCCGCCGTCGCGGTCTGCAGGGCCGACGGGTCGGCGAGCCCGATGTCCTCGCTCGCCAGGATCACCAGCCGTCGGGCGATGAAACGGGGGTCCTCCCCGGCCTCGAGCATGCGCGCGAGGTAGTGGAGCGCTGCGTCGACGTCCGAGCCGCGCAGGCTCTTGATGAAGGCGCTGATGACGTCGTAGTGCTGGTCGCCGTCGCGGTCGTAGCGGGGCGCGGCCCGGTCGACCGCGCGCTCGACGGCGGCCAGGTCGATGACGTCACGACCCTGGTCCAGGGCCGCGCCCGCGGCCGCGTCCAGGCTGGTCAGGGCGCGTCGGGCGTCACCCCCGGCGATGCGCAGCAGATGGGCCGCCGCCTCGGGGGCGAGGCTGAAGCGGTCGTCCAGCCCGCGCGGATCCGTGAGCGCCCGGTCGAGGAGCGCACGAAGGTCCTGGTCCGTGAGCGGAGCGAGCGTGAGTACGAGCGAGCGCGAGAGGAGCGGTGAGATGACCGAGAACGACGGGTTCTCGGTCGTCGCGGCCACGAGGGTCACCCACCCGTTCTCGACGGCGGGCAGCAGTGCGTCCTGCTGGGTCTTGGAGAAGCGGTGTACCTCGTCGACGAAGAGGACGGTGCCCTCGTCCCGCATGCCCAGGGCGTCACGCGCACGCTCGACGACCTCACGGACGTCCTTCACCCCGGCCGTGACCGCCGACAGCTCGACGAAGCGCCGACCTGTGCTCGTGCTCACGAGCGACGCCAACGTGGTCTTCCCGGTGCCCGGCGGCCCCCACAGGATCACGCTGGTCGGACCCGGTCCCTCGCCCGGCACGCTCGCCACGAGTCGCCGCAGGGGGCTGCCCGGCTCCAGCAGATGGCGCTGACCGACGAGCTCGTCCAGCGTCCGCGGCCGCATGCGCACCGCCAGCGGCGCCCCGGCCCGGCTCGGGGCCGCGCCCTCGTCGAACAGGCTGGCGGTCACCCCGGCACCCTATGCCGGTCGGTCGGTCCCCCACGGGTGAGAGGGTGTGCGCCGATGAGCACCACACCGTACGAGGAACTCCTCGCCGCCCGGCCGGACGACCGCTTCCTGCGCTACGACATCAGCCCGGCCCGGGTCGAGCGTGCCCTGGTGTCCGCCGACGCCGTCGCCTGGGTGTCCCACCACCCCTTCCGCGGCGTGCGATGGGTCACGGCGCTGGGCGCCGTCCCCGGCCCTGCGGCAGCCCTCGCCGTCCAGGCGCTGGCCCTCACCGAGCAGGCCGGGGAGCCCGCAGCCGGCGTGACCGTGCCCGTGTCCGACCACCCCTTCCTCCCGCTCGAGCAGCGACCCCCCGAGGGGAACCGCTGGTGCTGGTGGTGGACCGATCGGGAACCGGGCGTCCGCCCCGGCGAGGCCGACGTCGTGGACCTCGACCCGGCCGATCCCCGGATCGCCCCGCTCCTGGCCCACTCCCCCAGCGCCTCCGTCGATCCGGACGACGACCACGTCGTGCGCTGGGCCGGGGTGGTCTCCGCCGGCGAGCTCGTGGCCTGCGCCGCGCACGTCGAGCACCGGCCCGGCATCCCGCACCTCGCCAGCGTGGTCACCCACGAGGGCCACCGGGGCCGCGGGCTCGCCTCCGACGTGTGCGCTCGCCTGACCCGCGACGCGCTGGGGGCGGGCGCGCCGGTCGTCACGCTGGGGATGTACACGAGCAACGACACGGCGCGCGGGGTCTACACGCGCCTCGGGTTCACCGTGGAGCACTCGTTCCACAGCGGCTACCTCCCCGAGCGCGCCGCTTCCGGCTGAGGGGCGCCGCTCAGGCGTCGTCCGCCTCGTCGTCGTCCCCGACTGGCGAGTCCACCCCGGCCTCGGCCCGCTGCTCCGCCGTGATCGGGGCCGGGGCACCGGTCAGCGGGTCCTGGCCCCCGCCGGTCTTGGGGAAGGCGATGACGTCGCGGATCGAGTCGCTCCCGGACAGGAGGGCGACGATCCGGTCCCAGCCGAAGGCGATGCCGCCGTGCGGCGGAGGGCCGTACTGGAAGGCGTCGAGCAGGAAGCCGAACTTCTCCTGCTGCTGCTCGCGCGTGAGCCCCATGACCTCGAACACGCGCTGCTGCACCTCGCGCTGGTGGATACGGATCGACCCGCCGCCGATCTCGTTGCCGTTGCAGACGAGGTCGTAGGCGTAGGCCAGCGCCGCCCCGGGGTCGGACTCGAACGTCTCGAGCCACTCCGGCTTGGGCGAGGTGAACGCGTGGTGGACGGCAGTCCAGGCACCCGAGCCGACCGCGACGTCCCCGCTCTCGGTGGCCCGGCTCGACGGCTCGAACAGCGGCGCGTCGACGATCCACACGAACGACCAGGCCGCCTCGTCGATCAGTCCGCAGCGCCGTCCGACCTCGAGGCGCGCCGCACCGAGCAGCGCCCGGGAGGCCGCCACCTCGCCCGCGGCGAAGAAGATGCAGTCGCCGGCGTTCGCGCCCACGAGGGCCGCGAGACCGTCGCGCTCGGCGTCGGTCAGGTTCTTGGCGACCGGCCCGCCCAGCTCGCCGTCGTCCCCCACGAGCACGTAGGCCAGCCCCTTGGCCCCGCGCTGCTTGGCCCAGTCCTGCCAGGCGTCGAGCTGCTTGCGCGGCTGTGCGGCTCCGCCCGGCATCACCACGGCGCCGACGTAGGGAGCCTGGAAGACGCGGAAGGGCGTCTCGGCGAAGTACGAGGTGCACTCCACCAGCTCCTGACCGAAGCGCAGGTCGGGCTTGTCGTTGCCGTAGCGCGCCATCGACTCGGCGTAGGTCATCCGCGGGATCGGCAGCGGGATCGCGTGCCCGATCTCGCGCCAGAGCGCCGACACGACCGCCTCGCCGACCTCGATGACATCGTCCTGGTCGACGAAGCTCAACTCGATGTCGAGCTGGGTGAACTCCGGCTGCCGGTCCGCCCGGAAGTCCTCATCGCGGTAGCAGCGGGCGATCTGGAAGTAGCGCTCCATCCCGGCGACCATGAGCAGCTGCTTGAACAGCTGCGGGCTCTGCGGCAGGGCGTACCAGCTGCCGGGCTGCAGCCGGGCCGGGACGAGGAAGTCGCGCGCACCCTCGGGGGTCGACCGGGTGAGGGTGGGCGTCTCGATCTCGAGGAAGTCCCGGTCGTAGAGGACCTCCCGGGCCACGCGGTTGACCCGGCTCCGCAACCGGATCGCCGCTGCGGGCGCCGGGCGGCGCAGGTCGAGGTAGCGGTGACGCAGGCGCGCCTCCTCACCGACCTCGACGTGCTCGTCGATCGGGAACGGGAGCGCAGCCGCCGTGCTCAGGACCTCCAGCTCGCTCGTGATCACCTCGACCGCCCCCGTCGCCAGATCGGGATTCTCGTTGCCCTCCGGCCGCGCGGCGACCTCGCCCGTCACCCGGACGCAGAACTCGCTGCGCAGGGGGTGCGCGACGTCGGGGTCGCGGACCACGACCTGGACGACCCCCGAGGCGTCGCGCAGGTCCAGGAAGGCCACCCCTCCGTGGTCGCGACGACGCGCCACCCAGCCGGCGAGCACGACTGTCTGGCCGGCGTCGGTGGCGCGCAGGCTGCCGGCGGTACGGGTGCGGATCACGAGCGGGTCTCCTCGTCGGGTGAGGACAGGACGACGGTGGGCGTCCGGTCCTGGTCGGGGGGCTGCCACGCGGCGGGATCGGCCGCCACCTGGTCGCCGGTGCGGATGTCCTTCACCGCGTGTCCCTCGTCGGTGTCGGTGAACCAGACGAACGGGATGCCGCGGCGATCGGCATAGCGGATCTGCTTGCCGAACTTGTCGGCGCGCGGTGCCACCTCGGTGCTCACGCCACGGGCGCGCAGGGACGCCGCGACGTCCTCCGCCGTGTGGCGCCGATCCTCGTCGGTGACCGCCACGAGCACGGCCGTCGGGACCGACCGGCTTGCCGACACGAGGCCCCGACCCACGAGCACGGACATGAGCCGGGTCAGGCCCAGCGAGATCCCGACGCCGGGATAGGTGGCGCGCCCGTCGCTCGCGAGGGCGTCGTAGCGACCTCCGGAGCAGACCGAGCCGACGGACTCGTGACCGACCAGCTGGGTCTCGTAGACCGTGCCGGTGTAGTAGTCCAGGCCCCGGGCGATCTTGAGGTCGGCCACCACGGCGCCCGGCATGCGCGCCGCCGCGGCTGCGACCACCGCCGCCAGCTCGGCCAGGCCCTCGTCGAGCAGGGGGTGCGACACGCCGAGGGCACGCACCTCGTCGACGAAGGAGGTGTCCGCGCTCCGTACGGCGGCCAGGCGCAGGCACAGCCGAGCGCCCTCGGCGCTCAGCCCCGCCTCCGACATGAGCAGGTCGGCGACCCGGTCCGGTCCGATCTTGTCGAGCTTGTCGACGGACCTCAGCGCGGCGCCGGGGTCGGTCGCGCCCGCACCGAGGAAGAACCCCTCCGCGAGCTTGCGGTTGTTGACGAGGATGACCGCCGGCGGGCACGGGAGCGCTCGGAAGACCTCCGCCATGACCAGGGCCACCTCAACCTCGTGGTGGAAAGCCAGGGTGTCGCGCCCGATGATGTCGATGTCCGCCTGCGTGAACTCGCGGAACCGGCCCTCCTGCGGGCGCTCACCGCGCCATGCCTTCTGGATCTGGTAGCGACGGAAGGGGAACTCGAGGTGGCCGGCGTTCTGCAGCACGTAGCGGGCGAAGGGCACGGTGAGGTCGAAGTGCAGGGCCAGCGAGTCGGCGTCCTCGTCGGTGCCGTGCAGGCGCCGGACGACGTAGACCTCCTTGTCGATCTCCCCCTTGCGCAGCAGCTGCTCGAGCGGTTCGACGGCGCGTGTCTCGATGGAGGCGAAGCCGTGCAGCTCGAAGACCCGGCGGACGGTGTCGAGCAGGTGCTGCTCGACGATGCGGTCCGACGGGAGCCACTCGGGGAAGCCCGACAGGGGCGCTGGTCTGCTCATCAGGGTCCCTACAGTCCTCGACCTGGTGCCTGGGGCGCATCCGAGATGGCGGTCAGGTACGGGTTGGCGACCCGCTCCCGGCCGATCGTGGTGCTCCCGCCGTGGCCCGGGAGCACCACCGTGTCGTCGGCCAACGGGAGGATCCTGGTCGCCAGGCTGGCCAGCATCTGCTGGTGATCCCCGCCGGGCAGGTCGGTGCGCCCGATTGATCCTTCGAACAGGACGTCGCCGGACACCAGGACGGGCGCCACCTCCCCCGATCCCGGGCGGCGGAACATGACGCTCCCGGGGGTGTGCCCGGGCGCGTGGTCGACGCTCAGGTCGAGCCCGGCCAGGGAGATCGTGGCGCCGTCCTCGAGGAGGCGCAGGTCCTCGGGCTCTCCGGCCTGCAGCCGCCCGCCGGTCATGGTGGCGAGCATGCGGCCCGTCTCGGGGCTGATCCCGGACAGCGGGTCCTCGAGCATGCCGCGGTCGCGCGGATGGATGTACGCCGGGATCCCGCGGGCCCCGCACACGGGGACCACGGACCAGACGTGGTCGATGTGCCCGTGCGTCAGGAGGACGGCCACGGGGCGCAGCCCGTGCTCCTCCACCGCCTCCTCGATGCCGGGGGCGGAGTCCTTGCCGGGGTCCACGATGAGGCACTCCTGCCCGGGTCCGGTGGCCAGGACCCAGCAGTTGGTGCCCCACGGGCCGGCGGGGAAGCCGACGACGAGCACGGGCGCGGGCCTCCTGGCGGGCTGGGACGGGACGGGACCGGTGCGATCCGGGACCGCCCGAGCCTACCTGCCGCCCCGGTGCCGACCGCGTCCGCGCTCGCTCCTAGACTCGCTCGGGGTCGCGCGAGCGGAGGGTGCTCGCGTGTCAGGAGGGGCGAGGGAGCGCTGTGAGCAGCAGCAACAAGCGTGAGCGGGATGTCGCTCGGGCCAAGTACGAGCGTCAGCAGGCACGCCGGTCGGAGCGCCAGGCTGCGACCAAGCGCCGCAACCAGGTGATCGCGGTCGTCGCCACGGTCGTCGTTCTCGGCGGTGGGGTGGCGGCGTGGGCGTTCGCGAACCGCGACACCACGCCCGAGCCGATCGCCTCGCCGTCGGCCAGCGCCAGCCCGAGCGCGTCCTCGACCGAGTCGAGCAGCCCGAGCCCCAGCGACTCGGCCAGCCAGGTCACCTGCACCGACGCACCGGAGCCGACGACGAAGACCGACACCTGGACCGCTCCTCCCGGCTACCCGCTCAAGCCGGCGTCGGAGTACTTCATCGAGCTGCAGACCAACTGCGGCACGATCGACATCCAGGTCGAGCAGGCGGCTCCCGAGACCGCCGACTCGATGATCTTCCTCGCCAACCAGGGCTTCTACACCGACTCGTCCTGCTTCCGGCTCACGACGCAGGGCCTGTTCGTGCTCCAGTGCGGCAGCCCGACGAACAACGGTCAGGGCGGACCCGGTTACACGGTCCCCGACGAGAACCTGCCGGCCGACTCCGAGAACAACTACCCCGCTGGGACGGTGGCCATGGCCAACGCCGGGCCGGGCACCGCCGGCAGCCAGTTCTTCATCGTGTACGAGGACACGACTCTGCCCCCGAACTACACGATCTGGGGCACAGTAGTGTCCGGCCTCGACGTGGTGCGCCACGTCGCGGAGCAGGGAGTCCAGGGCGGCGGCGCCGACGGAGCACCGGCGCAGCCGATCGTCATCACGAAGGCCACGACCCGCGAGACCACGCAGGTCGGCTGAGGAGTGAACCACCGATGAGCGAGCAGACCGGATCCGACGAGCCCACGGAGCCGACCACCGGCGAGACACCCTCCGACGACGCCCCCGCCCGCGCGGCGGCCGCTGACGAGGCACCCGCCGAGGAGACGCCCGCAGCCGTGGCGGCCGAGGCACCCGACGAGCCGGCACCCGCCGAACCCGCTCCCGCGCCCGAGTCGGCCGAGGCACCCGTCGAGCCGGCACCCGCCGAGGAGACCCCCGCAGTCGAGACGGCCGAGGCGCCCGCAGCCGCGGAGACCCCCGCAGTCGAGACGGCCGAGGCGCCCCCCGCCGAGGAGACTCCCGCAGTCGAGACGGCCGAGGCGCCCCCAGCCGAGGAGACTCCCGCAGT
>JAHECT010000056.1 GCA_024641605.1 Micrococcales bacterium
CAAGGCTGGCAAGCTCACCTCGATCAGGACCCTGGGCGGGCACCGCCGCTACCGTGCGGCCGAGGTGCGGGCGCTGCTCGGCGTCCCGGCCCAGCGCGAGGGCGAGCACGAGCGCGCCCCCGGAGCCTGAGGCCCCTTCGGTCGGCTGCGTGACTCGCGGGGAGAGCTCGCCACCGCTGCGGCCGTCGGCGTCGCCGCGTGCGTGAGCGGTGAGCTACGAACCCGGCGGGGAGTCGGGCCGGGCGAGCCACCACGCGATCCCAGCCAGCGCCAGGTCCCCGAGCGTGTGCACGAGCCGGGACAGGAGCGCGACCGCTGCGGCCGCCGGCACCCCGAGCGTCGGTGCGAGCAGGAAGCCCAGAGTCGCCTCGCGAGCCCCCACCCCGGCCGGTGCGATCACGACGAGGACGCCGACCAGGTACGCCGCCGCCACCGCCCCGGTGACCAGCGCCAGCGTCCCGGCATCGGCGTCGGGCGGGGGGACCAGCAGCCTGGAGGCGGCGCCGTAGGCGGCCCAGACCACGAGCATCACCGCGAGGATCCGCAGCCGTGTCCTCGCGCCGAGGTCGAGCCGCGCGCCGGCCGCCCAGGTCCCCGCCCGGTCCACGACCGGCGACGCGGCGAGCGCGAGCAGCGCCGCCCCCAGCGCGACGACCGCCCAGAGCGGGGCGTCGAGGTCGGGGAGGACCAGCACGCCGACCGGCGCGGCGGTGAGCACGTGGAGCCCGAGGAACACCAGCCCCACGGCGACGGTGACCCGCGGGGGGACGGCGTAGCGGGTGGCCATCGCCGCCTGCGCCCCGAGCGACCACACGCCGCCCGGGATGTACTTGCCCAGCTGGCCCACGAAGAAGATGGAGCGCGCCGGTCGGGCCGGCAGCTCGGCGTCGTAGCCCCGCACCACCGTGCGCCAGACGCCCGAGGTGAGCATCAGCCCGACCACGACGAGCGCCTGCGCGAGCAGCACCCGCCACCACGCGAGGCTGGCCATGGCGTCGACGATGGCCGACCACTGGTCCGAGAGCCCCCACCAGGCGAAGCCGAGGGCCAGCACGAGGAAGGCGATCCGCGCGGCGGTGAGCCAGCGCGACCTCACCGTCGACGCACCAGCGCGGTCCCGGACGGGTAGGGCAGGCACGGGGTGAGCCCGCGGGTCCAGACGACGTCGACGCTGTCGCCGAGGGCGAGGACGGCGTCGCGGTTGCGGTCGCGCTCCACGTTGTCGACCAGGACGACTCCCTGCGGTCCGACCACCTCCAGTGCCTTGGCGAGGCAGGCGCCGCGGGCGCGGCCGTCGACGACGACGAGGTCCCACCCGCCGGGGAGGTCGTCCGCGGCGCCGACGTACGGCGCGAACTCCAGGTGCTCGAAGCCGACCTTCGCGGATCGCGCGCTCGGGCCGTGCGGCCCGGCCGGCACTGGCTCGACGACCCGCAGCTCGACGTTGTCGGGGATCCGCGCGCGCACGAGCGCCGCGAAGTCCGCGTCGTACTCGATCGACACGACACGGCCCGCACGGGCGGCGAGCCACAGGGTCGAGGAGCCCGAGCCCCACTCGAGGACGCGGGCATCGGGACGAGCCCCGAGGAACCCGTCGACCCACGCGATGGACTCGAAGGTCCACCACGGCACCCCGAGCTCGGCGAGGTCCTCGAAGTCGTAGATGGCGAGGAGGGACCGGGCCCACAGCCCGGTGCGGGACCGGTGCGCCCAGCGGTCGAGGCGCGGCAGCAGCCCGACGCGGTCGAGCCCGGTGCGGGCGGCGCGTGCCGCGTCGACGTAGGTCGACCGGAGGCCGGTCACGGGGTCGGTCCTGCGGGCGTCACGGTGATCGTCTCCAGGGCGAATTCGAGGTCCGTGAGGTCGGTGCGCTCCCCCGGCCCGTCGATGTAGAGCCGGAGACGGAGCCGCCCGTCCTCGTCCACGAGTGTGGCAGGCACGCGGACGCTGACCGCGACCTCCCGGTCCGAGGACAGGGGCACGCTCGCCAGGAGCCCGTCCTCCGGACCGATCTCCAAGGAGCGCGCCGACTGGTCCGCGTCGAGGCGCAGGCCGCTCAGCGTGATCTCGAGGTCGCGGCCGACCAGCTCACCGCCCGGATCGGCCACCACCCACGACACCGCGGAGCGCGCCCAGACGGCCCGGTCGCCTCGATCGGTCCAGCTGCCGACGAGGAAGCGCCGACTGGCCGGGTCCGCGCCCACCGGCAGCGTCGCGGCCGAGTCCAGTGCGAGGTCGCGGCGGGCGAGCGCGTACCCGTCCGACAGCACCTCGATCAGCTCGTAGGCGCCGGTCGTGAGCTGGTCGCGCTGGACGAGGTACACGTCGCCGACAGGAGCCTGCGGATCGGCGTAGGTAGGCCGGGTCACGACGACGCGCGGGGCGGGGACGACCAGCGGCGCCATCGAGTTGGAGTAGTAGTCCGTCAGGTCGGTGTTGAGCACCGCGACGGCGGCGAGACCGCGGTTGTCCGCGAGGGTCTGGAGCTCGAGCCGGGCTCCGCCGCCGCTCCCCCGCATGGTCGAGAGGCTGATCGCCAGCGCGACGGCGCCGAGCACGGCCAGACCCGCGGTGAGCTCGGACCGCCGTCCCGGCGCGCGCCGCCGATTCCAGGCGACTGCCGCAGCCAGGACCAGGGGCATCACCACGGCGATCGTGGTCAGGGTCCACTTGAACATGACGTAGGAGTCGGGGCGGAACCGGGCCGCGAGCGCGAGGGCGCTGAGCGCTCCCGCCGAGAGGACCGTGGCGAAGGCGGCATGCCGGCGAACGGTCTCCTGGGTCGGGCGCACCAGCAGGAGGAGCGCGACGAGCAGCACTGCCCAGGACACCACCGACTGCGCAAGCGGAGCGGCCGCGTCACGGCTCACCTGCAGGCCGACGAAGGCCAGCGGCGACGCCAGCGGGATGTCGACCCCCGGCTCACCGGTGGTCTGGATCCGGAGGGACTCGAGCATCCATGGCACGAACGGTGCCGCCAGGACGGCCCCGACCGCGGCCGACCCCGCGAGCACTCCCCAGGCCCTGCGGGTGGGAGTCCCGCCGCGGCGCAGCACCCAGAGCAGGGTCGCGGCGAGCAGCAGCCCGAATCCGATGACGACGCTGGCGTTGGACCCCAGTGTCGCCGCGAGGACGATGCCGAGGACGACGGCCGTGGCCGCGGGACCACGCACCGGCGACGCGGTGGCCGCCACCGCGACGGCCACCGGGGCGAGCGACAGGACGAGCACGTGACCCAGCTGGGCGTTGCTGAGCGCGAGCACAGGAGCCAGCGACAGGGTCGTCGCCGCGGTGACCGCGACCGCGTGCCCGGTGGTGAGGCGGAACCGCCGGACGAGTACGTGCAGGGTCGCCGCCACCCCGGCCCACAGGGCCACGAGCAGCAGGGGCGTGAGCGCCTGGTACGACGCGATGCCGGCGACCCTGGACGCGGTCAGCAGCAGCGCGGTGGCCATCGGCTTCTCGGACAGCGCCCGTGCCACCTGCGTGCGCTCGAAGTCACCGGAGTGCACCGCACGGAAGTCCGGGAAGCCAGCCTCGTCGGACTGCCACACCTGCACCGAGGCCGCGTAGCGGTGGAAGTCGTTGGACCCGCCCGTCCAGAAGCTGAGCCCGAGCGAGAGCGGGACGGCGAGAAGGACCAGCACGAGGGCGAGGGCGCCGAGGTCGAGCGGACCGACCAGCTGGCTCCACCAGGCCCGCCAGGTGCCGGGACGGTCCGACGAGCGACGAAGGTCGCGCACCGCGGCGACGGCGACGATCGCCGTCGAGACCGCGAGCAGGAGGCCGAGCACGACGTGGGAGCGCCCGGTGAGGCGGAAGGACAGGGCGACCACCACCGCGGTCAGCGCCGCTCCGAGGCCGATCGTGACCGCGGCGCTGGGCAGGTGGTGCACCCAGCGACGCGTCAGGACCCGCACGCTCGCGCCCACGAGGCCGAGGGCGAGGGCGAGGACGGCGGAGGCGCCCAGCACCGCCGCGGCACCCGCGAGCGGGCCCGTCACGGCCGGATCACCGGCGGGAGGGGTCGTGCTCCGGTCGCTCGGCCGGGGCGTCCCGAGTCGCGTCCGCGTCAGCCGGCCGGGTGAGCATTCGGGGCGCGAGTAGCGCCCGGTCGCGCTGGCGGCCGAAGACGGTGAGCTCGGCGAGCAGCCCGAAGAGCACCAGCTGCAGCCCGACCACGACCAGGAGGACGCCTGCGATGAGAGCCGGCCGGTCGCCGATCTCCGCGCCCGTCAGACGCAGGACGAGGAGGTAGCCCAGGATCAGTGCGCCGATGAGGAAGGTGAGCAGGCCGACGCCGCCGAACAGGTGCGAGGGTCGGTGCTCGTAGGACATGAGGAACCGCACGGTGATGAGGTCCATCATCCCGCGCCAGAACCGGGAGATGCCGTACTTGCTGACGCCGTGGAGGCGCGGGTGGTGCTCGACGACGACCTCGCCGGTCCGGTAGCCCGACCAGTGCGCCAGGACGGTGATGTAGCGGTGCATGTCGCCGTAGAGCATGGGGACCAGGTCGCGGGCGACCTCGCCGCGCATGACCTTGAAGCCGGAGTTGAAGTCGGTGCCCGGGACGCCCGAGAGCAGCCTCGTCGTGCGGTTGTAGAGCCGCGACGTGGTGCGCTTGATGAAGCGGTCCTGTCGGTCCGCCCGCGCGCCGGTCACCAGGTCGTCGCCCTCGTCGAGGCGCGCGAGCAGCTTCGCGAGCTCGGCCGGGTCGTCCTGACCGTCGGCGTCCATCATGACGACGACGTCGGCGCCGGCGTCGACCGCGCGGGTGAAGCCCAGCTGCAGAGCCGCCGCCTTGCCGCGGTTGCGGCGCAGCGTCTCGACGACGAGCGCGGGGTGCTCGCCAGCGAGACCGCGCAGGACTCCGGGGCTGCCGTCCGTGGAGCCGTCGTCGACCACGAGCAGGCGACCGTCGGCATCGATGCTCGCGAGGTGGTCGAGGATGTCGGGCAGCACGACGGGGAGGTTCTCCGCCTCGTTGAACGCCGGCACCACGACCCAGATCGTCACCGTGCCACCCGTCCGCACCCGCCGCGAGCCCGCGGCGCCCCCGGGCCGTCCAGGAGCAGCGCCCAGTGTCTCATCCCCGGGTGCGGGACCGGCCGCATCAGGGCCCGGCCACCTCGACGACCACGGTCTCGAGGGAGTACTCCGGGGTCGCCACCTCCCACGGGTGCAGGGGTCCGGCGGAGACCAGGCGGACGGCGAGGCGCCCGTCGTCGGGGACGCTCTCCGCAGGCACGGGGACCACGAGCTCGGAGTCGGTCCCGGCGCGCACCCGGGTGCTGCCCACCGCCTGGTCCCCGACGAAGGCCTCGACCACGCGGTCGGGCCGGCCGTCCTCGATGCCCACTCCCGTGAAGGTGAGCACGAGGTCGCGCCCGACCAGCGCGGGCTCCAGGTCCCCGACGAACCAGTTCACCGTGGCCGTCGTCCAGATCCGGGCGCCGGGCGGGTCCTGCCAGTACCCGTAGAGGTGCGCCGCCGCGGAGGGGTCGGTGCCGACCTCGAGCACGCCCGTGCCCAGCGTCAGGTCGCGCCGCACCAGCACGTAGTCCCCACCGAGGTCGGCCAGCACCTCCGAGCCCTCGGCCGAGGCCTGGCGGTCGGTCGTGAGGAACACGTCCCCCACAGGCGGATCGGCGTTCGCGTACGTCGCCCGCGCCATCACGATCCGGCGGGTCGGCACGATCACCGAGGCCATGGCGTTGGCGGCGTAGTCGTCGATGTCGATCGTGACCCGCTCGAGGTCGCGCAGCCGCGCGTCATCGGCGAGCGCTCCGAGCTCGGGCCGCGCCCCGGCGAGCGCGGGTGATCCGTCCTGCCAGGCGAGCACGACCGCAGCGACGGCGAGGGCGGCGGCCGCGGACAGGACGGCGGGGCGGTGACGCGGCAGGAGCCCCAGGAGCCGGGCGACCGCGGCTGCCAGGGCGAAGGGCATGACGACGGCCACGATCACCATGACGGTCTTGGCCACGGCGTAGTTCGACGGCCCGAAGGCCAGGGAGAGGCCGATGACCGTGGCCCCTGCGGCACCCGCGACGAGCGCCGCCCAGCGGCCGCTCTCCGTCCACGCGCGTGCCGGCCGGGCGAGCAGCAGCGCGACGGCACCGAGCGCACCCCAGGACACGACCGCCTGGGCGAGCGGCGCGGACGCCAGCAGCGACACCTGCAGCCCCACGAAGCCGAGGGGCGAGGCGAGCGGGATGGCGCTCCCCTCCGTGCCCGCCGCCTGGACGGAGATCGCGCGGACGAACCACGGGAGGTAGGGGAGCAGGAGCACGCCGGCCACCAGGCCGGTGCCCACCACTGCCGCGGCTGCCGACCGCGACGAACGGTCCCGCAGCTGCACCCACACCCCCAGGGCGGCCAGCACGAGCGTCACGCCGCCCACGACCGAGATGTTGGCCCCAGCGGTGAAAGCGAGTGCGACACCGCCCACGAGAGCGCCGGCGAGCCGGCCCCGTCGTGGTGCAGCCAGGACGACCAGCCAGGTGAACGCGCCGGCCACGACGGCGAGGTGACCCACCTGGGCGGCGTACGCCGGCCACATGGGCAGCAGCGAGGCGGTGGTCGCCGCCACGGCCAGCATCGCCGTCGCCCGCCCGACCCCGACGCGGCGGGCGACCACGTGTCCGGCGGCCGCGAAGGCGATCCAGAGCAGGACGAGCGTGATCGGCGTCAGCAGCTGGAAATCGGCGACCCCGAGGGTCCGGGTGCTCGCGAGGAGGAGTGCGGTGACCAGCGGCTTCTCCGACAGCGCGCGGTCGAGCTGGGTGTCGAGGAAGTCGCCGCTGTGGACGCCCTCGAACGCCGGCTCCCCGACCTCGCCCGACAGCCACACCTGCACCGACGCGACGTAGCGGTGCCAGTCGCCCGGTCCGGAGGTCCAGAACGTCAGCCCCAGGGGGAGAAGGCGGGACATCAGCACGACGGCGAGGACGGCACTCAGGGCATCGGCGGGGTTGGCCACGTGGCCGACCCACGCGCGCAGCAGGCCCGGCCGGTCGGCGGCCGCGCGCAGTCCGCGGACGGCGCCGGCGACCAGGAGCACGACGCAGGTCGCGAGCACCAGGGCCAGCAGTCGCACGCTGGTCCCGACCAGGCGGAACGACAGCGCCACGACGACCGACAGGACGGCGGCGCCGAGACCCGCGCTCACGGCGGCGCTGTCGGGGAGCGTCAGGCGCCCCGAGAGCAGCACGCGAAGCGCGACCCCGACGCCGGTGAGGAGCGCTGCCAGCGCGACCGAGGCGAGCAGCGCCTCGACGACTCCTGCGAGCACCGGGATCTCCTGGGGGCGTGGACGGCGCCCCAGCATGCCATCCGGGTCCGCCCCGGGAGATCCCGCGGAGATTTAGGGTAGGCTTACCTCATGATCCTGTGCCACTGCGCGGTCGTGTCGGACGCGGACGTCGACGCTGCCGTGGCCGCCGGGGCGCGCTCGCTGCGCCAGGTCCAGCGCGCCACCGACTGCGGGCTGGTGTGCGGCGGCTGCGTCTTCGCCGTCAAGGCGCACCTGTCATCTAGGCTCGCCGCCACCAACGGGTACGACGACGAGGTGGTCGAGGATGCAGCCGGTTAGTCCCAGGATCGTCGAGCTGTTCAACGAGGCGCTGACCTTCGAGCTCACGATCACCAACACGTACTTCCTCAACGCCCGCATGCTCGAGAACTGGGGATTCCCCCGTCTCGGCAAGGTGTTCTACGACCTCTCCATCGACGAGATGAAGGACGCGGACTCGATCATCCAGCGCATCCTCATGTTCGACGGCCACCCCAACGTGCAGCGTCTCGGGTCGATCACCATCGGCCAGACGCCGCAGGAGGTGCTCGCGCTCGCGCTCGCCGGCGAGAAGGTGGCGGTGGCCCAGTTCAACGCCGCCGCGCAGGAGTGCCGCGACCTGGGCGACCACGGTTCGGCGTCGATCTTCGACGAGATGGTGCGAGACGAGGAGTCCCACGCCGACTGGTTCGAGGCCCAGCTGGCCGCCATCGAGCTCACCGGGCTGGGTCCGTGGCTGGCCCAGCAGGTCGAGCCCGGCACCGGCCCCTGACCGCCGGACCGGCCGGCCGCCCTCGCGCCACCTGGACCAGCGTTCCTCCGACTCGCCGGCCCCTGATCGCCCGGACGGCCGACCCGTCGAGGACCGGCCGCTGTCGCGCGACCTGGACCAGCGTTCCTCCGACTCGCCGGCCCCGGATCGCCCGGACGGCCGACCCGTCGAGGACCGGCCGCTGTCGCGCGACCTGGACCAGCGTCCCCTCCGACTCGCCGGCCCCGGATCGCCCGGACGGTCGACCCGTCGAGGACCGGCCGCTGTCGCGCGACCTGGACTAGCGTTCCTCCGACGCCCCGACCCCGCGGGTGCCCCAGGAGGCGACGATGACGCGGTACGGCCCCATGTTCGGTCCGGACATCACCTTCCTCGGCGTCGAGCGCTGCTCGGTCGACGAGGCGGAGTCCTACGCCGACGCCGACGTGGTGATCGTGGGGGCGCCCTTCGACGGCGGGACCTCCTACCGGGCCGGCGCCCGCTTCGGTCCCCAGGCGATCCGGTCCACTGACTACCTGCCCCACGACGGCTCGCGCCCCTCGCTCGCCATGAGGGTCGACGCGCTCCGGGATCTGGTCGTGCGCGACGCGGGCGACGTCGAGATGTTCAGCGGCGACGCCGAGCGCTCCTGCCGCGACCTCGAGGCCGTCATCGAGACGGTGGCGCGCAGCGGGGCCATCCCGCTCGTGCTCGGCGGTGACCACACCATCACCTGGCCCGACTGCACCGGCGTCGCCCGGGCGCGCGGGTGGGGACGGATCGCGGTGCTGCACTTCGACGCCCACGCCGACACCGGCGACATCACCTTCGGCTCGCTGATCGGCCACGGTCACCCGATGCGCCAGCTGATCGAGTCCGGTGCGGTTCGCGGCGACCGCTTCCTGCAGATCGGTCTGCGCGGCTACTGGCCCGAGCCGCCCACGCTCGACTGGATGGCCGAGCAGGGCATGCGGTCCTACGAGATGACCGAGATCGTCCACCGTGGCCTGTCCACCTGCCTCGACGAGGCGTTCGCGATCGCGCTCGACGACTGCGACGGGGTGTTCCTCTCCGTCGACATCGACGTGGCCGATCCCGGCCACGCGCCGGGCACGGGGACGCCGGAGTCGGGCGGGCTCTCGGCGCGCGAGCTGCTCGACGCCGTACGCCGGATCGCCTACGAGCTGCCGGTCGTGGGGATGGACGTCGTCGAGGTGGCGCCGCCCTACGACCACGCCGACATCACCGCCGCGCTCGCCAACCGCGTCGTGCTCGAGGCCCTGTCCGGGATCGCCCGCCACCGCCGCGACGCCGTCACGGGCGAGCGCTGGGACCCCGCCCAGCCCCTCCTGGCCGACCGCCCCGCCCCCCGCCCCTGACCCCCCACCGCCCCCGATGAAGGCGACCCTCATCCAATAGAGCCGAACGAACCGGACCCTCACGATCGGAGGACCGCATCGAGGCCGAACCGGATGCTGCGCCCTCGGGGTTCGCGTCGCAGTGCACAGCGGCCTGTGATGCCACCGGCGTCGGGCCGGCTCCTCGATGCTGACCTTCCGACGTGAGATGGGCGGCCGTGGCTCCTAGCGGTAGCGCATCCGCTCGCTGACGGTGGCAAGGATGCTGTCCTCAATATCGTGATGCTCCGCGAGGAGGGTCAGGAAGTCGGCCTTCTCCATCACGAACAGCGTCGTGTGTGACGACGCCGTGGCCGTGGCCGTTCTGGTCCCTCCGAAGAGCAGGGCGATTTCGCCGAGGATGTCACCGGGACCAAGGGTACGAAGACCGCGTCCGCCAGCCGTCACTGAGATATCGCCTGATTCGACGATGAAGAACTCGTCGCCGTCGTCGCCCTCGTGGGTGAGGATTTCCCCCGCGTCAACGGCCCGCGTGGTGACCAGCCTCGCGATCGTGGCGAGTTCTGCGGCCGTCAGTCCGTCGAAGAGCGGGACCTTGGCGAGGGCTGCCACCTTGGGGTCGTTCATGAGTTCCGAGTTCTCGCGTCCCATGCGCCGCATCCATTCCCTTGGGCCGAGGCTGCCGGCAGCGGCCATGACGATGAGCAAGATCCCCAACCACTGAAGCGCAGTAAGGGCATTGTGGAGGACAAGCATGCCGATCAGGGCGGCGATGGCGGGCTCGAAAGCCAGGAGGAGACCGAAGGTGGCCATCGGAAGTGTGCGCAGGGCGATGGCCTCCAGGGTGAAGGGAACCGCGGTGGCCAGCACGCCCGCCAGGATCAGCGTCGCAAGGACGCTGCCTTCCACAAGGCCGGGCTTGGCAAGCAGGAGCCCGAGGGGGGTCTGGACGACCGCCGCGACGACCAAGGCGATGGCCAATCCTGACAGGCCGCTGCCGGAGGTGTTCACCTTCTTGCCGACCACGATGTAGCCCGCGAAGGCGGCTGCGGCGGCAAAGGCCGCAAGCAGTCCCAGTGGGTTGATGGGGCCGTCAGTTCCACGCGACAGGGTCAAGATCGAGGTGCCGATGGCGGCCACGGCGACTAGGCCGAGATCGACTGGTGTGCGATTGCCTCGGGCGGCGATGGCCAGGGGGCCGAGCATCACGATGGCACTCACGGGGCCCAGGGGGGCATTCGCGATCGCCAGGTATGCGAACAGCGTCATCGCAGCGAGCGCCATCCCATACAGCACAACGGGGATGCGCTGCTCACGGGAGATGGCGTGAGCCTTGGGTCGAATCCATAGGCCGAGGAGCGCCGCGCCCACGACGCTGCGCACCCAGACCGCCGAGAATGGCCCGGCCGCCGCGAAGGTCGTCGCGGCGATCGCAAGTCCGAACTGCAGGCTGGTGCTGGATGCCACGACCAAGCCTGCCGGCCTCCACACCGATGCGCGGCTCAAGCGGAGTCCAGCCGTCCGCGGACCGTCCGCACGGCCCGCTCGATCACGTCCGGGTCGCGGGCCAGCGCGATCCGCAGGTACCGCTCGCCGTCGTGTGGTTGGTTCCACCAGAACGTCCGACACGGAACGGTGTGCACCCCGTCGCGTAGCAGCTGGCCCCATAGTCGAGTGCCCGTCAGCGGTTCCTCCAGAGCGAGCATGGACACCGAGACGCGTGAGTCGCCGTCGGCCTGCACCGCACGTGTGCAGCCGGCCAAGCCCGACGCGACGAGGGCACGATTGCGGGCGATCCGGTCGTGTAGCGATTCGAGGCCGCCGGCAGCCATGTCCCGGGCGAATTCCTCCACCATGACGACGGAGAATGGCGGAGCGACGAGCAGGACGTCAGCGGCGATGTCCGCGAGGTCGAGGCGTGCATTGGCCGACCAGACGAGAAACCCCAGCTTCACCCCGGCTGTCGGCCAGAGCTTCCCGGTGTCCTCCACAATCACGTACTCGACCCCGGTGGCGTCGAGCACCGCATACGTGTCGAACTGCGCGCGTGAGTCGAAGGCGCGGAAGCACTGGTCGATCACCAGCGGCGCGCCGTGCTCGACGCACGCGAGCGCCAGCCGCTCCAACTCGTCCGCGGACATCACCGTGCCCGTGGGGTTGTTCGGACTGGCAGCGACCAAAGCTTCGATGTCGGGGTGCTCGTCGAAGACCGTCCCGTCTCGCAGCGAGCCCTCTGATACGGGCACAAGCTCAAGCCCGCGGCTGCGCATCAGCGCGGGTATGCAGTCGATGACCGGGTGAATCAGGCCGACGGTTCGCACCCTCCGCGCCAGGGCGGCCGCTGCGACGTCGATGGCGACGGTCGACGCATAGAACGACAGGAAGCGGCCGCTGCCCACCGGGGCAGTCCCCTGACCGAGCGCGTGAGCGAAGCCGGCCTGCGCGCTCGCCTCGAGTTGCGGGTACGGCGTTGTTCGCGCCCGATGCATCAGCAGGGGCAGCCGATCGAGGATGGCCTGTTGCGTCTCGGTCGGCGCGAACGCCGGGTAGCCCTCCGCCACATTCGTCGAACTGCCGACGCCCAGCAGTTGCATCTGGGTTAGCGAGGCCTGCCCGCTCACGGACACCGCCATGTGGTGTCGACCCAAGGGGTCAGCCCTGCAATGCGAAGGTTCATGGACATGCTCCCCGCCGCGCGCGCTAATGCGTGAGCGTGGAACGTACAGCCTGAGGAAGCACGCAGGGCGACGTTCGACCAAAGTCGCGAGAGGTGCGGTCGACCACGGACATCGCCCCGCCTCGCGGGAGTGCTGGCCCTGGCTATGGGGGTGGTCGTCCGGCTGACGACCAGACGCTCGAGCCGCGAGGTGGCCGAGGGGCGCTCGACGGCGGTCCTCGGCGCTACGACCACGGCTAGGGAAGAGGGCCCGAAGACGCGAGCCGGGATACCGCTCCACGTTCCCACGCAGCCTGGCACACGGTGCCGGTGGCCGGACTGCGACGAGGCCGCACCGGATGGTGCGGCCTCGGGTGGTGCGCTGGGGGTGGTGGCCAGGGGCGGGGTCGAACCGCCGACCTTCCGATTTTCAGTCGGACGCTCGTACCAACTGAGCTACCTGGCCGTGCCGCGAGTGGCCCGCAGATCGTAGCCCACGGGCATTCAGCGTTCGAAATCGGCAGGTGCCCTCCGACGGGCGCGACCGGCGCCCCCCGCAGAACGACGAGAGGCGCCGCAGGATCTGCGACGCCTCTCGTGGGGAGCGACCCCGACCGGGCTCGAACCGGCGACCTCCGCCGTGACAGGGCGGCGCGCTAACCAACTGCGCTACGGGGCCTTGCTGTCGTGCCGTACCCCCAACGGGATTCGAACCCGTGCTGCCGCCGTGAAAGGGCGGTGTCCTGGGCCACTAGACGATGGGGGCCTGCGTGCTGGCCGCCCGACGTCACCCGTCGGGGGACCCGGGAAGCATACGCGAGAGCGTCCCACGGTTCCAAAACGGGAGTGCACCGTGGGTCCGGGACCCCCGGGTGGGGCAGGATCGTGCCGTGTTGGAGCTCTCCCCCGAGGAGTTCGAGGATCTCGTCGCCGAGGCGCTGGACGAGATCCCGGACGAGCTCGCCCGGCTGGTCGACAACGTCGTGGTCGTGGTCGAGGACGACGTGCCTGAGGGCAGCGCCCCGCTCCTGGGGCTCTACGAGGGCATCCCGCTGACCGAGCGCGGCCCCACGAGCTACGCGGGTGCCATGCCCGACCGGATCACGATCTACCGGCTGCCGACCCTGCAGATCTGCGACAGCGAGGATGAGGTCGTGGACGAGGTGCACGTGACGGTGGTGCACGAGATCGCACATCACTTCGGCATCGACGACGACCGTCTCCACGACCTGGGCTACGCCTGACCCACGCGCTCGGCGCGCCACTCCATCCGTGCCGCCCGACGGGTCAGGCGCCGCTGTCCGGGGCCGAGGGGTCCGGTCGCAGGACGAGGAAGGGCGACGGCGGCAGCGCCATCCCCGCGAACGGCGAGACGGGGGTGGGCGCCGACGCCGACGCCGCGCCTGCCTCAGCGGCCGCGCTGCTCACGTCCGGGTCCGCTCCCCAGCCCCCGCCGGCGGGCACGTGGTCGAACTGCGTCAGGTCGACGCCGAGCTCCGCAGCGAGAGCCGCCCCGATGTCGGCCGGCCGGTCGCGCAGCTCGATCACGAGGTCGTCGGTCGCGGCGCCCTCCGCGGCCGGTGCCGCGGTCGGTGCCTCGGCCGGTGCCGCGGTCGGTGCCTCGTCCCGCGCGGGGATCGGTGCATCCATCGGCGGGTCCGGCTGGGTCGGGACGGTCGTGCTGTCGGGGGCTCCCGCGGCCATCGCCCAGGGCAAGGGGGGCGGGGGTCCGTCGGGGCCTCGGTCGACCGGGTCCAGTCCGGGCATCCGTGTTGTCGGCGAGGCCGGGGCGAGCGGTGCGAGGGAGGGCACCGGGTCGGAGACCTCGAGGGCGCGCGCGCTGCGCGCGGCGTCCACCGAGGGCGACGCATCGTCCATGACGGGATCCGGCGCGCTGTCCGGTACGGCGCCACGCTCGGTGGCGGTGCGATCCAGCTCGTCGAGCCAGCGGATGGCCGCGAGCACGTCCTGCGACAGAAGCTCGGACTCGACGGCCTCAGAGGTCTCACCCGTCGGCTCGTCGGCGCGGTCGCGGCTCGGGGGTGCAGCCGGGACGTCGCGAGGTTCCCCCGTCAACTCGTCGTGCGTCCGGGCGTCGAACGAGTCCGGCAGTGGCACCAGCCCGGCGTGCAGGAGGTCGGAGTAGGTCTCCAGCGGGGCGAACGGTCCCACGAGGTCGCCCTTGACCGCGTGAATGCCGAGCGCCCGGGCCAGGCCGAGGTCCTCCGGCGAGTCGACCTCGTCGGCCACCGTCACGACCCCCATCGCACTCGCGGCCGCCACTAGCGACCGGAGGAGGTCGCGGTCAGCGTCGTTCTCGGCGGCACCGGCCAGCAGGGCGGGATCGATCGTGAGCGAGGCGACCGTCACCGACCGCAG
>JAHECT010000195.1 GCA_024641605.1 Micrococcales bacterium
GCTCGTGGCACGCGCGGCTCGGCTCCACGTGGGTGTTCAACGCCGGCAAGCAGCCCGGGCCGGTGCCCCCGCACATCACGCTGGACCTCGCCGCGGGTACGGCCGAGTGGTACGGCGTCTACGAGAGCCAGCGCATCACGTTGTGGGATCCGCCCGCTGCCGCCTGAGGGGCGTCGGGTCACCCGGGCGGCGGAGATGTCACCTGGCAACGGCGTATACCCCGTCGTGGAGTGACACCTCGCGCTGCGGCGGCGGAGGTGTCAGTGGGGGACGGCGTATACCCCGGTGAGGGGTGGCATCTCGGCGGGTCAGTGGGTGTGGTCGGCCTCGGGGTCGCGGACCGAGCCCGTGCGGGCGCGCGGGGCCTGGTGGTGCACGAGGGTGTCGAGGATCTGGTCGACGAGGCCGAGGTGGCCGTCGAGCTCGGCGAACTGCGCCTTCACGTCGATGAGGTAGCGGGTCATCCCGTCGAGGCGCGACGCCGTGGTGCGCAGGACCTCGAGGGCGGCGGCCGGCCGGGTGAGCAGGAACTGCTCGCCGTCGTCGGCCACCCGTACGACGACGTCGGTGGCGGCGCGCACGGTCGCGGTCACCGGGGCGCCCAGCGCCACCGACATCTCGCCGAACACCGAGCCCGGCGTATCGATGCGGGCGAAGGCGACCCCGTCGCGCTCGACGGTGAGGGTGCCGGCCACGAGCACGTACACGGGGCCGGGGGCGTCGCCCTCATCGAGGAGCGTCTCGCCCGCGGCGAGCGGGCGGGACGGGAGGTCGGCGGAGAGGGCGAGCAGATCGGCCATGACGGCGAGTGTGGCCCGCGCGTGTTTCACCCGTGTTGCGGCGTCGCAGCCAGCCTCGGGAGCGGCGAGCTGTCACCTGGCGACGGCGTATACCCCGGTGGGAGGTGACACCTCGGGGAGTGGGAGCGGAGGTGTCATCCGGGGACGGCGTATACCCCGGTGGGAGGTGACACCTCGGCGGGTGGCTAGAGGGTGGCGCCGGGCTTGATGATTCCGAGGATGGCGGCGCCGATGACGCAGACCCAGATGATGTAGACCCAGCGCTCGCTGCGGTGGATCGCGCCGCCGATGCCGGCCTCGAGCTCGGGCGTGGTCTGGCCGGAGGTGACCAGGCCGACCCACGCCGGGCCGAAGGGCTTGAGGTCGCGACGGATGAGGACGCCGGCGAGGATCGCGGTGCCGTACAGGGCGATCTTGAGGCCCAGCCAGCGCGGGTTCGTGGTGACGTCCTGGCCGGCGAGGGCGCTCGCGACGCCGTCGGAGCCGATGAGCAGCGCCAGGCCGAAGCCGACGGTGCCGGCGATGACGGCGTAGCGGATCCAGAGGTCGAGGCGGCGGATCCAGACCAGGCGCTCGCTCGCGGCGCCGTGCGAGCGGTATTCGGTCACGACCATCCAGAGCCAGACCAGCCCGGCGATCCACACCGGCACGAGGACCCACGCGGAGAACCGGTCGCCGGAGTAGGGGCCGAGGACGAGCAGCGAGATGCCGCTGGGCAGGAAGAGCACGAGACAGATCCGCGGGAACACGTCGCAGAAGCTCATGATCTTCAGCGCGGTGGAGCGGGCCTCGACGGAGAGGTCGGGCTTGACGACGTAGCGGGAGGAGTAGAACGTCCCGAGGTCGCCGCCGAGCCAGTAGACGAGCAGGAACACGTGCAGCACGAGCGCGACCTCGAGCAGACCCACGGCTGGCTCCCTATCCGGCGGACACCTGTGGCGGCGAGCCTAGTGGAACGCCGTTTCGCAGCTGCGGCGCGGTGCGCGGACGCTGCGACTGTGGGGAGATGCCAGCCGACGACGGCGTATACCCCGGTGGCAGGTGACACCTCGGCGGGTGGCGGAGGAGGAGTGGCGAGATGTCAGCCGGCGACGGCGTATACCCCGGTGGGAAGTGACACCTCGCGAGGTGGCGGCGGAGGCGTGGGGAGATGCCAGCCGGCGACGGCGTATACCCCGGTGGGAGGTGGCAGCTCGGAGGTGACCTACGTCGACGGGCGCCCTCGGCGACCGTGAAGTCGTCGTGGACGCCCGTCGAGTCGAGCAGTCACCGGACCTGTCACCGGATCAGCCGACCCTGGCGTCACCTGCCCGATGACAGGTCAGGTGACAGACCGGGACGCGTGATCAGTGCAGCCAGGACGGGGTGATCTGCTCCCACTTGCGGCCCAGGCCGAGGTAGCGGCCTGCGTGCACGAGCATGAGCAGGATCAGCGTGGCGCCGTAGATGATGTGGTCGTCGACGAGCGGGTTGTTGCTCGCGACAGTCGCACCCTCGGCGTCGGTGAAGGACGCCCACGGGGCCAGCGCCAGGTACATGAGGAACAGCAGCGCGGTTCCGCCGATGCTCGCGATCTTCATGCCGATGCCCAGGACGAGGCAGACACCCGCGCCCAGGAGGGCGAGCATGAAGCCCCAGTTGGCCAGAGCTGCCGGATCGGCCGGCGCGAGGCCGGTGAAGAAGTCGGCGAAGGGTCCCTCGGGGTTGACGCCGAACTTGAGGAAGCCCGTGGTCGGGCTGCCGTCGCCGGTCCCGAAGAGCCAGGCCTTGTCGCTCGACGTCGCGAAGCCGAGGCCGAAGGTCTTGTCGAGGAAGGCCCACAGGAAGACGAATCCCAGAAGGATCCGGACGATCCCGGCCCACGTACGACCGCCGGAGACGGTGATCGGGTCGGCGCTGGTGTCGGTTGCGTGCTGGCGAACTGCGGTGTCAGCCATCGTGGTCACTCCTTGCCGTGTGCGGCGCGTACGCCGCCTTGCCGGTGAAGCCACGTCTCCCGAGTCCGGCCCAGGCGTTCCCGAGAACTGCAGGACGTGCCCTCGGAAACCAGGGTGCTCCTGTCGTTGCCCGTTGGACCGTCAAACACGCAAGTAACCGCCCCGGTGTGTCGCACCAGACACTCCCCCACGCACGCCGGGATGCCACCTCTCGCAGGGGTATTCCCCCTCCCCACCCGACATCTCCAGCCCCGCCCCACGAGATGTCACCTCACGACGCGACATACCCCGATGCCACCTGACATCTCGCAGACGTGGACCGGCATCGATGTGCCCGGGCGGAGGCAGCAGTGTGGCCCGGGAGCTGATGCTCCCGGGCCACACCGGTCGATCTACGTGCTGGTTACCCCAGCCTCATCTGATCCGAGGATCAGGTAAGGGTGATGGTGATGGTGGAGTTGTACTGGCCGGCGGCCTGGAAGGCCGGAACGGTCAGGGTCAGGGGAGCAGTGAGCTCCCACTGGCCACCGGTCGTCTGGCTGGGGGCGCCAACCGTGTTGTCCTTGGTGCACAGGGACACGGTGCCGGCGAAGGTCTGACCGGCGGTGCCCGCGCTGATACCAGGGGCGGAGTTGGCGTTGCTCGAGGCGCAGCCAGGGGTGATCGCCAGGTTGCTGTTGGCGATCGAGTGAGTGCCGTCCGAGAGGTTCGGCATGGTCGCGGTGAGCGACCAGCCGGTGTTGGTGCCACGTGCGTCGGTGACGGTCACCTTGTTGAGGTTTCCACCCATCGTCGCCGAGGACACCTGCGAGGTGATCCGGCAGGCCGCGTTGTTGCCGACCTGGACACCCGTGATGTCGATCGCGCCGGTGCAGAGCACCACCGAGGTCGAGTTCGGGTTGCCGTTGGTCACGACCGCCTGCTGGGCGAGGTTGCCCGCAGCGACGGTGGCGTACACGTTCTGCTTGGTCTCACAGAGAGTGGGCGTGTTCGTGCCCACCTGACGGGTGCAGGAATCCTGGTTGACAGCGAACGACGCGAGCGCGGAACGCCCGTTGGTGTTGCTGCCGACGATCC
>JAHECT010000057.1 GCA_024641605.1 Micrococcales bacterium
ACGACATGCAGGCCGCGGGCGACAGCGTCGGCGACTCGCGCAAGAAGGACCCGCGCGACTTCGCGCTGTGGAAGTCGGCCAAGGCGGGGGAGCCGTCCTGGCCCACCCCGTGGGGCGACGGTCGGCCCGGCTGGCACCTGGAGTGCTCGGCCATGGCGGGCAAGTACCTCGGCGCGTCCTTCGACATCCACGGCGGGGGCCTCGACCTGATCTTCCCGCACCACGAGAACGAGATCGCGCAGTCGCGAGCGGCCGGTGCGCCCTTCGCGCAGTACTGGCTGCACAACGCCTGGGTCACGACCAGCGGCGAGAAGATGAGCAAGTCGCTGGGCAACTCCCTCCTCGTCCGCGAGGTCGTGCGCCGGGTGCGGCCGATCGAGCTTCGCTACTACCTCGTCTCCGCGCACTACCGCTCGATGATCGAGTTCTCCTTCGAGGCGCTCGAGGAGACGGCGGTCGGCTTCCGCCGCGTCGAGGCGTTCCTGGAGCGGGCCGGGGACGCCGTGGGTGCCGAGTCGATCCGCGCGGGCGGCGTCCGGCCGGCCGCGTTCGACGAGGCGATGGACGACGACCTCGGCGTGCCCCAGGCGCTCGCCGTCCTGCACGACACCGTGCGGGCGGGCAACGCCGCCAGCGACGCGGGCGACCACGACGGGCTGGCCGCGGCCGCGGCGTCGGTGGTGGCCATGCTCGACGTCCTCGGTGTCGACCCCTACGCCGAGCCCTGGGCCGGGACCGGGGGGGACGAGGGCCGCTACCGTGCGGCGATCGACCAGCTCGTGAGCGGCCTGCTCGACGCGCGGTCCCGGGCCCGCGACGCGAAGGACTGGTCGACCGCGGACGCGATCCGCGACCAGCTCAAGTCCGCGGGCATCGTGGTGGACGACACCTCGGGCGGCGCCCGGTGGTCCTTGGAGGCGGGTGCGTGATGGCGGGCAACTCCCAGCGTCGTGGGGCGATGCGCAAACCGGGGACGAAGAAGGGCCAGACGGCCGGCTCGGGCGGTCAGCGGCGCAAAGGCCTCGAGCCCAAAGGACCGACGCCGAAGGCCACCGAGCGGACGAAGCACCCTGCGGCGCGCAAGGCGCGCGCGGCGGACCGCCGGGCGGAGGAGGAGGCCCGCCAGGCGCCCGCCTCCGGGTCCGGCGCGCGCGGCGGGACCTCGGTCCGCCGACGCAAGGACGGGGCCGAGCTCGTCATCGGTCGCAACTCCGTCCTGGAGGCGCTGCGCGCCGGCGTCCCGGGCACCGCCCTGCACGTGCAGCAGTTCCTCGACTCCGACGACCGGGTCCGCGAGAGCCTCGTCCTCGCCGCGGAGCGCGGGCTCCCGCTGCTCGAGGCGACGCGCGCGCAGCTCGACAAGCTCACCGACGGCGCGATCCACCAGGGCCTCGCGCTGGCGGTCCCGGCGTACGACTACCTCGACCCGGCCGACCTGCTCGAGCGGGCCGCCGAGGTGGGGGAGGCTCCGCTGATCGTGGCGCTCGACGGCATCACCGACCCCCGCAACCTCGGGGCGATCGTGCGGTCCGCGGCGGCGTTCGGGGCGCACGGCGTCGTCGTCCCCGAGCGCCGCGCTGCCGGCATGACCGCCTCGGCATGGAAGACCTCCGCCGGCGCGGCGGCCCGCGTCCCCGTCGCGCAGGCGACGAACCTGACCCGGGCCCTGCAGTCCTACGCGAAGGCGGGGTGCATGGTCGTGGGCCTGGCCGCCGGCGGCCAGAGCCTCGACGAGCTCGATCCCGACCTCGCCGCAGGCCCTCTCGTCGTCGTCGTGGGCAGCGAGGGGGCCGGGCTGTCCCGGCTCGTCGCGGAGACGTGCGACCTCACCGTGGGCATCCCCATCGCGAGCGAGGTCGAGTCGCTCAACGCCGGCGTCGCGACGGGTGTCGTGCTCTACGCCCTCAGTCGGACCCGCCGGTCGCACTGACCGACTCCCGCTCGGGAGCAGGTCCCCGGCCCAGACGGTCGCCGAGGAGCGGGAACACGAGCACGGAGAGCGCCCCGGCTCCCACGAGCGCAGCGGCGTTCTCCGGCAGCATCAGCCCGTTGTCCACCTGCAGCGCAGTGATGGCCACGATCATCGGCAAGCCCGTCGCGACGTAGAAGGTGAACTTCCACCGGGTCGCGCGCTCGGGCAGCTCGGCCCGGTAGAAGACGTATTGCGGGAGTCCTCGGACGACGAGCAGGAGGACGAAGAAGATCACGAGCCGGAGCGGGTAGTCGACGATCGAGTCGATGTCGAGGTTGGCCCCGCTGACGACGAAGAACAACGGGATGAAGAAGCCGAAGCCCAGCGCCTCGACCTTGGGGATGGTCCGGTTGGCCTCGCCCGGGGGCGAGTAGGTGCGCAGGATCACGCCGCCGACGAAGGCGCCGAGGACGGCGTCGAAGCCGAAGAAGATCGCGACGACGAGCAGGCCCAGCATGAGCACGACGGTCCATCGGACCGCCGTCTGCGAGCTCGTGTGGTGCCCGCGCTCCAGCAGGTCGAGCACACGCTGGGTCCCGAAGCGTCCGGGCGCGCGCCAGACGAGCCAGGCGATGAGGGCGAAGAGACCCAGGATCACGAGGGTGACCGACAGGGAGGCCGATCCGAGCAGCAGCGACACCGCGAGGATGGGGCCGAACTCGCCCGCCGCCCCAGCGCCCATGAACGACCGGCCGAACGGGGAGTCCAGCTGCCCGCGGTCGCGGATGACCGGCAGCAGCGTGCCCAGCGCCGTGGTGGTGAGGCAGATTGCGACCGCGAGAAGGTCGCGGACGACGCCCAGCTCGTAGAGGGCCCACGTGATGACGACGGCCAGCAGGAGCGAGGTGAGCCACCCGCCGGCCGCGAGCCGGCCGGCCCGCCCGCGGACGGTCTCGCTCTCGAGCTCGTAGCCGGCGAGGAAGAACAGCAGCCCGAGGCCGAGCTCGTTGAACACGTCGACGGTCTCGTCGACCGCGATCCAGTCCAGGCCGCTCGGACCGAGCACGATCCCGACTCCGAGCAGCACCACCACCTCGGCGACCGGGAGGCGCAGCAGCCCGATGGCCAGGGGGACCAGCGCTGCGGCCAGGGCGATGATGAACAGCGACAGCACGTCGCGCTCCAGCGCCGGATCCACGGTCGCAAGGGTCCTCACCAGGAGGTGCGCGTCCACGGTGGTCCCCGTTCAGTCGCCGAGCTCGGACAGGTCGAGCTCCTGAGTGTCGTCGAACCGGATCCCGGTGGTGTCGCTGGGGCGCCCGAGGCGTCGTCCGAGGACGGCTCGCTCGTCGGGCTTGGTCGTGAGGACGGTCGCGACGTAGTCGCGGGCCGCGTCGTCGAGCTCGACGTCGCGGGCGAGTCGCTCGCCCATGAACCACCGGTGCTCGAGCACCTCATGGAACATCTCGGCGGGCTCGAGCTTCCCGCGCAGATCGGGGGGGACCGTGCCGGTGATGGGCTCGAACACCTCGGCCACCCAGCGGTGGGCGACGAGCTCCTCGTCGGCGCTCTCCTCCACACCGAGCCAGGCGCGGAAGGCGTCGAGGTCGTTGAGCAGGCGGCGTGCCTGGTTCTCCTCGACGTCGAGCCCCGTGAGCCGCAGCAGCCGTCGCGAGTGGTGGCCGACGTCGACCACCTTGGGGGTGACGGTGATCTGCGTGTCCCCGTCGGTCGTCTCGACGGAGAGCTCGGCGACGTCGAAGCCCAGGTCGTTGAGCCGTCGCACCCTCGCCTCGAGCCCGTGGCGGTCACCGCGACCGATCGACACCGGGGTGGTGATCTCGTGCCACAGCTGCTCGTAGCTGGCCCTCACCTGCGCGGACGTCGCGATGGGGTCGATGCTCGGGTGCAGCCGACCGGAGGCCTCCACGTCGAGCAGCTCGCCGCCGACGTTGACCTCCGCGGTCGCGAGGTCGTACTGGCGCTGGCCGTCGGAGATCCGCTCGTGCAGCTCGCCGGTCTCGGCATCGACGAGGTAGGCGGCGAAGGCGCCGGCGTCGCGGCGGAACAGGGTGTTGGACAGCGAGCAGTCCCCCCACATGAACCCGACGAGGTGCAGGCGGACCATGAGGACCGCGAGGGCGTCGAGGAGGCGCTTGGTGGTGTCGGGACGCAGCGTCGAGGAGAACAGGGCCCGGTAGGGCAGGGAGAACTGCAGGTGCCGGGTGATGATGGCCGCGGGCAGCTCCTCGCCGTCGGGGGCGGTGCGTCCCGCGACGATCCCCACCGGCTCGACGCACGGCACGTCGCGGCGACCGAGCTCGAAGAGCAGGTCGTACTCGCGCCGGGCGATGGGCTCCACGGTCTCCTTGACCGCGTAGACGACGCCGGACATGCGGACGAAGCGCACCGTGTGGCGCGAGATGCCGCGGGGCAGGGCGACCAGGCTGGACTCCGGCCACTCCTCGAGGGCCACGTCCCAGGGCAGGAACAGCAGGTCGTGCTGGCCGGCGGCCGCGGTGACGCGCAGGGGCATCCGAGGGCCTTTCGAGGATGCCGACACCGGTGGCCGCTCGTGCGGCCACCGGTGTCGCTGACGGCTAGAGCCGTGCGCCGCTCACCGCGTGGAACGGGTGGAGGTGCTCGGCCACGATCGACACGTGGACCAGGTCGCCCTTGCGGGGCGGTGTGCGTCCGTCGGCACGGACGATGATCTCCTGGACGTCGCCGGTGTTGCCGGGGATGTGGCCGTAGACGTAGGCGTCCGCGCCGAGGCTCTCGACGACGTCGACCTCGAGGGCCCAGCCCTCGTCGTCGAGCCGGAGGTCCTCGGGCCGGAACCCGATGACGACCTCCTTGGCGCCGCCCGAGGCGGCCTTGTCGTGCACCTCGCGCTCGAGCGGGACGAGCTTGGGGTCGCCCGCCTTGCTGCCGACCATCGCACCACCGTCGGCCAGGGGCACCGTGAGGATGTTCATCGCGGGCGAGCCGATGAAGCCGGCGACGAACACGTTCTCCGGGTGGTCGTAGAGATCGCGCGGGGTGCCGACCTGCTGCAGGATCCCGTCCTTGAGCACGCAGACGCGGTCGCCCATCGTCATCGCCTCGGTCTGGTCGTGCGTGACGTAGACGGTGGTCACGCCGAGCCGGCGCTGCAGGGAGGCGATCTGCGTGCGCGTCTGCACCCGCAGCTTCGCGTCGAGGTTGGACAGCGGCTCGTCCATGAGGAAGACCTGCGGGTTGCGCACGATCGCGCGTCCCATGGCCACGCGCTGGCGCTGACCGCCGGACAGCGCCTTCGGCTTGCGGTCGAGGTAGGCCTCGAGGTCGAGGATCTTCGCGGCCTCGGCGACGCGCGTCGCGATCTCGTCCTTGGAGATGCCGGAGATCTTGAGGGCGAACCCCATGTTGTCCGCGACGGACATGTGCGGGTAGAGCGCGTAGTTCTGGAAGACCATCGCGATGTCGCGGTCCTTGGGCGGCAGCATCGTGACGTCGCGGTCGCCGATGAGGATGCGCCCGGAGTTGACGTCCTCGAGGCCGGCGAGCATGCGCAGGCTGGTGGACTTGCCGCATCCGGAGGGGCCGACGAGGACGAGGAACTCGCCGTCGGCGATCTCGAGGTCGAGGGCGTCCACCGCGGGCGACGTAGAACCCGGGTAGAGCCTCGTCGCCTTGTCGAAGGTGACTGTGGCCATGCTGGAACCGATCCTTCCCACCGGCAGGTACGTGCCGGACGATCCGTCGTGGAAAGCACCGGGCGGGTGCCCGGTGGATCGACCCTAGCGCTGCTGGTGCTCGGCCGGGAGGGTCCCGCGGTGTCAGACTGGACCCCATGGACGACGCCGCGAACCCGGGGGCCAGCCGTCCGCGCTCCGAGTGGGTGGACGTGGTGGGTGCTCCGGCCCCGCCACCGCACAACCCTGCCCTGGACCCGGACGCGAGCGACAGCTCGTACGTGGACTGGCTCTTCCGCTCCTCCATGCTCCACCAGGCCGCCGCGCTCTCGCGGGAGCTCTCGGGCACGCCGGGGCTCTGGCACCGCCGGTTCGCGCAGCCCGATCCGAGGGCCGCGGTGGAGAAGGCATCGGTGTGGCTGACCACCTATCCGGTGTCCATGCTGACGCCCGACGGCGTGTCGTTCCTCGGGGCCGTCGGGGACCCCGACATGTGGTCGATCCTGTCCTCCGCGGGGATCACGGCGGTTCACACCGGACCGGTCAAGCTGTCCGGGGGACTCGACGGGTGGCTGCGCACACCGTCGGTGGACGGGAACTTCGACCGCGTGAGCACGGCCATCGACCCCGTCCTGGGCACGGCGGAGGAGTTCCGCGACCTCGTGCGGATCGCCGGAGACGTCGGTGGGATCGTCATCGACGATCTGATCCCCGGGCACACCGGGAAGGGCGCGGACTACCGCCTCGCCGAGATGGCGCACTCGGACTTCCCCGGGCTCTACCACATGGTGGAGGTGGCCAAGGAGCACTGGCCGATCCTGCCGTCGGTTCCCGAGGGGCACGACTCGGTCAACCTCACGGCGCACGACGAGGCCGTGCTGCGCGACGCGGGCTACATCATCGGCCCGCTGCAACGCGTGCTGTTCTACGAGCCCGGCGTCAAGGAGACGAACTGGTCGGCCACGGGCGAGGTCCTCGGCGTCGACGGGGTCCGGCGCCGGTGGATCTACCTGCACATGTTCAAGGGCGGGCAGCCGCAGCTGTCGTGGCTGGATCCCTCGTTCGCCGCGGCCCGACTGGTGGCCGGCGACATCGCGCACTCCTCCACGTACCTCGGCTCCCGAGGCATGCGCCTCGACGCCAACGGGTTCCTCGGGGTGGAGCGGGGCCGCGACGGCGAGCCCGGCTGGTCGGAGGGCCATCCGCTCTCCGTGGCGGCCAACCAGCTGATCTCGGGGCTGGTGCGGCGCCTGGGCGGGTTCACCTTCCAGGAGCTGAACCTGTCCCTCGACGCGATCCAGCAGACGGCTGCGGTCGGGCCGGACCTGTCCTACGACTTCGTCACCAGGCCCGCCTACCACCACGCCCTCGCCACGGGTGACACCGAATTCCTCGCGCTGTGCCTGGCAGAGGCACGACGCGTGGGACTGGACCGTTCGGCCCTGGTGCACGCGCTGCAGAACCACGACGAGCTGACCTACGAGCTCGTGCACTTCACCGACACCCACAGCGGCGAGACCTTCGTGTTCCGCGGCCGGCACGTGACGGGGGCGGCGCTCGCTGAGCTCGTGCGCTCGGACCTGCTCGACCGGCTCACGGGTCCCGCCGCGCCGTACAACCAGGTCTTCTCCACCAACGGGATCGCCTGCACGACCGCGTCGGTGATCACGGCCGTCCTGGGAATCCGCGACCTCGACCGCATCGGCCCCGCCGAGGTCGAGCAGATCCGCTCGGTCCACCTCATGCTGGCCGCGTTCAACGCCTGGCAGCCGGGTGTGCTCGCGCTGTCGGCCTGGGACCTGCTCGGCGCCCTCCCGGTCGACCTGGCCGACCTGCACGAGTACGTGAAGGACGGCGACACCCGCTGGATCAACCGTGGGGCGCACGACCTCATGGGGATCGCTCCGGACGTGCGGGTGGCTCCCGCCGGGATCCCGGTCGCCCGTTGCCTCTACGGCTCGCTGGTCGAGCAGCGCTCGGACCCGGACTCGTTCCTGTCGCGGCTCGCCGAGATCCTGCGGGTGCGTCAGCAGCTCGGCCTGGCCACGGCCACCCCGGCGGGCGTCGCCGAGTGCGATGTCCCGTCCGTCCTGGGCCTGGTGCACCTGCTCTACGACACCGACGTGCAGTTCACCCTGCTCAACTTCTCGGCGGAGCAGGTCAGCTGTCGCGTATCGGCCGAGGTCCTGGCACCCGGCCACGAGGTGCGCGACGTCGTCGCCGGGTGCGCGGTCGCCCAGGTCGACGAGGACCGCGGGTTCACGATCAAGCTGTCGCCGTTCGACCACCGGGCGCTGCGGATCGAGGCGGCCGGGCATCCGTCCTCCGTGCAGGTCCCCTACCCCGTCGTCTAGGGACTCGCCGTCAGGAGCCGCTGGCGGCCGTGGCCCAGCGGCGGTCCTGCGCCAGCGCCTCGAGCAGCGCCACGACCGTGCCGGGGTCGGGGACCCGGGCCCGGGCCGCCGTGGCCCCCGGGCCGACCTTGACGCCGAGGTCGCCCGGACCGAGCCGGGCGAGCGCCTCCTCGTCGGTGACGTCGTCCCCGACGAACACCACCGCGTCGGCGCCGTGCTCACGGCGCAGGTCGTCGAGCGCGTGGCCCTTCCCCGCGGGGATCACGCTGAGCTCGAGCACGGCCTTGCCGGACCGGGCGTGGACCCCGGGAAGATCGCCTGCCGCACGCGCGACCTGGGCGAGCAGCTCGTCACCGGCCTGGGGGGCGGCCAGGCGCACGTGGAGCGCCGCGCCGGTTGCCTTCGGCTCGGCGAGCGCCCCGGGCAGCCCGGACGCGGCCGTCTCCACGAGGTCGAGGACCAGGGTCCGCAGCGCGCTCTGCTGGTCGTCGAGCTCGACCCGGGCCCCTCGTTCGGCCCCGTGGCTGCCCACCAGTGTCACGGCCGCACCGAGGGGGACGAGATCCTCGAGCTCGTCGAGGGTCCGGCCGGACAGGACGGTCACGTCGGTTCGCGGCAGCGCCGCGAGCGTGCGGAGCGCGTCGAGGGCGCCGTCGAGGACGCGGGCGTCGCCGGGCCGTGCCGCGATCTCGGCGATCGTGCCGTCGACGTCCACAGCCACCAGGAGGGTGCCGACCGCGGCCACGTCGGTGATCGCCCGACGCAGGGCGGCGTCGAGCGCGACGACCTCGGTCATGCGTTGGCCAGGTCGTCGAGGAAGGACTGGGACCAGCGGGCCACGTCATGGTTGATCACCTGGGCGCGCATGGAGCTCATCCGCCGACGCAGGTCCGAGGGCCCGGCCTCGAGCGCCTCCACCACGACGCGCTTGACCTGCTCGGCGTCGTAGGGGTTGACGAGGAAGGCGTCCTCGAGCTCGACGGCGGCGCCGGCGAACTCCGAGAGCACCAGGGCGCCGTCCTCGTCCACCCGCGAGGCGACGTACTCCTTCGCGACGAGGTTCATCCCGTCCCGGTAGGGCGTCACGAGCATGAGGTCGGCGGCGCGGTAGAAGGCCGCGAGCTCGTCCGGGTCGAGCGGGCGGTAGAGGTAGTGGATCGGGCGGGCCGAGATGGTGCCGTGGTCGGCCAGCGCCCGGCCGAGCATGAGCTCGATCTCGGCGCGCAGCCGCTGGTACTCCTCCACGTTCTCCCTGCTGGGGGTCGCGATCTGGACGAACACCGTGTCCTCGGGGTCCAGGGCCCCGCTGGCGAACAGCTCGGTCATCGCCTTGATCCGCACGTCGATGCCCTTGGTGTAGTCGAGGCGGTCGACACCGAGGAGCAGGTGCTTCGGGTTGCCGAGCTCGGCGCGCAGCTCGGACGCCCGCTCGATCGTGCGCGGGGCGCGGGCGCGGCCGTCGTAGGCGGCCGAGTCGATGGAGATCGGATACGCCTCGACGTGGACGGTGCGCCCGTCGGGGGCGACGACGTCCGGCCCGTTCCGCTCGCTGTCGAGGAGGCGAGCGGCGATCGAGCGGAAGTTCTCCGCGCCCCCGGGCGTCTGAAAGCCCACGAGGTCGGCACCGAGCAGGCCGGTCACGATCTCCCCGCGCCAGGGCAGCTGGAGGAACAGCTCAGCGGGCGGGAAGGGGATGTGGAGGAAGTAGCCGATCTTCAGGTCGGGCCGGCGCTCGCGCAGCATCTGCGGGAGGAGCTGGAGCTGGTAGTCGTGCACCCACACCGTGGCGCCCTCGGCGGCGAGCCCGGCGACCTCGCGGGCGAACCGCTGGTTGATCTCCACGTAGGGCGTCCAGTGGTGCCGGTGGTAGACCGGGGTGGCGATGGCGTCGTGGTAGAGCGGCCACAGGGTTGAGTTGCTGAAGCCCTCGTAGAACGCCTCCACGTCAGCACCGGTCAGCGGCACCTCGTGCAGGGCGCAGGGACCGATGCCGGGCGCGTCGAGGCCCGACGGGGCCGAGGAGTCGCCATCCTCGCGGGGGACCCCGGACCAGCCCACCCACACGGTCGACTCCGGCTCGAGCACGGGGTCGAGGGCCGAGACGAGGCCGCCGGGGGAGCGGCGCCACGCCCACGAGCCGTCGGGGAGGCGCTCGGCCGAGACCGGGAGCCGGTTCGCGACGACGACGAGGTCATAGCTGTTCACGCCTCGACCGTAGGCGCGTCCGGTCATCGGTCGCCCGGGATCGTCCGGACAGGGGACACCGGTCGGGACGGCCCGCCCGGATATCGGGCCGCGCGACGGCGTCGGAGGCGGCGCAGGTCAGCGGCCGTCGTCGGCGGTGAGCAGGTCCCGGATCGCGGCCACGCCGTCGTGCACGTCGACGAATCGGGTGGTGAGGGGCGCCAGGCCGAGGCGGATGCCGTCCGGGTGGCGGAAGTCGGGCACGACGCCGCGCGCGATGAGCGCCTCTGTGAGCGCCACGGCGTCGGGGTGGACCAGCGTGACGTGCCCGGCGCGCCAGGCCGGGTCCCGGGGCGAGGCCAGTCCCACGCCCAGGTCGGCGAGCAGCGCGTCGGACAGGTCGACGGCGTAGGAGGTGAGGGCGCTCGACTTGGCCCGCATCGCGGGTACGCCGGCCTCGGCCAGCAGGGCCACCCCCTCGTCCACCGCCGCGAGCGCGATGGCCGAGGGAGTGCCCGTCAGGAACCGCCGGACGCCCGGCGCCGGCTCGTAGGCCGGCGCCATCGCGAACACGTCCGCGTGGCCCATCCAGCCCGGGATGGGGTTGGCCATGACGTCGTGGTGGCGCGGAGCCGCCCAGATCCAGGCGGGCGCGCCAGGACCGCCGTTGAGGTACTTGTACGAGCAGCCCACGGCGAAGTCGGCGTCGACGGCGTGCAGGTCGAGTGGGATGGCACCCGCTGCGTGCGAGCAGTCCCACACCATGAGGGCCCCCACGTCGTGCACGGCCCGGGTGATCCCGACGAGGTCCGCGATGGCTGCGCTGCGGTAGTCGACCGCGGACAGCAGCACCACGGCGACGTCGTCGTGCAGCACGGACGCGACCTCGGGGGCGGTGAGCGGCTCGGTCGGCGCGGTGCCCGACACCAGGGGGCCGATCCACGCGGCGTGGCCGCCGCGCGTGCGCGCCACCTCGGCGGCGACGTAGCGGTCGGTGGGGAAGTCCCCCCGGTGCGCCACGACGGTGCCGCGGTCGGGTCGCATGCTCACGGCGGCCCGGAGCACCTTGTAGGTGTTGACCGTGACGTTGTCGCACACGACCGTCTCGCCCGGTCCGGCACCGAGGAGGGCGGCGCCGAGCCGGTCGCCCACCTCCAGCGGAAGCTCGAGCCAGCCCTCGGACCAGGAACGGATGAGCCGCTCGCCCCACTCGGCCCGGACGACCTGCTCCACGCGCGGGGCGGTGCCGGCGGGCAGCCGACCGAGGGAGTTGCCGTCGAGGTACACCAGGGCCGGGTCCGGGATCTCGAACCGCTCGCGGAACCCCGCAAGTGGATCGGCGGCGTCGAGTCCCTGGGCGAACTCCCGTGTCACGTCCATGGCCCCAGGCTGGCACGGATCCGTGCCCCTCGGAGCGGGTCCGACGCGCGCCGCCGCGTCAGCGTCGGGCGCCCGCCTCGTCGGGCAGCGCCATGACGCGCCGGGCCACGAGGAAGGGCCGTCCCGTCGTCGGGAAGCCCCAGAACCGCTCCACCTTCGCCACGTCGCCGCAGGCGTTGGTGTGGGCCATCCAGAAGGACTGCCCACCGTCGGGCGACCCGAGGTACATGACCACGTGGCGGTACGGGCAGCCGCCGCCCGGGCAGGTGTCGTAGAGGACCAGGTCCCCGGCGCGCAGCGCCTGCGGCGCCACGTACGCGTAGTGCGGGTCGAGCGGGACGCCGTCCCACGGGACCATGTTGCGCGTGGACGGCGCCCAGGTGGAGCCCGCGGTGCCGAGCCCGGCGCCCTCGGCGTAGGCCCGCGACACGAACGACGAGCAGTCCATGCGCCACGGGAGCATCCGACCGGCCCCGCCGCAGGCGTACGTCGACCCGAGGTGCGTGAACGCCCACTGGATCGCGAGCGCGGCCTGCGGGGTGGCTGCCTGGGCGACGGCGCTGCGGCAGAGCTCGGCCGCCCCGATGACGTCGGCCCCGTCGCGCAGGGTCCCCGGGACGTTGTCGAGCGGGCACCCGTCCGTCCCGATCGCGGTCTGCGGCGGGAGGGACCCGATGGCCGCGAGCTCGTCGTCGATCCGCGCGAGCTCGCCCTTCGCCTCGGCGAGGTCGCCGACGAGCCCGGTGTGGCGGTCGGTCGCCTGCTCCATACGGAGGTCGGCCGCAGCGAGCTGGAGCGCCGCGCCCGCGGCGGCAGCCTTGAGCTGCTCGACCTCGACGACCACGGAGGTGGCGGCGCGACGGACGTTGCGAATGTTGTCGAGCCGGTCCATCAGCCCGTCGGGTCCGCCGGTGAGCGCCGTCGCGATGGCGCCCAGGCCCGCGTCGCCCTGCTGATAGATGTCGCGGGCCACGTCCTGCACGTCGTCGACGGCCCGCTCGCTCGCGGCGCGCAGCACCGACGCCCGCGCGGCAGCGGCGGCGCGGTCGGACTCGAGCGTCACGAGGGCGGCCGTGCTCGCGTCGACGGCAGCCTGCCGCGCGACGATGTCGGCCTCGACCTGCGTGCGGCGGGCGCTCAGCTCGAGGTAGGCGTCTGCCTGCCCCACGTCCGGGACGACCCCGTCGGAGGCCGGCTCGGGCGCCACCGGAGCGGTGCCCGGGGCCGACCGCGGCTCCGGAGCGGCCCGGGGGACCGTCACGAGGCCGGACGACGAAGGTCCGGGAGCGGGCTGCGCGCTCGGTTCCACGGTGGGGATCCCGGAGGGCACGGGCGGGACCGGCGGGGCGGTCGGGTCGGTGGTCGGTGTCGGGGCCGGGGTAGGCGGGGTCACCGGCACAGGTGAGGGCGTCGGGGACGGGGTCGCTCCGGGGAGCGCGACGTCGACGGGAGCGCCGTCCTCCGCGAACGCCGTGCCCGAGGCCGCGACCGCCACGGCGAGCAGGCTCGCGGCGATGATGCGGGCAGGCCGAAGCACGACGTCGATCTCCGATGAGCCAGGCGTCCGGGCCGCGGCGAACAGGGGAGTACCAGGGTGACATCCGCGCGCAAGCCCGAGGGCACCGGGGGGCTGCACGCGCGGGGCCGCCTACACTCGCTCCGTCGTTCCCGGACACCGTCCGGGCCCGCCGACGTGGCGCAATTGGCAGCGCACCTGTCTTGTAAACAGGTGGTTCCCGGTTCGAGTCCGGGCGTCGGCTCCATCTCGGCTCCGGTCACGGGAGTGCGAGGCGACCGTTGCATCCCGTCGATCACGGGAGCCCGTCACGCCTGCCTTGGCCGGCCGTCCTGTTGCAGCGCGTAGACGATCCCGTCGGGTCCTCGGAAGAAGCACCAGGCCCATCCCTCGTCCTCGGGATCGCCGGTCAACTCGACCGCCCTGACCACGTTCCCGATCAGTTCGACGTCGGCAGCGGCGAGCTCCTCACGCGCCGTCACGACATCGTCGACGGCGAGGGCGATCAGGACTCCCTGGTCGAACTCCGCCGGCACGACCCGCGTGTCGACGTCGGGTCCGCCGAACAGCTCCAGCAGGTCCCGTTCGCCCGAGGGCAGATGGAAGCCGGCCCAGTGGGGATACGCGAACGCGGGCTCCAACCCGAGCACGTCACGGAAGAACGCGACCGAGGCGTCGACGTCGCCCGTCCTCGTGCCCACGAAGGAGACCCGGAGAACCTTCACCACTCCCACCTCCCGTGACTCCCCGGAGGCTATCGACCCACCCGCCGCGGGCACCCGTCCCACCCCATCCGTTCTCCGCCTTCCCGGACGGCGTTCATCCGCATGTGGCGGCCCGTAACCCCAGGCCGGTTGCCTGTCGTCGTGCTCGCCGGACACGACGATGTGGGAGGCCCTGGGGTGGCAGTGCGGTCCTGCCCCCACCCGCGCGGGTCGGGCGCGTGACCTGGCACCGGTCGGTTCCGGCGTCAGGTCACGGCGAACCCGGAGCGACCACGGTGATCGAGGTCGGCGGCAGGGCCGGCGCCGGTCCGGTCTCGACCGGACGGACCAGCAGGGCGACCAGTCCGAGTGCCAGCACCGGCGGGGCGACGATCCGGATCAGGTCGCGCCGCTCGCTCGCTCGCATCGGACCCACCTCCCGTGGTCACACCCTCAGGATCGGCCCCGCGCGCATCCCGTCCCGAGTGCCGAGAGCCGACCGTGAGGCTGTTCGCCCGTGCGGTCCCACCGTCGTGCTGCGGGCCGGCTCCGTAGGCTGAGCGGATGTTCTCCGCAGACCCGCGCGTGATCCGCGCCGCCGCGCTCGCCGACGAGGCGCTCGCGCTCGCCCCGCTCGACCCGTCCCAGGTGGTCGAGGGCGACCCCGA
>JAHECT010000196.1 GCA_024641605.1 Micrococcales bacterium
CTCGGGCGCGGCCAGGCGCACGGCCTCAGGCGGGGTGGGCACATCGGCGGGAGCGATGAGGCCCGTGGGCGCGCCGCCCGCAGCGACCGCCGCCGCCACCCCCGAGGCTGGGTGCAGCTCGACGCGGGCCGCGGGCGCGTAGTGCGACGCGAGGGTGCCGGGGGCGCGGACGCGGGAGTCGGGTTCGCCCACCTCGAGACCGGTGACCGCCTCGATCTCCTCCACCCCTACCGCGCCGGGGCGCAGCAGACGGGGCACGTCGCCTGTGCAGTCGAGGATGGTCGATTCGACGCCGACCTCGCTGCTCCCGCCCACGAGCACGGCGTCGGTCCCGGGGACCAGCAGCGCGCCGAGCTCCTCGACGACGTGCTCCGCGTCCGTGGGGCTCACCCGGCCGAACCGGTTCGCGCTCGGCGCCGCGATGCCGCCGGCGAACTCGACGAGGAGGCGATGGGCGAGGGGATGCGCCGGGACCCGCAGGCCCACCGTGTCCTGGCCGCCGGTGACGTGATCGCCCGCCCGCGGGCCGCGCCGCAGGACGAGCGTGAGCGGTCCGGGCCAGCAGGCCGCGGCCAGCAGCCGGGCCCATCCGGGGACCTCGCGCGCCCACCCGTCGTCGACCTCGGCCGCGGAGGCCAGGTGCACGATGAGCGGGTGGTCCGCGGGCCGGCCCTTCGTCGCGTAGACCCGCGCCACGGCCGTCGGATTCTCGGCGTCGGCGCCGAGTCCGTACACGGTCTCCGTGGGGATCGCGACGAGCCCCCCGGCCCGCAGCAGCCGCGCCGCCTCGTCGACGTCGTCGACGAGCAACGACGCGGCGGACTCGGTCACGGGGTCATCCTGCCCGACATCCCGCTCCCTGCGATGCCGTGCCCGTCCCGCTCCGGACGTGAGGACGGGCGGACCCGAGGGAACCGGATCCGCCCGTCGACCTCCCCGGAGGGAGCCGGGTGTCGTGCTCGTCCTAGAAGGCCGCCTCGTCGAGGTCCATGAGGCTGTTGTCGGCGGTCTCGGCGATCGAGCGCTCCGCTGCCAGCAGCGGGAAGCGCTGGTGCACGAAGAACTTCGCCGCGGCGACCTTGCCCTCGTAGAACGCCTGGTCCTTCTCCGACGGCGTGCCGCGGAGCGCCTCGATGGCCACCGACGCCTGACGCAGGAGCAGCCAGCCGATGACGAGGTCGCCGAGGCACAGCAGGAGACGGGTGGTGTTCTGGGCGACCTTGTAGAGCTCGGTCGGGTCCTGCTGCGACTTCATCGCGTAGCCGCCGAGAGTGCCCACGATCCCCTGGACGTCCTCGAGCGCCTTGCCGAGGAGCTCGCGCTCCACGGCGAGCGAGCCGTTGCCCGCGTCGCCCTTGGCGAAGTCCTGGATGTCGCCGCCGAGACGGGTGAGCGCCTGGAACTGGTCGCGGACCATCTTGCGGAAGAACAGGTCCAGCCCCTGGATCGCCGTCGTCCCCTCGTACAGGGTGTCGATCTTGGAGTCGCGGATGTACTGCTCGATCGGGTAGTCCTGGAGGAAGCCGGACCCGCCCAGCGTCTGCAGCGACTGCGCGAGCTGCTCGTAGGAGCGCTCCGAGCCGACGCCCTTGACGATGGGCAGCAGCAGGTCGTTCATGCGCTCGGCGAGGTCGAGGTCGACCTCCGCGTCGGCGCCCGCGAGGTTGAGCTCGACCTGGTCCTGCCACCACGCCGTGTAGTGGATGAGGGCGCGCATGCCCTCGGCGTACGACTTCTGCATCATGAGGCTGCGGCGCACGTCGGGGTGGTGGGTGATGGAGACGCGGGGGGCGTCCTTGTCGAAGAACTGCGCCATGTCGCCGCCCTGGACGCGGTTCTTGGCGTAGTCCAGCGCGTTGAGGTAGCCGGTGGACAGGGTCGCGATGGCCTTGGTGCCCACCATCATGCGGGCGTACTCGATCACCTTGAACATCTGCGCGATGCCGTCGTGCACGTCGCCCACGAGCCAGCCGACGGCGGGCTCGTCGGCGCCGAAGGTGAGCTCGCAGGTCGTGGAGACCTTGATGCCCATCTTCTTCTCGACGTTGGTGGTGTAGACGCCGTTGTGCTCGCCGGTGAGCTCACCGGTGGCGTGGTCGAAGTGCAGCTTCGGCACGACGAACAGCGACAGGCCCTTGGTGCCGCCGCGGGCGCCCTCGGGGCGGGCGAGCACGAGGTGGACGATGTTCTCGGACATGTCGTGCTCGGCCGAGGTGATGAAGCGCTTCACGCCGGTGATGTGCCAGGAGCCGTCGGCCTGTTCCACGGCCTTGGTCCGGCCGGCGCCGACGTCGGAGCCCGCGTCCGGCTCGGTGAGCACCATGGTGGCGCCCCACTGGCGCTCGATCATGATCTCCGCGGTGCGCTTCTGCTCCTCGTTGCCGAGGTGGTCGAGGATCGCGGCGAACCCGGGGCCGGACATGAACATGAAGGCCGGCGGGTTGGCGCCGAGCATCATCTCGCTGGCCGCCCAGCGCAGGGACGGGGGCGCACCGGCGCCGCCCATGTGCTTGGGGAGGTCGATGTTCCAGAAGCCGGAGTCCATGAGCGCCTTGAAGGAGGCCTTGAACGACTCGGGCATGGACACCGTCTTGGTGACCGGGTCGTAGACCGGCGGGTTGCGGTCGGCGTCGGCGAACGACGCGGCGAGCGGACCGGTGGCCAGCCGCTCGACCTCGCCGAGGATGTCGCGCGCGGTCTCGACGTCCAGGTCGGCGTACGGGCCCGAGCCCAGCCGGTTCTGCGCACCGAAGACCTCGAAGAGGTTGAACTCGATGTCGCGGAGGTTGGACTTGTAGTGGCTCATCGGGAGGCTCCCTCGTCGGCACGGTTACCCGTCGGTAACCTATGATGCTACCGGTCAGTAACACGCGCAAGTGCAGGGGGACCCAGCCGGGTCACAGTCCCGTCTCAGATGCGTCCGTGCAGGTCAGAGCCCCGCACCGGACCGGGATCGGCCCGCTCGCAGACCGGCGCGCTCACCCGGTCAGGTCGCGGCGGCGCCAGCCGAGGTAGCCCAGCGCGCTGAGGATTGCGGCGCACGCCGTGAGCGCCACGAGGGGCACGACGCCGTCGGCGCCCACCGGCAGGACCGGTGCGTGCCGCAGGGGGGAGAGGTCCATGAGCCACTCGGGCACGCCCCACAGGGCGCCGAACTCCCCCACCACCACGAACGCCACGAGCAGCCCCCAGACCGCGACCGTCGCCCGCGGCAGCCACCCGAACGCGACCAGGACGAGGCTGGTCACGACCCAGGCCCCGGGGACCTGGGCCAGCGCCGCGACGAGGACCCGCCCGACCTGGTCGGGCTGCCCGAGGGACGCGGCCGCCGTGGTGCCCGCGAGCAGACCGGCCAGCGTCAGCAGCAGGGCCGTCCCGCCGAGGGCGATGGCGTAGTGACCCGTGGCCCAGCGCCACCGGGTCACGGGGGTCGCGAGGACGGGCTCGGCCCGGCCGTCCACCTCCTCGGCCCGCAGGCGGTTCGCCGCGCTCACGCCGTACGCGGCGGCGATCGCTCCCAGGATGGCGATCTCGGCACCGAGGAAGATGTCGACGAGGCTCGCCGAGCCGCCCATCGACTCCAGGAGATCGCGCATCGCCGGGGAGCTCACCAGGTCGTCCACGGCGGAGGCGAGGGACCCCAGCAGCGCGGGGAAGACCACGAAGGCGACCGCCCAGGCCAGCAGGACGCGCGACTGGAGCCGCCACGCGAGCCCGGTCGCGGTCGCGAGCCGGCCAGTGGCCGGGCCGCTGCGGTCTGCGCGCAGCCCGGCCCCGAGG
>JAHECT010000197.1 GCA_024641605.1 Micrococcales bacterium
CGCGAGGCGCGCAGCTGCTGGAGCCGCCGGGCGAGGAGCACCTGCTCCTCGGTCCGCCGGTGGTGGTGACGCACCGCCTGCGCCACGTCGGCGAGGTGTCGCTCGCGACCACGGGGCAGGATCCCGACGAGCCCGGTGGACGTCCGGCCCGCGACCGGGTCGAGCACCCCGCCAACATCGCGCAGGCCACGCTCCAGGAGCAGCGTCCGCAGGTGCTGGTAGAGCGCGGTGACGCCGTCGTCGTCGAACCGGGCCGCGCTCGTCCCGAAGACCGGCATGTCCTCCCACGCCCGGTCGAACGCACCGCGGTTGCGCAGCATCTGGCGGGCGACGTCGCGGCGCGCGTCCTCGGCACCGCGCCGCTCGTACTTGTTGATCGCCACGACGTCCGCGAAGTCGAGCATGTCGATCTTCTCCAGCTGCGAGGCGGCGCCGTACTCCGGCGTCATGACGTAGAGCGCCACGTCGACGAGCTCGACGAAGGGGGCGTCCCCCTGTCCGATGCCGGGCGTCTCGACCACCACGAGGTCGAAGCCGGCCGCCGAGCAGGCGGCGATCACGTCGGGCAGCCGGCTCGGGAGCGCGGCACCCGGCTCGCGCGTGGCCAGGGAGCGGAAGAACGTCGACCCCGGCGCCAGGGCGTTCATCCGGATGCGGTCGCCGAGCAGCGCGCCGCCGCCCCGGCGGCGGGTGGGGTCCACCGCCAGCACGGCGACCCGCAGCTTGTCCTGGGAGTCACGCCGCAGCCGGCGCAGGAGCTCGTCGGTGAGCGAGGACTTGCCCGACCCGCCCGTGCCGGTGATCCCCAGCACCGGGACCGAGCGCGATCCGGACCCGCGGACCACTGCGTCCGCCAGGGAGGGGTCGGCCCCTGCCTCGAGGACCGTGATCGCGCGAGCCAGGGCCGCCGCGTCGCCTGCGCGCAGCGTCTCGAGGTCGACCGGGGACCCGGTCAGGTCGACGTCGCAGGCCCGGACCAGCTCGTTGACCATCCCCGGGAGGCCGAGCCGCTGCCCGTCGGACGGGGAGAAGATCCGCACCCCGATGCGGGCGAGCTCCTCGATCTCGCTCGGCACGATGACGCCGCCACCGCCGCCGAAGACCTTCACGTGGTCGGCACCCGCCTCGCGCAACGTGTCGACGAGGTAGCGGAAGTACTCCAGATGGCCGCCCTGGTAGGAGGAGACCGCGACACCCTGGACGTCCTCCTCGACCGCGGCCGATGCGACCTCGAGCACGCTGCGGTCATGGCCCAGGTGCACGACCTCGACGCCCTGGGACTGCAGGATGCGCCGGATGACGTTGATGGCCGCGTCGTGCCCGTCGAACAGGCTCGCGGCGGTGACGAAACGGACCGGGTGGCGCGGGACGTGCAGGTCGCCCATGACCGCCTCCTCGCCGAGCCGTCGGCATCACCCGCGTCGCGGGCCGACGTCTCGCAGGATACGGCGGGTCGGGGCGCCGGTCAGGCGACCGCGACCCGGCGGGGCCGGCGCAGGCGCTCGCGGTCGGCCTCGGTGGTGCCTCCCCAGATGCCGAGCAGGGAGCGGTCGCGCATCGCGACCTCGAGGCACTCGGAGCGGATCGTGCAGCCCGAGCAGACGCGCAGCGCGGCGGTGCGGGACACGACGTCGCGGTCGCTGATCGGGAAGAAGATCTCCGGCTCGGCGTCGCGGCAGGCCGCGCGCTTCCAGACGTCCTCGGTGATCGCGAGCCCGGAGCCGCCGGCGAAGAGGTAGTCCTGCTCGTCGCGCTCGATCCCGATCGTGGTGTCCATGCCGCCCTCCACTTGCACTCAGTGCAATGGACCCTAGCACCCCGTGCAAGAAGGAGGAAGCGCCTGTGTAGCGTCACCGGCATGAGCACCGCGCCGGTCGGACCGGCTCTCCCCCGGGGGGACTCGCGTCGTCGGATCACCCGGGCGGCCCTGGACCTGTTCGAGGAGCAGGGCTACCCCGCCACGACGGTGGACCACATCACGGAGCGGGCCGGGCTGTCCCGCCGCACGTTCTTCCACCACTTCCCGTCCAAGGACGCGGTTCTCTTCCTCGACCACGAGCACCTCATCGAGCGCGTCCGGACGCGCCTGGCGGACGCGGAGGAGGCCGACCCGGTCGAGGCCGTGGTCGCCGCGGTCCGGCTGGTGCTGCGCTCCTACCTCGCCGAGCCGGAGGTGTCGCTGCGCCGATACCGGCTCGCCCGGTCCTCCCCGGACCTGCGCGAGCGCGAGATCGCCTGGGTGCACCGCTACCAGCTGCTGTTCTCCCGCTACCTCACGGCCCGCTACGCCGAGCGCGGCGACGGCGACCTCCTCGGCGAGACCCAGGCCGCCGGCCTCGTGGCGCTGCACAACCACGTCCTGCGTGAGTGGCTCACCCGGGGGGCGCACGGCGACGCCGAGGCTGCCTTCGACGAGGCCATCGCCTGGTACCGCGCGGGCTCGGCGACCCCGGCCGCGTCGCGCCGGCGCGTCGTCGTCGCCGCCTTCGACCACGACGTCGACCCCGAGCACCTCGCCCGCGTCATCTCCGACGCGCGCGGTCAGCGTCACGGCGACTGACCCGCCTCAGCCCAGCCGCGCGGGGATGCGCACGGGATCGGCCAGGACCCAGCCGCGCTCCGGGTCGCGGTCCCAGAGACGTCCGTCCGCCGGGTCCACCGCCGCCAGCGCCACCCAGCCGCCGGCCACGAGTCGCGCCGCGTCCGGGACCGCGCGAAGCGCGTCCTCGACCCGGGCGCGGGGGGCGTGGACGAACACCTGCAGACGGACCGGGTCGTGCTGGGGCAGTCCGGCCGTCCACCGACCGCCCGACGGGGCGCTCGCCGAGACCGCCTGCCAGGGCAGCCCGACCCGCAGGTCGCCCCGGGCGCCGGTCAGCACGCCGCTGAGCAGGCCGCCCCCGTCGACCGGGGCGACCACGTTGTGGGTGGTCTTGTCGCCCGCGCCGAAACGCTCGGGGTCCACCGTCGAGCACCAGTACTGCTGCGTGATCCACTGCGCGACCACGAGCGGGCCCCCGAAGAGCCCGGTGAGCAGCTCGCCCGTGGGGTCGAGGTCCGGGTCGTAGGACTGGAGGAACACGCGGCCGTCGAGGTCGGCGTCCACCGTCATCCGGCGCGGACCGATCACGAGGGCGCAGGCTCCTGCGAGACCCCACTCGGGCTGGGGCTGGGCCCAGTCAGCGGCGCGGCGGCGCAGGTGCCGGCGGGCCCCACGGCGAGGCGCGGCGGGCAGGGCCGACAGGCGCTCCCCGGCGACGGCGTCCAGGGCGCGGCCCAGGTCGAGCTCCAGCGAGGCGAGCACCGGGACCAGGTGGTCGGGGACGGACGCGCGGTCGAGCACGTGGACCTCGTCACGCGTCGTGTCGTGCAGGGCCGCCAGGAACCAGGTCCGGTCGCTGATCTCGATACCCTCCCGGCGCAGGCCGTCCCGGACGCGTGCGTCGTTGAGGAGCACCGCGAGCGCGCGCGCGTTGGTCCCTCCCGGCTGGCCGCCGCAGGCGCCGCAGTCGTACGCCGCGACGTGGGGGTTGTTCGGGGCGGCGCCCCCGTGGCCGACCAGGACGACGAGCGGGGCCGGGTGCACGAGGCCCAGGGTCCGGAGCGTGTCGCGCGCCGTGGCCACGGCCTCGTCGAGGGGCACCGCGTCAGGGCCGACGACGTCGAGGACGCCCAGCACCGGCGCACCGGCGCGCCGCCGGACCGACTCGACCACG
>JAHECT010000198.1 GCA_024641605.1 Micrococcales bacterium
CACCCACGACGCCGACGTTGGGCTCGATCGTCGCGAACGGGTAGTTCGCCGCGAGCACGTCGTTCTTGGTCAGGGCGTTGAAGAGGGTCGACTTCCCGACGTTGGGCAGTCCGACGATCCCGATGGTGAGGGCCACGGACCAGGAGTCTAGGTGCCTGCCGACACGCTCCCGACCGCGGCGCAAGCGACGTGAACCGCTCGCCGCCCTTGACACGGGGAAGATATCTTCCTATAAATGCGCCATGGTGCGACGCAGGGCAGGTGCGCTGCTCCCGATCGAGGAACGGATCCTCGCGGCCGGGATCGAGTTCGGTCGTGCGGGCGAGGAGTTCCACGGCTTCGCGCTCGCCGCCGCCATGGCCGACGGGCAGGACGGCCGGGGTCTGACCGCGCACGGCACCCTCTACAAGGCGCTCGGCCGACTGGCCGACCAGGGCCTGCTCACCTCGCGCTGGGAGGACGCGGAGGTAGCCGCCAGCGAAGGTCGGCCGCGCCGCCGGCTCTACCGCGTCACAGGCGTAGGCGAGGTGGCGCTGCGCCGTGCCGCGGGCGCGACCCCCGCGCACCGGTCGTTGGGGACGGCTCCCGCATGACCGCGCGCGCGGCTCGCGAGCCCCTCACGTCCGCCGTCCTCGCCTGGTGCGACTGGTACACGCGCGGGCTCCCCGACGACGTCGCCTCCCAGCGGCGGGACGAGCTCGCCTCGGACCTGCACGACCACCGCACGGACGCGCGCCTGCGGGGCGAGCCGGGCGGGCGTCACGCCCGTGCGGTCACCGTGCGCGCCATTCTGGGCGCCCCTGCCGACCTCTCCTGGCGGAGCTATCAGCTGCGGATCGCCCGATCCGCACGACGTCAGGAGGAGAACATGAGCGCCACGTCATCGCGCGACGGTCGCACCACGGTCGCCTACGTGCTCGGGGGCGTCGTGGCCGCCTGGTCGGCGGTCGTGGCGGTCGGCTTGCTCTACAACCTGGTCGCACCTGACCGCAACGACCAGGACCGGGTGTGGGGCGCGTCGATCGGGCTCGTCGCCGTGGTCTGCCTGGGCCTGGCCGTCTGGTCGGTGACCGCGCTCACGCGGCATCCGCGCGCGGCGGGCGCCAGCCTCGCGGTGGCCTCCGTCGTCACGACAGTCTGGATGACCTGGTTCCTCTGGCTCGCGGCGGTCGGAGCGCTGGTCGCCGCCTTCTTCGTGGTGTACGCCGTGCGCTCCTCCCGCGCGCCCCGCGAGGCCGTCCTCGCCTGAGGGCCGGCTCGCGCCGCAGGGCCGGTGGGCGGGGTCGCCAACACCCGCCAGGAGAGACGACTCCGCCCACCCCGACGCGGATCCCGGTCGGCCTCGGCGGCAGCGACACCTCAGATCAGTTGGTCCAGGGCGTAGACGGCCATGGCGTCGCGGACGTACTCGGCCAGGCCGGGGCGGATCGCGTCGTAGCGGGCCCGGAAGTCCGGGTGGTCGACGTAGAGGTCGCCCAGGCCGGCGAACGCCTCCGCGTCCGGGGTCCAGAACTGGTCGACCCAGGCGTAGTGGCGCGCGGTGACCGCCTGGGTGCGCGGGTCGTCGGCCGGCACGCCCGCATCCAGGAGGGCGGCGTACTCGGCGTCGCGCTCGGCGAGGTCCGCCTGGACCTGCGCCGCCTGATCCGTGCTCATCCGGCCGACGCGCCGCCACGACTCGTCGATGCGCTCCTGCGCGCGAGGTCCGTAGCGGTCCACCAGCTCGGCCTCGTATGCCTGCTGCTTCTCGGCGTCGAAGCCGTCGAAGAGCTCCTCCGGTCGCATCGTCGTCGCGCCTCCTGCCTGGATCTCCTCGATGGTCCGCCCCACCGTTGCGGCGAGGCGGGCGAGCCGCTCGCTCTCCGCGAGCAGCTCGAGCCTGTGGGCGTGCAGCACGGCGACGCGGTCGCCGGTCCCGTCGAGCACCCGGGCGATCGCGTCGAGCGGGAGCCCGAGCTCACGCAGCACGAGCACCTCCTGCAGCCGGAGCAGCTGGGGGCGCTCGTAGTGGCGATAGCCGTTGGTCCCGACGTAGGCCGGGACCACGAGCCCGAGGTCGTCGTAGTGGCGCAGGGTGCGGGAGGTGATCCCGGCGTGCCTGGCCACCTCAACGATCGACCAGGACTCCCGCTCACCCACGACCAGCACGCTAGACGTTGACGTGGCGTCAAGGTCAACCCCGGCGCTGTCGGACCCCCCGGGCAGGCTCGGGCCATGACCGATCTCCTTCCCCTGCTCGTGGGCCTGCTGCTCGGCGCGGCCCTCGGTGCCGGTCTCGTCCTGCTCGTCATCCGCACCCACCGTCCCGACGGGGGCGGCCTGGCCGCTGAACGGGCCGCCGTCGAGGCGCTCGTCCGGCCGGTGACCGACACGCTGGGCCGGGTGCAGAGCGACCTCGCCCGGGCCGAGGCGGACCGCGCCGCCGCCCACGCCGAACTGGCCGAGCAGGTGCGGGCGTCCCGGGTGGAGGCCGCGTCCCTGCGCGACCAGACCGGTCGCCTCGCCTCCTCGCTGCGCCGCACGGACGTGCGCGGGCAGTGGGGCGAGATGGCGCTGCGCCGGACGGTGGAGGTGGCCGGGCTGCTCCCCCACGTCCACTTCGTCGAGCAGTCGAGCACGCGCGACGAGGTCGGCGACCTGCTGCGGGCGGACCTCGTCGTCTCCCTCACCGACGGGCGCAGCGTCGTGGTCGACGCCAAGGTCCCGATGGCCGCCTACCTCGAGGCGGCCGCGGCCACCGACGACGAGTCCGCCCGGCGCTGGCTCGGCAAGCACGCAGCCGACCTCGTCGCCCACGTCGACGCCCTCGGCGCCAAGGAGTACTGGCGCCGCTACGACTCCCCCGAGCTGGTGGTGGCGTTCCTGCCCTCGGAGGCGCTGCTGTCCGCGGCGCTGGAGGCTCGCCCCGACCTCATCGAGCACGCTTTCGCGCGCGATGTCGTGCTCGCGACCCCCACCACGTTGCTCGCCCTCCTGCGCGCGGTCGCGCACACGTGGCGACAGGACTCGGCCGCGCGCAACGTGCGGGAGGTGCACTCCCTTGCCCGCGAGCTGCACGGCCGGCTCACCACCATGGGCGGGCACCTCGCGCGGCTCGCGTCCTCGCTCGACACCGCCGTCGTGGCCTACAACAGCGCCGTCGGCTCCCTGGAGTCGCGCGTCCTCGTCACGGCGCGACGGCTCGGCGATCTCGGTGTCGTCGACCCCGGCGACGGCGACGCCGGGCTCCCCGCTCCGCGCCTGCTGACGACCGCGACCCGACCGCTCAGCGCACCCGAGCTCGGCGATTCGAGCGAGGGCACGCGCGCGCGACTCGTGCCGCCTGCCGGGGAGACGGCGTGAGTCCCGTACGGTTGGACACCGTGAGCAGCGAGTACGGATCCGGGACGCCGAGCTTCGGCGACCTGTTCGAGGAGCCCGAGGCTCCCCTGCCCACGCCCCCGGCCGTTCCCGAGGCGCCCGCCCCGGTCGAGGATCCGTCGGTCGCCGCGCCCGGTACGTCCGAGCAGGTCGCCCAGGAACCGGCGGACGAGGCCGAACCCGCCGCGCCATCCGCGAGCGCGCCGTCGGCCGTACCCGTCGCGCCGCAGCCGATCCCGACGCCCGCAGCCGAGTCCGTCGTCACCCCCGACGAGCCCGCGCTCCCGGCGGAGCAGCCCGCTCCTCCGGCCGCGGCTGCGGCCACGGGCGCGCCTACGCCCA
>JAHECT010000199.1 GCA_024641605.1 Micrococcales bacterium
GCAGGTCGGCCACCACGGCCGCGAGGACGCCCGCGACCGTGTCGGCGGGCAACCGGTCCTCGCGCGAGAGACCGCTGCCGTCGCGCAGCAGCACGCCCTCGGTCGGCACCCCCAGCGCGTCGAGGGTCACCCGCGCCGCCGCCGCCCCGCCCTGGAAGCTCGCGGTGAACCCGGCCGCGGCTCCGGACAGGTGGGCCAGAGCCTCGGCGAGGTCGTTGTCGGACTCGGTGAGCATCCGCTCGACGAGGTCGGCGACCGAGGGGCTGGTGACGCTCGCGAGCTCCTCGGCCGTCGAGGACGCGGCGGCACGGGTGACCGGGCCGGAGACCCTGATGCCCGCGGCCCGAACACGGGCGACCAGCTCGCGGCCCGCGGCGAGCGCCGGGTCGCGGTCCCGGTCGCGGGCGCCGGGGCCGGTCCGCCCGGAGTCCACCGACAGCGCCGACACCGGCGAGACGACTCCGGTCGCGACGTAGGCGGTCGGCCAGCCGGGCGACACACGCGGCCCGCTGAACAGCGAGTCGTCGATCGCGATGGCGACCGTGGTGACGCCCTCCGCCCGCAGCGCGGCGACCGTGCGCTCGGCGAGGTCGCTCATGCTGGCCGGCAGCGCCGCCTGGCCGGCGGGCAGGTCAGCCCGCGTCGTCGGCTCGCGGGTGAGCGTCGCGTCGCCGCCGCCCACGAGAACGATCTGCCCGGGGACCGCTCCGGCGACGACCCGGGTGGCGAGCCGCGAGTCGGGCCCCAGGAGACGCAGCGCGGTGGCCGCCGTGACGGTCTTCGCGGTGCTCGCCGGCATCTGCGCCCGCTCACCGTCGTCCTCGTACAGCACCAGGCCGGTGACGGCGTCGATGACCACGACCGACAGGTCGCCGCCGAGCGCCGGGGACGCCAACGCCCTGCTCACCGCGGGAGCGACCGTCGGAGCGTTCGAGGGCGTGGGACCGGGCGTGGCCGTCACGGCGACCGGGGCGAGCACCTGGCCCGGGACCTCCGGCGGGGCCGGGACGGCGGCGGGGCTGGACGAGGCCGCGTGCGACGCGACGGGGGGAACCGCGGCGAGGGACAGGGCGAGCACGACGACGAGCGGCGCCCTCAGGCGACGTGCCGGCGTGACCCCGATCACGAACTCTCCCGCGTCTGGCTGTGCTCCTCGTCCGACTGAGGAACACTAGGTCACGGCCGGCGGCGGCCGACCACCCGGAGCCTTCCCCGCACCCCGACTGGAGCTGTCCCGTGGAGTTCGACGTCCTCATCGAGATCCCCGCAGGGTCGCGCAACAAGTACGAGGTGGACCACCACTCCGGCCGCATCAGGCTGGACCGGATGCTGTTCACCTCGACCCGCTACCCGAACGACTACGGCTACATCGAGGGGACTCTGGGCCAGGACAGCGACCCGCTCGACGCCATGGTGCTGCTCGAGGAGCCGACCTTCCCCGGCTGCCTCATCAAGTGCCGCGCCATCGGGATGTTCCGGATGACCGACGAGGCCGGGGGCGACGACAAGGTCCTCTGCGTGCCCGCGGGCGACCCGCGCATGGAGCACATCCGCGACATCCACCACGTGCCCGAGTTCGACCGCCTCGAGATCCAGCACTTCTTCGAGGTCTACAAGGACCTCGAGCCCGGCAAGAGCGTCGAGGGCGCCACCTGGGTCGGCCGGGCCGAGGCCGAGGCCGAGATCGTCGCCTCCTTCGCCCGCCAGCAGGAGCACGAGCGGGTCGTCGAGTCCGAGATCGAGGACGCCGCGCACTGACCCGTCCGGACCGTCCTCAGGGACGGGCGGTCAGCCACAGGGCGCCGTAGGCGGACACCCGGATGCGTCCGTCCCCCCGAGCCGGCGCGCCCTCGCCGAGCCGGTCGACGAGATCGCGGTGGCGCAGCCGGCCGAGGACGGCGTCGTCCACCCACCTCTCCTCCGCGGATGCGTTGTAGAGCTGCACGACGTCGCCGGCCGCGTGCTCGCGCACGACCGCGAGCACCGCCGGGTCCGAGGTCAGGGTCGGTCGCGACTCCACCGCGGCGTGCAGCGAGGGGAGCCCGCGGCGGGCCTCGGCCAGCGAGCGGACCGTCGCGAACACCCGGCCCTCGAGGGTCGTGGGCGACCGGCGCAGCTCGGCCCGCGCCCACGGCAGGCGCGGTCGGTGCAGCCAACGGTTGTCGGAGGCGTGCTCGGGCTCGTCGAGATAGCCCTGGTCGTTGAGCAGCGCGAGCTCGTCCCCCATGTAGAGCAGCGGCAGCCCGCCGAAGCCGTAGACGATCGCGTACGCGAGCCGCAGGCGGTCGAGGGCGAGGTCGAGTGCCGCGGGGTCGCCCGCCGCGAGCGCGGACTCGACGCCCGCCAGCGACGCCGCAGTGCCGCTGACCCGGCTGTCGCCTGTGGCCTCGTTGACCTGGAACCGCGCGCCCCGCGCCGGGCTGGAGGGGAAGTCCCCGACGAACCACCGGGACAGGAAGCGCCGGTGGTCGTGGCCGGACCAGCCGACCGCACCCGCGTCCGCATCGTCGACAGCCCACCCGATGTCGTCGTGGCAGCGCAAGTAGGTGGCCCACGCGGTGGTGGTCGGCTTGGGCGGGAAGCGGTCCAGCGCCGTCACGAGCAGCCGCACGTCCGCGGTCGCCAGCGCCGACCAGATCTGGACCATGAGGCTGTTGTGGTAGGCCAGGTCGGACACCGCGCCCGCGTACTCGCCCACACCGAGGTAGTGGACGAGGTCGTCGGGCGGCACGATCGCCTCGGCCTTGAAGACCAGGGCCGGAGCGGCGATCCGGGCGACGGCGCGCAGCGCCCGCGTGAACGCGTGCACCTCGGGCTGGTTCTGGCAGTCGGTTCCCATCCGCTTCCACAGGAACGCGATCGCGTCGAGCCGCAGGCAGTCGACGCCGCGGTTGGCGAGGAAGAGCATCAGGTCCGCGAACTCGCACACCACGTCGGGGTTCGACCAGTTGAGGTCCCACTGGTAGTCGTTGAACGTGGTCCACACCCAGCCGTCGAGCTCGTCGTCCCACGTGAAGTTGCCGGGCGCGAAGTCGGGGAAGACCTCGGGGAGGGTCCGCTCGTAGCGGTCCGGCTCCGTGCGGTCGGGGAAGACGTGGAAGTACGCCCGGTGTCGCGGGTCGCCCCGCCGGGCGGCGGCCGCCCACGGGTGCTCGCGGGCCACATGGTTGAGGACCAGGTCGATGGTGAGAGCGATGCCGGCCTCGTGCAGGGCGGTCGCGAGCGCCTCGAGGTCGGACATCGAGCCGAGGTCGGCCCGCACGTCGCGGTAGTCCGCCACGGCGTAGCCCCCGTCGTTCGGACCGGGGCGGGGGCGCAGCAGCGGCATCAGGTGCAGGTACGTCGTCCCGAGCTCGCGCAGGTAGTCGACGTGCTCACCGACCCCCTCGAGCGTGCCGGCGAACCGGTCGGCGTACGCGACGTAGCCGATCGCGTCCGGGCGGGCGAACCAGTCCGGTTCGAGGAGCCGGTCCCGGTCGCGGTCCCGGAGCGGTTCGCTCCGCTCCGCCCAGCCGGTCACCGCGATCGTGGTCAGCCGGGCCAGCAGCGTGTCGGCCTCGAGGGTCGCGCCGAACACGGCCCGGACCCCGGAGACGAGATCCGGTCCCCACCGCCGGGCGCGCGCCCGCAGCTCGTCGGCACCCGGCGCGGCGGCGAGGCCGCGCGCGGCGAGCGCGGCGTCCACCAGCCCCGGCAC
>JAHECT010000200.1 GCA_024641605.1 Micrococcales bacterium
CGGCCGCAACGTCGAGACCACCTTCAGCGACGTGGCCGACTCGATCGGTTAGTAGCTGCCCGGCCCTGGTACCCCGTCGTCATGACGTCGGTACCAGGGCCGTTCTGCTCCGGCCCCGACCGACCCGAAGGATGCGACATGAGACGGCACCTGCTGCGTGACACCGGAGCCAGTGCCGTGGAGTACGGCCTGCTCATCGCCGGTGTCGCCGCGCTGATCGTCGCCGCCATCTTCTTCGTGGGACGCAACAACGCGAACAACTTCCAGGACGCCTGCGAGGCGATCCTCACCCAGCAGGGCGGGTCCTGCTGACCCGACCGGGCGCGCGGCCCGCGCCGTACCTGGTGCTCGCCGCCGTCGCCGCGTCGGTCGTCCTCCTGGCAGCAGCGTCCGGCCCCATCAGGGACGTCGACTACTACTGGCACCTGCTGGTCGGGCGCGACATCCTCGCGGGGATCCCGCCCGCGGAGGCGGGGCGTGGCTGGTCGTTCGCCCCGGCCCCCGACACGTGGGTCAGCACCCAGTGGCTCGCCGAGGTTCTCCTCGCGTGGCTCGAGGAGCGCTCGGGGACCTCGTCGGCCTTGCTCTACCGTGTGGCCACGACCGCCATAGCGCTCGTGAGCCTGGCCCTCGTCACGATCCCGAAGCGCCCGGTGCGACCCGCTGTCGTGGTGTTCACGCTCACCGCGCTCGAGCTGGCGGTGTTCGTCCAGGAGCGCAGTCAGCAGCTCACCTACATCCTTGCGCCCGTGGTGGGGTGGTGGGCTCATCGTGCCTGGCGCGACGGACGGGTCCCACGCTGGTGGCTCCTTCTTCCGACGGTGTGGGTCTGGGCCCAGTTCCACGGCGGATGGATCCTCGCGCCTGCCCTCCTCCTGCTCGCGGGCCTCGCCCGCGTCCTGGACCGGCGGTCGTGGGACCGCACCGTCAGCGTGCTCGTCGGGCAATCGCTCGCGAGCCTGATCGTGGCCGTCATCGCACCTGCCGGCATCGGCAACGTGACCGCCGTCCTGCGGTTCTCGGCCGCGGCGGAGACGATCAAGGAGTGGCAGCGGGTCGAGATCTGGCACCCGGCGAGCATCCCTTTCGTCGTCCTGCTGCTCGTTCTGACCGTGTCCTGGGCCCGCGGCCGCGTGCGACCGTCGGTGGGCGAGCTCGTCTACGTCGGCGCACTCGTCGCCTTCGCACTCAGCGCCTACCGCAACCTGCCCACCGCTCTCCTCGCACTCGCGCCCGCGGCCGTGCCGATGCTCGCGCGCGCCTGGGGGGACGAGCCGGCTGCCTCCCCACCCGCCTCCCGCGGCCCGGAACGCCTCGGCTCAGCGCTGCTGGTGGGGGCAGCGCTGGTGCTCGCCCTCGTCTCGGCGGGCGCCCGAGCGACGCCGCTCGACCCCTCGCGGGTGCCGCTGGCCCTGCTCGACCGGATCGAGTCCGGCGCGCGGGTGCTGCCCACCTACGGCGTCTCGGGCGCGGTCCTGTGGCGCGCGGGGCCGCCACCCGCGGTCCAGGTCGCCATCGACGGACGGACGGACCGCTACGGGTCCGACTACCTCCGCGACTACGCCGAGCTGGAATCCGGTGCTCCCGGATGGGAGACGCTGCTCGACGAGCTCGCACCGACCGAAGCGCTGCTGCGGACCGACCGCGCCCTGGCCGAGCTGCTGGTCGCCCGACGCGGCTGGACCGAGGTGGCCCGCACGGCGGACCACGTCCTGCTCCGCGCTCCGCGCTGACCGCTGCCCGGCACGGGAAGTGCGACCCCGCGGTGTCCGCCGCTCAGTCGGCGAGCCGGTCGAGGTAGGACCGCCACTGGCGCTGGAACTGCGGCGTCAAGACACCGAGCACCTCGCGCAGTGCCGCAGCCACGTTCGCATCCGCGTCGCCCGTCCCAGCCGCCGTCGCGCGGTAGAGCCGGGCGAGCCCGTCCTCCCCCACCTGCTGGACGACGAGGGAGCAGGCGAGGTGCGCCGCCTCGTAGGCCACGGCGATCGACCCCCCGGAGAAGTCGCTGGCGCTCGGGAGGGTGCGAGGACCCCGGCCGGCGCGCTGCTCGGCCAGCACGGTCCGCGTCGCCGTCCGCAGCGGCACCCCCGAGCCGCGGTAGCCGACGTACTCGGCGAAGCCCTCCTCCAGCCACAGCGGGGTCCGCCCCGTGGCTGCCGCGCCCGCGGCCACGTGGGTGATCTCGTGGCGCAGGACGATCTCGCGGCCGAGCTCGGTGAGGGTCGCCATCGTGGGCGTGTTGGTCCAGACCCGGTCGGCGCCCCGCCCGCCGGCACGGGAGTCGAGTCCGTCCTCAGCGGTCGTCACCGCGGCGATGGCGCGCATCGACTCGGCCGAGCGGTCCAGGCCGCGCGCGGCCATCGTCGTGGTGCGGGCGACGACGAGCACGGGCGCGCGGCTCCACGTGCGGCCCCACACCGCGGAGACGTCGGGGGTGACCCGGTCGGCCAGGCGGGCGTAGGAGCGCGCGATCGTCGCGTCGACGCCGACCCCGATGACGAGCGACGAGGAGCCCCGGACCACCGTGAGGTCGCCCAGGTCCCAGGGCTGCGCCCGCGGACCGTCGGTCTCCTCCCGCACGACCCGCCAGGCCGTCCCGTCGTAGCGCACCGTGAGTCGCTCCCCCACCACGGCATCGGCCACGTCCACGTCCAGCCGGTAGCGGACGGTGACCGCAAGCTCGACCTCGCGCGGATCCTCGGCGGAGGTGAGCGCGTCGATCGTGTAGCCCCAGCCGGCGAGCGGGAGAGCCGCGAGCCGGTCGAACGCCGGCACGACCGCGCCGGGGGCGTTCTGCGCCCGGTAGGCACGTCGGTCGCCGGTCCGGACCGCCTCACCGCGGTCGACGAGGAGCTGCGCGAGCGCCGCTCGGCGGGAGGTGGGATCGAGCACCTCCCCCGGCACCCCGGCCGCGTCGCCGGGCGCGTCACCCAGCGAGGCGGGGTCCTGGGCCACGACGCCGATCCGGGGCGTGTCGGGCAGGGCCGACGCGATGGCGCCCAACGAGACGAGGACGGCGAGTGCGGCCGCGACCACCGGCCACCGGCGGCGCCGCGGCGGCATCGTGCTGGGCGGCACGAGCCAGGGATCAGCGCTCACCGCACCACGGTACGGGTCGAGCCGGACAGCGACGAGCCGACGGTGCTCAGCCGACCCGGCCGGCGCCGGAGTACCGGCTGCCGTACCAGGGGCCCCAGGCCGCGATGACCTCGACGCCGTCGCGCGGGTTGGACGCGCTCACCATCATGCCGCCGCCGATGTACATGGAGACGTGGTGCGCGCCGGAGCCGAAGTAGAACACCAGGTCGCCCGGGCGCAGCTCGCTGCGGCTGACCCGGCGGGTGGCCGAGTACTGCGCCTTGGAGTAGTGCGGGAGGGACACCCCCGCCTGACGCCAGGCGGCCATGGTGAGCCCCGAGCAGTCGAACACGCTCGGGCCGGACCCGCCGGCTACGTAGGAGTTGCCCACCTTGGACAGGGCGTAGGCGACCGCGATCCTGGCCCGGCTGGAGGCCGAGCCGCCGTTGTCGGCGGGCGGCGGCGGGGCGGGCTTGGTGTCCTGGCCGGAGTTGGTGCGCTCCGGGCTGGTCGAGGCGTCGTTGGGGTCCGGCGCCGGGGTCGACCGGCTCGCATCCCGGCTGGCGCGGTCCGCTGCCTGGCGGGCGGCCGCGGCGGAGGCGGCGCGGCGGGCAG
>JAHECT010000201.1 GCA_024641605.1 Micrococcales bacterium
TGCGGACCCTGGCCCGGATCGTGGTGGGCGCGCTCAGCGCCGCGGCCACGGGATGGCTGCTGGGCACCGCCATCGTCACGGCGACCGGCGCGCCCATGTCGTCCTGGGTCCTGGGTCGGTCGGCGGGGATCAGCTCCTACCTCCTGCTCACCGCCCTCGTCGTCACCGGCCTGCTGCTCTCCCACCCGCGCACCCCCGCGCGGCTACGGCTCGGCCTGGCCACTCGGGTCCGCCTGCATGCCGGCCTGGCCGCGTTCACCTTCGTCTTCACCGTCCTGCACGTCGTGGTGCTCGCCACCGACGCCTGGGCCGGTGTCGGATGGTGGGGCGCCCTCGTGCCCTTCGGGTCGACCTACCGGCCGCTGCCCGTGACGCTGGGCGTCCTCGCGCTCTACGCCGGGCTCGCGGCGGGCGGCACAGCGGCTCTGGCCGGTCGCCTGCCGCTGCGGGTGTGGTGGCCGGTGCACAAGGTGTCCTCGGTCGCCTTCGTCCTGGTCTGGTGGCACGGCGTCCTCGCAGGCACGGACACCCCCTTCCTTCTGGCGGTCTACGGCGTCACCGGCCTGCTCGTCGTGGGGCTCGGGGTCAGCCGCTACTCCGCGTCCGGTCCGCGCGACCGAGTCGCGGCGCTCTCCCGGCAGCGGGCGCGCGAGGTGTCGCGATGAACCGCTTGGACACCGCGGTCCTCGACGCCCCCGTCGTCGTCCCGCGGGACGGGACCGAGGTCCGGTCGGGGGCGCTCGCCCACGACCTGCCCGCCCACCTGGCCGCGTACGGCTCGCGACCCGGCGCCGCTGAGCCCGACGAGCTGCTCGCCGCGGTCGATGCCGCCGCCCTGACCGGCCGGGGTGGCGGGCACTTCCCGACGTCGGTGAAGTGGCGCTCCGTCCGTGCCGCGGGTCCCGGCGGGACGGTCGTGGTCAACGCGGCCGAGGGGGAGCCCGCGAGCGCGAAGGACGCGGCCCTGCTCCAGACCCGACCGCACCTCGTGCTCGACGGTCTGGTGACGGCCCGAGAGGTCGTGCTGGCCGACGACGCGGTGGTGTGGCTGCACGAGGGTGCCGAGGCGACCTCCCGGGCGCTGCGCCGCGCCATGGCCGAGCGCGACGACATGGTGGGCGTCCGGGTGCTCACCGCCCCGGGGCGCTACCTCTCCGGCGAGGCGACGGGCATCATCCGGGCGCTGGAGGGCGGCCCGGTGCTGCCGCGGTTCGTGCCCGACCCCGCGCGCCCGTGGACCGACCGTCCCGTTCTCGTCGCCAACGCCGAGACGGTGGCACGCGTGGCGCTCGTCGCCCGTGGCCTGCCCGGCGCGGACTCCTCACTCCTCACCGTCGTCAGCGCCCGGCACCGCACCGTGGTCGACGCCGCGGGCGAGCTGACCCTCGGCGAGGTCGTGGACCGCTGGTGGGAGCCGCCGGCTCCCGGCGCCGCCCCGACGGCGCTGCTGCTCGGGGGGTACGGCGGGAGCTGGGTGGGCTGGGAGCGGGCGCGCGGGCTGCGCCTCGACGCCCTGCGCCCCGCGGGGCTGTCCCTGGGCGCCGGTCTCGTGGCCCCGCTGCCGGCCGGGTCCTGCCTGCTGGAGGAGACCGCGCGGCTCGTGCGCTACTTCGCCGAGTCCTCGGCCGGCCAGTGCGGACCCTGCGTCCTGGGCCTGGCCGCCGTGGCGGACCTCGTGGACGACCTCGTGGCCGGTCGCCTCTCGGCGTCGGGGCGCCGCCTCCTCGAGCGCCACCGGGCCGAGATCGCCGGGCGCGGGGCTTGCCGCCTGCCCGACGGCGCCCTGCGCATGCTGGCCTCGGCGCTCGACCTCGCCGAGGAGCAAGGGCACCGGCACCGGCGCGGCCGGCGTCGCGGCTGCTCGCCGACCCGCAGCGACCTGCTGCCGATCCCAGAGGCGGCCCCCCGATGAGCACGGGCGGGCACGCCCGGCTGCTGGTCGACCCGGTCCGGTGCGAGGGCGTCGGGATCTGCCTGCACGTGGCCCCCGAGGTGGTGCGGTCGGACTCGTGGGGGTACCCGATCGTCATCGACCCCACGGACGCCCGGGCGGATCGCCAGGCGGACGCAGCCGTGCGCGCCTGTCCCCGCAGGGCGCTGCTGCGTCGCTGAGTCAGGTCTCGAGGCGGACCGTGCACCCCGTCGCGGTGCCGTCTGCGTCGAACCATCGCTCCTCGTCGGTCTGCCACGCCCGCATGGGTTCGGCCACCTGGTCGCCGTCGCGGTCCAGGACACGGCGCAGCCGCTCCTCGCGGTCGGGGTGCACGACCCACACCGAGGCGACCGCACGCGCCCGCATCGGCCGGGCCGCTGCTCCGACCCCCTCGATGAGGACGACCGGCTCGGGCGGCACCGTCCGTTCGCGCTCGGCCCACCGGGCGGCGGCCCAGTCCCACACGGGGTGCGTGGCGACGACGCCGCGCGACCACGGGTCGAGCAGCCAGGCGGAGACGCGCTCGGCCAGGTCGGCGAATGCCGCACCGCGGTCGGCGGCGCCCGGCACGACCGGCCAGCCCTCGTAGAGGTCGTCGGCGTGCACCACGGGCGCGCCGTCGAGGAGCGCGGCGAGCGCCTCGGCCGTGGCGGTCTTGCCCGACCCGGCGGGGCCGTCGATCACGACGAGGCGCACCGGGCCGACCGTCGGTCCCGCGGACGTGATCCGCGCGGCGAGGAGGTCCAGCTCGCCGGGAGCGGTCACCGGCTCAGCACGTAGCGGGTGCCGGTGATCGTCAACGAGTTGAGGCGCCACTTCGACGTGCTCGTGCGCAGGTTGGCGATGTACCACCGGAGGGTGCCGCCGTCCTTGGCCCGGACCGGGGGGCCTGACGTGGTGGTCGCGCAACCCGACCCCGCCACGAGGTCGCGGGCGACCGGGTAGTAGGCCGGGTTGTCCGCCCGCCCGGCGTAGTAGCCGAGCACGGGTCGGGGCTTCGTGGTCCCGATACGCCGCCCGCACGCGGTGATCCGGATCCCGCTGTGCGGCTTCACGGAGGCGGGCAGCCGCCGGGAGAACGTGATCACGGAGTCGGCGGGGAAGTAGGCGTAGTCGTTCACGACGTAGGGGGCCTGCGGGTTTCCGCCGCCGTAGCGGGCGACCGTCGCGGGCGAGGGCCGCAGCGTGAACGACTGCGCCACCGCGCGCCGCCAGGACACTGAGATCGTCCGGCTGCGCACCGTCGTCGTCCCCTCGCCGCCGCGCGCGCTCACTTTGAGCGTGTAGCGGCCGGGGGCCAGCCGGCGGCCGTTCTTGTCGACCGCACGCCAGGTCCAGGTCGCCTTGAGCGTCCGGCTGAACCGCTTGATCCACACGACGCGGCCGTCCTTGATGACCCGCCACGTGAACGCCGCGGGCGGCCCCGCCTTCGTCGTGATCCGGACGGCGTCCTTGAAGCCGTCGCGCACCGGGTAGACGGTGCGGGTGGACAGGCTGATGGTCGGGGTCGCGGCCTGGCTGCGTCGGACGCTGATCGGGAGGGACGCGACCTGGCGCAGAACCGCGTCGTGGTCGGCGAGGAACACGATCGCGCGGTAGCTGCCGTCGGCCACGCGCCCACCGGCAGCGGTCGTCCCGTCCCAGGTCACGCTCGCGCCCGTCGAGGCCGGGAGCGTCCACTGCCGGGCGAGCGAGCCGGCGCTGTTCACGATGCGCACCAGCCCTGGCACGGCTGTCTCCGAGG
>JAHECT010000058.1 GCA_024641605.1 Micrococcales bacterium
GGCGTAGTGCTCGTCGCCCAGGTAGCGCGGGTCGAGGATGCGCGAGGTCGAGCTCAGCGGGTCCACCGCGGGGTAGATGCCCAGCTCGGAGATCGGCCGGCTCAGCTCGGTGGTCGCGTCGAGGTGGGCGAACGTCGTCGCCGGCGCCGGGTCCGTGTAGTCGTCCGCGGGGACGTAGATGGCCTGCAGCGACGTGATCGAGTGGCCGCGCGTCGAGGTGATCCGCTCCTGGAGCTGGCCCATCTCGTCGGCCAGGGTCGGCTGGTAGCCCACCGCGGAGGGCATCCGGCCCAGCAGCGTCGACACCTCGGAGCCGGCCTGGGTGAAGCGGAAGATGTTGTCGACGAAGAGGAGCACGTCCTGCTTCTGCACGTCGCGGAAGTACTCCGCCATGGTGAGGGCCGAGAGCGCGACCCGCAGACGCGTGCCGGGGGGCTCGTCCATCTGGCCGAACACGAGCGCCGTCTTGTTGATGACGCCGGACTCGGTCATCTCGCCGAAGAGGTCATTGCCCTCTCGGGTGCGCTCACCGACGCCCGCGAACACCGACACGCCGGAGAAGTTCTCGGCGACGCGGTAGATCATCTCCTGGATGAGAACGGTCTTGCCGACGCCCGCACCACCGAACAGGCCGATCTTGCCGCCCTTGACGTAGGGGGTGAGCAGGTCGATGACCTTGATGCCCGTCCAGAAGACCTCGGTCTTGCTCTCGAGCTGGTCGAAGGTCGGCGCCTGCGCGTGGATGCCGCGACGCTCGGTGATCTGGAGCGAGGACTCCTCGACGTCGAGCGGCTTGCCGAGGGTGTTCCACACGTGCCCGAGGGTCACGTCGCCGACCGGCACCGTGATCGCGTCGCCGGTGTCGCTGACCGCGGCACCGCGGACGAGTCCGTCGGTGGGCTGCATGGAGATGGCCCGGACCATGTTGTCGCCGATGTGCTGGGCGACCTCCAGGGTGAGGGTGCGGCTCTCCTGGCCCTCGCCGAAGGAGACGTCCACGTGGAGGGCGTTGTAGAGCTCCGGCATCGCTTCGACGGGGAACTCCACGTCGACGACCGGTCCGGTCACCCGGGCGACGCGGCCGACGCCGGTCGTGGTCTCAGTCGTTGCAGTCATGGTTGTCCTCGACTCCTATGCGGATGCGGAGAGCGCGTCGGCCCCGCCGACGATCTCGCTGATCTCTTGGGTGATCTCGGCCTGGCGGGCCTGGTTTGCCTGGCGCGTGAGGGTCTTGATGAGCTCCTCCGCGTTGTCGGTCGCCGACTTCATGGCACGCCGACGGGCAGCGTGCTCGGACGCGGCGGAGAGCAGCAGCGCCGAGAAGACCATGTTCTCGACGTACTTCGGGAGCAGGGAGTCGAGCACGGCTGCCGCCGAGGGCTCGAACTCGTAGAGCGGGAAGGGCCCCTGGCCGGCAGCGGCGGCCTCCTCGGCCGTCTGCTCGACGATCTCGAGCGGGAGGATCCGACGCACCGTGGGGCGCTGCGCGACCATCGACTGGAAGTGGGTGTAGACGATGTGGATCTCGTCCGCCCCGCCGTCCTCGGTGCGGGTCAGGAACATGTCCAGCAGCGCCGCAGCGATCTCCTTGGCGTGGTGGTACGCCGGCTGGTCGGTGAACCCCGTCCAGCTCTGCGCCACCTCCCGTCCGCGGAAGCGGTAGTAGCCCACGGCCTTGCGGCCCACGAGGAACGGGACGACCTCGAGGCCCTGCTCGGTGAGGAGGGCGCTGAGCTGCTCGCCCTCCTTGATCGCGGCGGAGGAGTACGCGCCGGCCAGCCCGCGGTCGGCGGAGATGACGAGCACCGCCGCGCGTGTGCGCAGGCGCTGGTTCGTCTCGGTCAGGGGGTGACCGCCCCGCGTGTGCGAGGCCGCCGCCGAGATGGACCGGATCAGCTCACGGGTGTAGGGACGCGCCGCTTCCACCCGCTGCTGCGCCTTCACGATCCGCGAGGACGCGATGAGCTCCATCGCCTTCGTGATCTTCTTGGTCGCCTGGACGGACTTGATCCGTCGTCGGTAGACCCGCAGCTGTGCACCCACGGTTCGATCAGCCCTTGACCCGGGTGATCGTCGCGTGCTCGACCTCGGACTCCTCGAGAGCCTCCGCCGGGGCCTCGTTCACCAGCGGGGTGCCGGCCGAGGTGGTGAAGGTCTTCTTGAACCCGTCGATCGCGCGCTCCAGCAGCGTCAGGGAGTCGTCGGAGAGGTCCCCGGTCCCCCGGATGGCCTCGAGCACGTCCTTGTGGTCACGCTTGAGGTGGTCCAGGAAGTCCCGCTCGAACCGGCGGACGTCCTCCACGGGGACGTCGTCGAGGCGACCGGTGGTGCCGGCCCAGACGGAGACGACCGCCTCCTCCATCGGGAAGGGCTGGTACTGCGGCTGCTTGAGCAGCTCGACCAGTCGCGCACCGCGCTCGAGCTGGGCCTTGGAGGCGGCGTCGAGGTCGGAGCCGAAGGCCGCGAACGCCTCGAGCTCGCGGAACTGGGCCAGGTCCAGACGCAGACGACCGGCGACCTTCTTCATCGCCTTCGGCTGCGCCGAACCGCCGACCCGGGAGACCGAGATGCCGACGTTGATGGCCGGGCGCACGCCCGAGTTGAACAGGTCCGACTCCAGGAAGCACTGACCGTCGGTGATCGAGATGACGTTGGTCGGGATGTAGGCCGAGACGTCGTTCGCCTTGGTCTCGATGACCGGCAGACCGGTCATCGACCCGGCGCCGAGCTCGTCGGAGAGCTTCGCGCAGCGCTCGAGCAGCCGCGAGTGCAGGTAGAACACGTCACCCGGGTAGGCCTCGCGGCCCGGCGGACGGCGCAGCAGCAGGGACACGGCGCGGTAGGCCTCGGCCTGCTTGGACAGGTCGTCGAAGATGATGAGCACGTGCTGGCCCTGGTACATCCAGTGCTGGCCGATGGCGGAGCCGGTGTACGGCGCGAGGTACTTGAAGCCGGCCGGGTCCGACGCCGGTGAGGCGACGATCGTGGTGTACTCCATCGCGCCGTACTCCTCGAGCGCGCCCTTGACCGCCGCGATGGTCGACCCCTTCTGGCCGATCGCGACGTAGATGCACTTGACCTGCTTCTTCGGGTCGCCGGACTCCCAGTTCTGCTTCTGGTTGATGATCGTGTCGATCGCGACGGCGGTCTTGCCGGTCTGGCGGTCGCCGATGATGAGCTGGCGCTGGCCGCGGCCGATGGCCGTCATGGCGTCGATCGCCTTGATGCCCGTCTGCATGGGCTCCTTGACCGGCTGGCGCATGACGACGGTCGGCGCCTGAAGCTCGAGGGCGCGGCGTGCCTCGGCCTCGATCGGCCCCTTGCCGTCGATCGGGTTGCCGAGCGGGTCCACCACGCGGCCGAGGAAGCCATCGCCGACGGGGACGGCGAGGATCTCCCCGGTGCGGCGGACCGCCTGGCCCTCCTCGATCGCGGACCCGTCGCCGAGCAGCACGGTGCCGATCTCGCGGACGTCGAGGTTGAGCGCGAGACCGAGCAGGCCGCCCTCGAACTCGAGCAGCTCGTTGGTCATGGCCGAGTGCAGGCCCTCGACGCGCGCGATGCCGTCACCGGTCTCGGTGACGCGGCCGACCTCCTCGCGCGTGGTCGCGGGGGCGTACGACTCGACGTTCCGCGCGATCGCGTCGCGGATGTCCTCCGGCCGGATCGACAGCTCCGTCATGGTGTCCTGCTCTCTCGTTCCTCGCGCCCGTTCGGCGCCTGCGGGTCTGGAAGGTCGTTCGGTCGTGCGGGTCTAGGCGGACAGCGCGCGTCGGGCCTGCTCGAGCCGGCTCGACACGCTGCCGTCGATGACGTCGTCGCCCACCCGGACGACGATGCCGCCGACGACCTCAGGGTCGACGATCACGTTGAGGCGGACCTGGCGGCCCTGGAGGGTGGACAGTGCTGCGGCGAGCCTGGCGCGCTGGTCCAGGCTCAGGTCCACCGCCGCACGCACCTCCGCGAGCACCTGGCGGCGCTGGTCGCTGGCGAGTCTGGCCAGCTCCTCCACGGCCGCCGCCGGACGTCGCCCGCGCAGGTGCCCCGCGGCGTGCGCCAGCAGGGCGGTCGTGGTGGTCGTGGCCGTGCCCCCGACCAGGTCGCGCACCAGCGCGGCCTTGCTCTCGGCGGAGGCCGCAGGATTGGTCAGGGCCAGCTGCAGCTCAGGCGAGGAGTCGACCGCCCGGCTGAAGGCGAACAACTCGTCCTCGACCCGGTCGAGGCTGCCGTCGGCCTCGGCGAGCGCGAAGGACGCCTGCGCTGCGAGCGCCTCGACCGCGTCGACCAGGTCCCCGTCCGAGGACCAGCGCGCCGCCACGACGTCACCGAGCACGGCTGACGCGGCAGAGGAGATCTGCCCACCGAAGAGGCCGGCCGCGATCCCGGTGCGGGCACCGGCCGGCTGGCCGGCGTCGGCGAGCGCCTGGCGCAGGGACTTCTCCCGGCTGAGGACCCCCGCCACCGCCAGCAGATCGCCGGGCACGGACGCGAAGCCCGCGTCCGCGCGCCGGGCGTCGAGGGACGCCCGGAGCGACGCGAGGGAATCGCGCGAGGAGCCGATCATGACCGAGCGGCTCCGTTCGCCTGCGCCTCGAGGTCGGCGATGAAGCGGTCGACGGTGGCGCGGGCGCGGGCGTCGTCCTCGAGGGACTCCCCCACGACCTTGCCGGCCAACGACACGGCCAGCGACCCCACCTCGCGGCGCAGCGAGGCCACGGTCGAGGCGCGCTCGGCCTCGATGGCGGCGTCGGCACGCGCGGTGACCGCCGCGGCGGCCGCGGAGGCCTCGGTACGCGCCTCCTCGATGATGGCCTGCTTCTCGGCCTGAGCCGCGGCCCGGATCTGGGCGGCCTCGGCACGGGCCTCGGCGAGCTGGGACTGGTACTGCTCGTACATCGCCGTCGCCTCGGCCTCACGGGCCTCGGCACGGGAGATGCCCCCCTCGATCGCCGCCGTGCGCTCGTCGAGCGCCTTGCGGATGCCCGGGAGGGCGAACTTCGCCAGGGCGCCGAAGACGACGAAGAACGCGACGAGGCCGAGGATCAGCTCGTCGAGCGGCACACCGAGGACCTGGGTGCTGCCTTCAGAGGCAAGGAGATTCACGGGGTTGACCCTTCGTCAGGAGTGACTGCGTCCGTACGGCGAGGATCAGGGACCGAAGACGAACGGCGCGACGAAGCCGATGAGGGCGAGCGCCTCGGTGAGCGCGAAGCCCAGGATCATGTTCTGGCGGATGACACCGTAGGCCTCGGGCTGGCGGGCGATGGCCTGCACACCCTGACCGAAGATGATGCCGACGCCGATACCCGGGCCGATGGCGGCGAGGCCGTAGCCGATCGAGCCGAGCGAGCCGGTGACCTCAGCGAGGAGCGACATGTCGTGTTCCTTTGTGTCGGCCGGCGGCGGTTCCGCCGGTCACGGGTCGGGCTGGTGGTGCGGGGTCGTGCGGGTCGAGAAGGTCAGTGAGCGTTCACCGAGTCGTTGAGGTAGACCGCGGCGAGGAGGGTGAAGACGTAGGCCTGCAGCGCCTGGATGCCGAACTCGAAGCCGGTGAGCGCGATAGTGACGACGGTCGAGGCGGCCGAACCGAGCAGCCCAAGGAAGCTCAGCGCGTCGGGGTCGCTGATCAGGTCGGTCGGGAAGAGGTACCAGGCGGCGATCGAGAAGGTCGCGATGAGCATGTGCCCGGCGAACATGTTCGCGAACAGACGCACGCTGTGCGTGAACGGCCGGACGATGAAGTTGCTCAGGATCTCGATCGGGATGAGCAGGACGTACATGAGCTTGGGCACGTCCGGGGGCATCGTCATGCTCTTGAGGAACGGTCCGAGGCCCTGGCGCTTGATACCGAGCGGCACCCAGGCGAGGTAGATGATCGTGGCGAACGCGACGGGGATGGCGAACTTCGAGGTCACCGGGAACTGCGCGAAGGGGATGATCCCCATCAGGTTGTTCATCCAGATGAAGAAGAAGAAGGCGAACAGGAGGGGGACGAAGCGGTCGCCCTCCTTGCCGATCGTGTCGCGGGCGATCCCGTCGCGCACGAAGAGGTAGCCGTACTCGGCCACGTTCTGCAGACCCTTCGGCACGACCTTGGCCTTGCGGAAGGCGGCCACGAACACCGCGATCACGACGATCGCCGAGATCCACAGCAGGATCATCGGCTTGGTGACGCTGATCTCCGTGTTCAAGATCGTCCACCGGGCGACCTCGTCGAAGAAGAAGATCTCCGACCCGGGAGCGGGGAAGCCGCAGTCGCCGACGCTGAGGTGGCAGCCGCCCTCGGCTGCCACAGCGGTGAGCTCACCGGACACGGGACGACTCCTGGAGGGTGGCGCGGGTCAGGGCCTGCATCGGTGTGACGACCTCCGTGCGGTGACCGGTCATGACCGGTCCTGGCGCAGCGTCTCGGGCCCGGGTCCCTTGGACTCGAGTCGACGGAACAGCATGAAGAGCGAGAGCGAGACTCCGAAGAGGACCCCGCCCGCGACGAACAGCGGCCGGTTCCCCAGCCACGAGCCGAGCAGCCAGCCCAGGCCGCCGTAGAGCAGGATCCCTGCGGCGATGTGGCTGACGACTGCCCACGCGTCGTCGTCGGTCACGCGGCCTGCCGGCTGCGCGTCCGGAGAGTCCGCGGACGCCTTCGTCGCGGAGCGACGGTACCACTGCGCGTCACGGTGGCCGGACACGGGGGGCGGCACCGGGCGACGGCCCTGCGAGGTGGCGCTCACGGGCCCTCCTCCCCCGTGCTGGGCTCGACGTAGAGCACCTTCGTGCGCATCGTGGCGAGCACGGCGGCGGTGGTCCACACGAGCGTGAGCACCACGACCACGGCCGCGAAGACCCGGGAGTCCAGCCACGAGGCGTCCCGCAGCAGGGCGATGAGCCCGAAGAGCACGAGGACCTGCGTGAGGTACAGCAGCAGACCGCCGGAGAGCACCAGCTGGGGGTTGCTCGTGAGGATGCGGCCCAGGACGTACTGCCCGCTGGCGAAGAAGCCCACGACGATCACGAGCGCCAGCACCGCGGCGGCGGCGCCCGCGGGGCCGCGCAGGACTGTCGCGGCGATCACGGCGACGACCCCGACGACCAGGGTCGGGATGACGGCCGCCCGCAGGACCGCACGGGTCGCCTGGGAGCCGGTCAGGAGACCGGAGGCGGTCGGGCCGGATGCGGTCGGTCCGTCGGGGGCGGCGGGCACGGCCCCGACTCTACGGCCAGCGACCTGACCTGCCCAAACGGACTGCGGGTGACAGCGGTCTCAGGCGCGCGAGCGCGCGGCCCTCAGCGCGGGCCAGCGCACCGCCAGAGCAAGTGCCCCGACGCCGGCCACGAACCACACGGCGGCCACCCCGGGCGGCACGAAGGCGAGGCCCACCGCCGTGAAGGCGAGCAGGGCCGTCCAGCCGTACATGAGCAGGACCGCGCGGCGCTGGGAGTGGCCCAGCTCGAGGAGCCGGTGGTGCAGGTGCTGCTTGTCGGGCGCGAACGGGCTGCGGCCGGCCCTCGTGCGGCGTACGACCGCGAGCAGCATGTCGAGCAGGGGCACGGCCATGACCGCCGCCGGGAGCAGGATCGGCAGCAGGGCCGGCACGAAGGTGGGGCCGGGGACCACGTTGGGGTCGAGCTGGCCGACCAGGGTGATCACCGAGCTCGCGAGGAGGAGCCCGATGAGCATCGACCCGGTGTCGCCCATGAACACCCGGGCGGGGTTGAGGTTGTGCGGGAGGAATCCCAGGCACATCCCGGCCAGGGCCGCCGACACGAGCGCGGCGATGGTCGCGCGCGTGAAGCCGTACTCGAAGGACAGCAGGTAGGAGTAGGCGAAGAAGGCCAGGGCGCCGATGCCCACGATGCCCGCTGCGAGCCCGTCGAGGCCGTCCACGAAGTTGATCGCGTTGACCGCGACCACCACCACGAGGACGGTGAGCAGGACCGAGGTGACCGGGTCGAGGACGAACGTCCCACCGATGGGCAGCCACACGATGGCGATGCCCTGCAGCGCCATCACCGCGGCCGCGAGGGCCTGGCCGGCGAACTTCGTGGGCGCGTCCAGGCCCCACCGGTCGTCGACCATCCCGAGCAGGACGAGCACGAGCGCCCCCGAGAGGAGGGCGACGGGCTCGTCGGAGTCCTCGAAGACCGAGCTCATGAGCGGGAGCTCGCGCGCGACCACCAGCGCGGCCAGGAGCCCCGCCAGCATCCCCAGCCCGCCCAGGCGCGGGGTCGGCTCGTCGTGGACGTCGCGGTCCCGGACCTCGGCCATGGCGCCCCACCGCAGGGCGAACGAGCGCGCCAGCGGCGTGACCAGGTAGGTCACCGACGCGGCGACGAACAGGCAGAGGAGGTACTCGCGCACGGACGCGGGCCGCTCAGACGGGGTAGGCGGGCTTGCCGGCCACGAGGTCGGCGACCTCGGCCGCGACCGCCGGGGCCTGGCTCTCGTCGGTGACCGCCCGCACGATGAGCGAGGCGATGGCCTTCATGTCGGCCTCGTCCATGCCCTGCGTGGTGGTGGCCGGGGTGCCGACACGGATCCCGGACGCCACGCTCGGCGGCTGCGGGTCATAAGGGATGGCGTTCTTGTTGAGCACGATGCGGGCGGCTCCCGCCCGTGCCTCGGCCTCGGCGCCGGTGACCCCCAGACCCTGCAGGTCGAGCAGCGCCAGGTGGGTGTCGGTGCCCCCGGTGATCGGGCGCATCCCTTCGGCCGCCAGGGCGGCCGTGAGGGTCTGGGCGTTGGCGATCACCTGTCGGGCGTAGTCGTGGTACTCCGGGGTGGCGGCCTCACGCAGGGCGACGGCCTTGGCCGCCACGGCGTGCATGAGCGGGCCGCCCTGCATCATCGGGAACACGGCCTTGTCCAGCGCGGCCGCGTGCTCCTCCTTGCACACGAGCATGCCGCCGCGCGGACCGCGCAGGACCTTGTGCGTGGTGAAGGTGACGACGTCGGCGTAGGGCACCGGGCTCGGGATCGCCTTGCCGGCGACGAGGCCGATGAAGTGCGCCGCGTCCACCATGAGGATGGCACCGACCTCGTCGGCGACCTCGCGGAAGGCGGCGAAGTCGATGAGCCGCGGGATCGCGGACCCGCCGCAGATGATCATCTTCGGGCGGTGCTCGCGGGCCAGGGCGCGCATCTGGTCGTAGTCGATGTCCTCGGTGTCCTGGCTGACGCCGTAGTGCACGGCGTTGAACCACTTCCCGGAGAAGGACACCTTCGTGCCGTGGGTGAGGTGCCCGCCGTGCGGCAGGCTCATGGCGAGCACCGTGTCGCCCGGCTGCAGGAAGGCACCGTACGCCGCGATGTTGGCGCTGGCGCCGCTGTGCGGCTGGAGGTTGGCGTGCTCGGCGCCGAAGAGTTCCTTGGCCCGCTCGATGCCGAGGCGCTCGGCCTCGTCCACGACTTCGCAGCCGCCGTAGTAGCGCCGCCCGGGGTAGCCCTCGGCGTACTTGTTGGACAGCGTCGACCCCAGCGCCGCAAGCACGGCGGGCGAGGTGAAGTTCTCGCTCGCGATCAGCTGCAGGCCGGAGTTGAGCCGGTCGCGCTCGTCGAGCAGGAGCTGGGCGATCTGCGGATCGACGGCCTCGAGGGCCGCGAAGTCGGGGCCCCACGCGGGCGAGGGTGTGGTCATGGCCGGTCAGCCTAGTCGCTGACCACGTCCGGGCAGACCGACCGCAGGGTGTCGAGGTCGACGGCTCCGGGACGCATCAGGCGCGGCACGGGACCGGTCACGTCCACGATGGTGCTGGGCGCGGACGGGAGGGAGGGACCGCCGTCGAGGTAGACGGCGACCTCGTCGTCCAGCTGCTCGACGGCCTCGGCCACGACCGCGGGGGCGAGCGACCCGGCCCGGGCCGCAGCGCTCACGGCGAGCGGACCGAACCCGCGGGCCAGGTCCAGCGCCACGGGATGCAGGGGCATGCGCAGCCCCACGGAGCCGGCGGCGTCCGCGAGGTCCCAGGCCAGGCTCGGCTGCTGACGCACGACGAGGGTGAGGCCACCGGGCCAGAAGGCCTCGGCGAGGTCGCGGGCCGCCTTGCTCAGCCCGTACCCGAGTCCGTCGATGGTGGCAGGGGTGCCGACGAGCACCTGGAGCGGGAGTCCCGGCCCGCTCGCCTTCGCCGCGCGCAGCCGTTCGGTCCCGCGCGCGGAGAAGGCGTCGCACACGACGCCGTACATGGTGTCCACGGGCACGACCACGAGGTCGCCGCGGCGCAGCGCGCTGGTGGCGGCGTCGAGCCCGCGGCGCCGCTCGGCCGGGTCGGCCATGGCGTAGGACAGCGTCACGGGAGCGATCCTGTCAGGCGCGCACGGCCGTGGTCGCGCGGTCGCGTCCACCGAGGTCGGGGTGGTCGGCGACGAGGTCGAAGCCCCCGTGCCCGCGGACAACGGCGGGGACACCGAGGAGCCCGGCCGCCTCGCCCTGGTCGTCGGCGTGCTCGAGGACGAGCGAACCCCCGTGGCGGAGGAGTGTCACGGCGACGTCGAGGATGCCCCGCACCAGGTCGAGGCCGTCGGGCCCTCCGTACAGCGCCCGAGCGGGCTCGTGCTCGCGGACCTCGAGGTCGCGCGGGGTGGCCCCGTCGGGGATGTAGGGCGGATTGCTCACGACGACGTCGACGCGACCCATCAGGGTGGCGAGCGCTCCGGCGTGCACGGTCGTCGCGTCGGCGTGATGCAGGACGACCCGGGAGCCGGCCGCCGCGAGCTGCTCCGCATGAGCGGCGATGTTGCGCTCGGCCCAGCCGTGCGCGGTGGGGTCCAGCTCGACGGCGTGCACCACCAGGTGCGGGACCTCGGTCGCGAGCGCGAGCGCGATCGCGCCCGACCCGGTGCACAGGTCGACCGCGACCCGCTCCTGGGCGTCCTCGCGGAGGGCTCGGAGCGCCAGCTCGGTGACGGCCTCGGTCTCCGGGCGCGGGACGAACACGCCTCGGCCGACGGCCAGGGTGAGGTGGCGGAACGGCGCCTCACCGAGGAGGTGCTGCAGGGGGACCCGGGCCACCCGCTTGACCACGAGGGACTCGAACCGGACCGAATCGTCGGCCTCGATGGGGTCGGAGAGGAACATCCGCCCGCGGGGGACGCCGAGCACGTGCGCGAGGAGGAGCTCAGCGTCGACGCGCGGCGAGGGGACCTCAGCGATCCGCAGGCGGCGCTCGGCGTCGACGAGCGCGTCGCGCAGGGTCCGACCGGGCGGGGTCCAGGAAGGCATCAGCGGGTCTCCCCCAGCGCGGCCATCTGCGCCGCCAGGTCCGCCTCGATGCACGCGCCCACGACAGCCTCGAGGTCGCCGTCGAGGACGGCGTCGAGGTTGTGCGACTTGAACCCGACCCGGTGGTCGCTGATCCGGTTCTCCGGGAAGTTGTACGTGCGGATCCGCTCGCTGCGGTCGACGGTGCGCACCTGCGAGCGGCGCGCGTCGGAGGCCTCCTTGGCCGCGGCCTCCTCGGCGGCCGCCACGAGACGGGCCCGCAGGATGCGCAGCGCGGACTCCTTGTTCTGCAGCTGGCTCTTCTCGTTCTGGCAGCTGACCACGATCCCAGTAGGCACGTGGGTGATCCGCACCGCGGAGTCGGTCGTGTTCACGCTCTGCCCGCCGGGCCCGCTTGACCGGTAGACGTCGATCCGCAGGTCGTTGGGGTCGATCTCGACCTCGACGTCCTCGGTCTCGGGCAGCACCAGCACCCCGGCCGCGCTCGTGTGGATCCGGCCCTGGGACTCGGTGGCGGGCACGCGCTGCACCCGGTGCACGCCGCCCTCGTACTTGAGCCGGGCGTAGGGCGCCTCCCCTGGATCGACGCTGCCGCGCGCCTTGACCGCCACGGTGACGTCCTTGTAGCCGCCCAGGTCGGACTGCTCGGCCTCGAGCACCTGCGCGGACCAGCCGCGCCGCTCCGCGTAGCGCAGGTACATGCGCAGCAGGTCGCCGGCGAACAGCGCCGACTCCTCGCCGCCCTCCCCTGCCTTGATCTCGAGGATGACGTCGGAGTCGTCCAGCGGATCCCGCGGGACGAGCAGGACGTGGAGGCGGTCGGCCAGCTCGCCGCGCGTGGCCTCGAGCTCGGCGGCCTCCTCGCGGAAGGCGGGGTCGTCGGCGACGAGCTCCTCGGCGGCGGTGAGGTCCTCGCCGGCCTGCACCCAGGCACGGTAGGTCGACACCACGGGGCGCAGCTCGGCGTAGCGGCGACCCAGGCGCCGGGCGAGCGCCTGGTCGGCGTGGATCTCGGGGTCGGCCAGGCGCGACTCGAGGCCGACGTACTCCTCGACCAACGTCTGCACTGACTCGAACACGGGGCTGCCCTTCGCGCGCGCCGGGACCGGGGATGCGACGAGGGCGCCGTCCACGCACGCGGGGTGCGGGACGACGCCCTCGTGGGAGTGCTAGGCGTCGGCCTTCTTGGCGCCGAACCGCTTCTCGAACTTGGCGACGCGCCCGCCCGTGTCGAGGATCTTCTGCTTGCCCGTGTAGAACGGGTGGCAGGCGCTGCAGACCTCGGCGTGGATCACGCCGTTCTTCGCGGTGCTGCGCGTCGTGAACGTGCTGCCGCAGGCGCAGGTGACCTGCGTCTCGACGTACGTGGGGTGGATGTCAGCCTTCACGGGTGCTCCTCGGATCGTGGCGCCGGGTCGTGCGGGCTCGCACGTGAACCGGACCGGGCTCCCGGCCGTCGACCGGGACGCGACCCATCATTCTGCCACCCGTGCGGTGGGGCACCAAACCGGAGGATCGTCCCAGGTCAGCGACTCGCGTACAGCGCGGCCACCTGGGCGTCGGTGAGGGCGGAGGGCCAGACGACCACCTCGTCGAGTCCGCCGGCGAAGGGGTAGTCGCGCGGCTGGTTGAACGAGCCCGACGGCGAGCCCCCGCCGTCCCATGCGGAGCCCCAGCCGGACAGGTTGCCGCAGCCGGCTCGCCACCAGCCCGTGTAGGAGGACGCCGTCGAGACCGAGTTCGAGCCGGCGAGCACGCCGTCGACGTAGAGGCGCATGCCCGCGGCGGAGAACACCCCCACGGCCAGGTGCCAGGAGCCGTCGTTGAGGGGACCGGCGGAGCTGAGCCCGGTCACGTTGGTGCCGTTCGCGGTGCCGAACCACACCTTGCCCGCGGCGTCCATGTACAGCTGGCGGCCGTAGCGCCCGCCAGAGGAGTAGGACTGGGACCCGGTCCGGACCGAGTCGAAGCCGAGCATCTTGCCGCCCGCCGTGGTGGTGGTCCGGAACCACACGGCGGAGGTGAACGTGGTCGGCGCCGGCGTCGCGGCACCCCCGGCGGTGTAGACGCACGCGGTCGACCCGTTGAGCTCGACGGCGTTGTTCGGCGCGGCGCTGAGCGCTCCGGGCACGCCGCGGGTGAAGGCGCCCGCGTTGGGCGAGTAGGTCCCGGGACGGGAGTTGCCGCTCGAGTCCGTGGCGGTGGTGCCCGAGGTCTCGTCGAGCTTCCAGTAGAGCCACGGGCCGAAGGACGTGACGGTCGTGGTCCAGTTCGCGAAGGTCGCCGCGGCAGCCCAGGCGTTGGACACCGAACGGGTGAGACCCATGAAGCCGGCTCCCGCCACGGGCAGCATGAGCGCGGCCACGAGGACCAGGACGTGCGCGGTGCGCGCCATGGCCCCGGTGCTCACGAGACTGACGTCGAGCGCGCGGCGCACCGTGCGCCAGGTGGCCGCCGGGGCGGCGGCGGCCGTCGCGGGCAGCGGGCGTCTGGCCCCTCGGACCGGCCAGAGATCGGCTCGTTCGAGACCGTGCCGGGCCGCATGGAGCCAGGTCGTCCGGGCCGACGCGCCAGGACCTGCCGCG
>JAHECT010000059.1 GCA_024641605.1 Micrococcales bacterium
CCTCCGCCGACAGGCCCGCCAGCTCCGCCGCTACCTCGCCCACGACCTCGACCAGCTCGGCCAGCCGCGAGGCCAGGTCGAGGGTCGGGGTCGAGGTCATGCCACCACTCTAGGGAGGGGGTCTGACAGTCCCGACCCCCCGAAACCCCAAGGGGGACAACTACTTTCAGTGCTCCGTCCTCACCCGGAGCGACCTGTCATCGACGCTCGTCCGGCGGGCACCCGAGCTGTCACCTCACGACGAGGCAGAGGCCGTCGCCAGGTGACACCTCGCGACTCGACCTGAACTCAGCGGCGGACTCAGCCAGGCATGCCGTAGGCGTAGGTGGGACGCACCCGGAGCACGAGCCGACGGTCGGCCACCATGGCCGCGCGGTACTCGTCCCAGTCGGGGTGCTCACCGTTGCCGGCGCGGTAGTACGCGACGAGCTCCTCGACCGTGTCGTCGTGGGGATCGGCGGCGACGGGCGAGAGCTCGGCCTCACCCTCGAGCACGACGTAGCTCCAGAAGTCCTCCGCGACCATGTGCAGGCTGACCCGCGGATCGCGCCGCAGGTTGCGGGTCTTGGCGCGCCCGTCGGTGATCGAGACCCGGACGACGCCGTCGGCGTCCACCACGGCGAGGACGTTGGAGGACTGGGGCCGCCCGTCGGCCTTGAGCGTGACGAGGACGCACCGGGGGTGGCGGCGGGCGTAGTCGAGGGCGGCGGCGAGCTCGGTCACGGAGCCACCCCCACGGGGATGGACACGCCGATGCCACCGCGCGTGTCGGCGCCGTAGCGCTCGATCTCCGCGGGCAGGTCCAGCGGCCGGTTGACCGACCGCCGGGCGAGCAGCTCGTCGTCCACGAGGGCGGCGGGGACGAGCCAGCTGACCTCGAACTCGATGCCGTCGGGGTCGCGGGCGTAGAGCGCCTTCGTGGTCGCGTGGTCGGTCGCGCCGACGAGGGCGTCGCGCTCGACGAGCAGCGCCGCGATGCGATCGAGCTCGGCGAGGGTGTCCACCTCCCAGGCGAGGTGGTAGAGCCCCACGCTGGTCCGGCCGGCCCCCGACGGGCCGGCGCCGGCTCCGATCTCGAACAGCCCCAGGTCGTGGTCGTTGCTCGAGCCGGACGCCTGCAGGAACGCAGCGCCCCGCAGCGCCATGACCGTCCGGAAGCCCAGCGTGTCCGCGTAGAACGACACGCTGCGCTCGATGTCGCGGACGAACAGGACCGCGTGGTTGAGCCGAGTGACGGGCACGGGCGTCCTCCTCTCCTCGGACCCGAGCGTACCTCACATTAGTTGATGTTTCAACCATTGTTCTCAGGGCCGCGGCGGGGCGTTCTCAGCATCCTCATACGTTCGCGGGCGATGGTGGGTGGCGTCAGATCCGCGACGAGAGGACACGCGATGGACCCGCAGCGACCCGGCTGGACCCCGCCCGCGGAGCCCATGGGCCTCACCCCCGACGTTCCCGCCACCCCGGCCCCCGTCGTGACCGGCGCCGCCCCCCGGTCGAGGACGCGCACCGCGGCCGTCGGCGTGCTGGCCGGCGTCGGTGCGCTCGCCCTGGCCGGAACGGCCTACGCCGCGACGACCGCACCGAGCCCGACCCCGTCGGGATCGAGCCCCCTGGCGCCCGGGCCGATGATGGGTGACGGCGACGACGACGGTCGCCCCGGGCCGGGCCGCCACCACGGCCGCGGCGGACCCGGCATGGGCGGGCCCGGCATGGGCATCCACGGCACCTTCGTCGTGCCCGACGGCGACGGTGGCTACCGGACCGTGCACACCCAGGGCGGAGAGGTCACCGCCGTCAGCTCCACGTCCCTCACGGTCCGCAGCGAGGATGGCTACTCCCAGACCTACGTCGTCACCGCCGACACCGTCGTCAACGCCCAGCGCGACGGCATCGGCTCGATCGAGACGGGCGACGACGTCCGGGTCCTCGGTGTCGAGACCGACGGTGCGGTCACCGCCGTCCGGATCTCCGACCGCACGGGGATCAAGGACGGCATGGGCCGGTTCGCTCCGCCCTCCGACGACGACGAGGACCCCTCGACCTCGCCGTCGAGCACCTAGGCACGCCACCTCTCCCCCGACCCGGGACCCCTGCTGCTTCCCCCGCAGCGGGGGTCTCGGCGCGTCGGCGTCCGGACGGCTCAGCGACCCCGCTCGATCGCGTCGAGGTCGCGGACGGCGTAGCGATGGTGCTCCCACTCCTCCTCGAGGATGGTGTGCAGGCACGCGAGCACCGTCTCCGGATGCTGCGGTGCCCACGGGTTGCGGCGCTCCTGCGCCAGCACGTCGTCGGTGACCTCGGCCAGGTAGGAGCGCACCATGGTCTGCCGGTCGGCCCGGGCAGCGAGCACCTCGGCGTAGGTCGCCTGCGCGGAGGAGAACACCGACGGGTCGTGACCGTCCATCGCGTACTCGACGTTGGGCTGACCGATCGGGTGGTAGGGGGCGGCGAGCTCGAGGATGGCGCGGCCGAGCCAGGTGTCGGTGGCCATGACGAGGTGGCGCAGCGTCTCCGCGAAGGACCACTCGCCGTCGACCCGGATGTCGACCGTCCCCTCGGGCAGGGTGGCGACCCGGTCGCACGTGGCCGCCCACGTCGTCTCGAGCGCGGCCCACGCCCGACGCAGCCCCTCGGGGTCGCCCGCTCGGCGCTGCGCTCGTCCGGGGAACCGGCGGTCGAGCTCGGCGTCGACGTAGGGGACGACGTCGACCCCGTTGACCAGGAGCGACCCGGACTCCAGCAGCCAGGGCGCCTCCAGGTCCATGCCGTCGACGTGGACCCCGCGCAGCACGGCACCGGAGAGGTCCGTCCGCACGAAGCGCGCCCCGCTCAGGTCCTCGTCGTGGAACTCCCGGACGCCCGCGGGACGGGGGGTGTCCGACTCGGCCATAGGAGCACTCTGGCAGGTGACGCGCGCCGACGGCGCCCAGGCACCAGACTGCACGACATGGGCGGATCGGTGGGTGGCGGGCGCGTACGACGGGGTGTCCGGCTGGGTGTCGCGGGGCTGTTCACCGCCTCGGGGGTGCTGCACCTGGTCCGCCCGGAGGCCTTCGCCGAGTTCATGCCCGACGTGCTCCCGGCGCCCGTCGTGGTCAACGCGGCGGCCGGGGTGGTGGAGCTCGTGTGCGCCTACGGGCTGCTCACCCGACGCCGGTGGGCCGGACCGGCGTCGGCGATCACGCTGCTCGCGGTGTGGCCCTCGAACCTGCAGTTCGCCCTCAACGCGACGGCGGAGGACGGGCTCGGGTCGACCAAGGCCGTCCTGGCCTGGCTGCGCATGCCGCTGCAGATCCCCATGATCTGGGCCGTGCTGACCCCGGTCGAGGACCTTCCCGTGCGCGGCGCGAGTCCCGGCCCCGACGGATCGGACTAGTGGATCGGGCTAGACGCCCCACGACTCGGGCAGGGACTGCCCCCCGTCCACGACGAGGACCGCACCGGTGACGAACGACGCGCCCTCGCTCGCCAGGAAGGCCACGGCCGCAGCCACCTCCTCCGGCGCCCCGGACCGGCCGATGGGTGAGGCGGCGGCGGCGCGCGCCTCGGACTCGAGCTGCGACCCGGTGGCGATGAATCCCGGCGCCACGACGTTGACGGTGACGCCGTGGCCGACCACCTCGAGGGCGACGGTGCGCGCCAGGCCCACGAGACCGGCCTTCGCCGCGGCGTAGGAGGCCTGACCCGGCATGACGTTGACGACGCCCGTGGTCGAGGACACCACGACGACCCGGCCGTAGCCGCGCTCCACGAGCACGGGCACGGCGGCGCGCACCGTGAGGAAGGCCGTGGTGAGGTTGCGCGCGATCGCTGTGTCCCAGTCGTCCGGGGCGAGGTCGGCGACCGGCGCGTCCACGTCCCAGCCGTCGGTGCTCGACACCATCCCGGCATTCGCCACCACGATGTCGAGGCGTCCCCATCGCGACAGCGCGGCATCGACCAGCTCCTGCGCCGCCGCCGGCCGCGTCAGGTCCCCGACGGCTCCCACGGCATGGGCACCGAGCTCGCGCGCCCGCTCGTGCACCCGGTCGGTGGTCCCGCCGAGGACGACCCGGACGCCGTCGGCGACCAGGCGGCGCGCGACGGCGTAGCCGATCCCCGTGGGGCTGCCGGCACCCGTGACGACCGCGACGCGGTCGGCGCCGCTCACAGGTACAGCCCAGGGGCGCCGTCGGCGACGCGGGCCGCCGCCAGTGCGTGGATGTCGCGTTCGCGCAGGAGCACGTAGTCCAGGCCCTGCAGCTCCACCTCCGGGTGGTTCTCCGGGTCGAAGAGCACCTGGTCGCCCACCTCGATCGTGCGCACGTGGGGACCGGTCGCGACCACGCGGGCCCAGGCCAGCCGTCGACCCACCTGGGCGGTGGCGGGGATGAGGATGCCACCGCTGGAGCGTCGGTCCCCCTCGCCGTCGTCGACGTGGGCGAGGACGCGGTCGTGGAGCAGCTTGATCGGCACCGAGCCGTCGGGCAGCGGAGTGGTGTCGGGGGGCGTGGTCACGCCGTGAGGGTACGGCGCCTCACCACCCCCAGGACCCGGGACCTCCCTTGAAGGGCCCCACCACGTCCGAGGTCACCCACCCGCCGTAGAACCCGCCCTCCTGAGGTCGGACCGGCTCCCCGGCCACCGTGCAGAGGTCCATGCGGGCCGGATAGACCGAGACGTGCCCGGCGAGCCGGGAGAACGCGGCGCTCGGCTCCGGATAGGTCCAGGCTGCGGCCTCGGCGACGCGCCCGCCCGCCGCCACGTCGAGGTAGACGGCCGTGCCCTTCCATTCGCAGAAGCTCGTGCCCTCCCCCGGGCGCAGCGCGCCGGGGGCCCAGTCCTCGGCCGGCAGGTACCAGGTGGGCGGGTGCGAGGTCTCCAGGACGGTGAGCCCTCGGACCGTGCGGCACACCTCGACCCCGCCGAGCACCACCACGACCTCGCGCGCGTCGGCACGCAGAGCCGGGGGGCGCGGATAGTCCCAGACGGACTCCTGGCCAGGCCCGGGGACCTCGGGGACGACGCCGCGCGGCGGCCTCACACGTCTCCCGCGGTCAGTCGCGGCCGCGACGACGGAGCAGACGGATGCCGACGAGGGCGACGACGACGCCCGCAGCGATGAGGATCGGCTCGGGCTTGATGCCTCCGTACTCGTCGACGAACACCCCCTTGACCTTGTCCACCTGCCGACCGAGGAGGTTGCGCGGGTTGACGTAGTCGGCCAGCGCGTCGATGTTCTCGGCGAGCCGGGCGCGGGTCGCATCGAGATCGGCCTCGATCTCGTCGAGGCTGCGAGCCGGCGGTGCCGCGGACTCCTCGGTCGCCTTCGCGGCATCCTTGGCAGCCTTCGCGGCGTCCTTGACCGACCTCGTGGCATCCTTCGCCGCCTTGTCCACGGACGCGGCGCCCTTGTCGGCGGCGGTCGTGGTCTTCTTCGCGACCTCACCAGCCTTGTCGGCGGCCTTGTCGCCGATCCTGCGCACGGCGTCTCCGGTGGAGGCTGCCGCGTCCGAGGCCTTCCGGGCGGCGGACTCGGTGGCGTCGCCCACGGCGGTGGCCTTCTCAGTCAGGGTCTCGTCGCTCACGCCGCTGAGCCTACGCCGCGACCCCCTGGGCGGGCACGCCGATCACGGCAGCCGCCGGGTCAGGCCCGCGGCATCGGGACGCTGATCGCGGTGGAGCTCGCGTCGGTGTGGTCGTCCATGCCCGCGGTACGGCTCAGTCCGCGGCCCCGGGTCGCGAGGAGCACGACGAGGAACACGAACGCGTTGACGAGCACGATGGTCGTGCCCGACGGGATCTCGAGGTGGTAGCTGAGGTACATGCCGACGGCGCCGCACACGGTGCCGATGAGCGTCGAGAGCCACAGCATCCGGCCGAAGGAGTCGGTGAGCATGCGCGCCACCACGGCCGGGATGACGAGGGTGGCGGCCACGAGCGTCACGCCGATGATGCTCAGGGTGGCGAGGATCGACATGGACAGCACGATCATGAGGATCGTGTCCATGCGGGCGACGTTGACGCCCGACACGGCGGCCACGTCCGGGTCGAACGTGGTGAACAGCAGCTGGCGGTAGAGCACCGTGAAGACCGCGATCGCGCCCACGAGCACCCCGACGAGCAACCACAGGTCGACCCAGGCCACGCCGTTGATGCTGCCGAACAGCAGGCTGTCGAACGCCGGTCCCTTGTTGCCGAACCTGGTCAGCAGCGCGACGCCGAGGGCGAAGGACGCCGTGGTGACCACGCCGATCGCCGCGTCGGCGCCGATACGCCGGGTGCGGGCCACGGCGTTGATGGCCAGGGCCGAGGCCAGCCCCCAGAGGCCGGCACCCAGCAGGATCGGGATGCCGAGGAGCGGCGCCGCGGCGTACCCGCCGAAGATGGCGTGCGAGAGGCCGTGACCGATGTAGCTCATCCCCTTGAGGGTGATGAACACGCCGAGCAGCCCGCACAGCGCGCCGGCGAGCGAGGCCGCGAGGAAGCCCTTGACGAAGAACTGGTAGCTGAACGGGTCGACCAGGGTCTCCCACAGCGCGCCCATCAGACGGCCCGCCTCGGGGAGTCGACGCCCTCCGCGCTGTCGACCACGAGGGGCAGGCCGAGGTGCTGGAGGATCTCCATGCGCGCGCCGAAGACCTGCTCGACCACCGACGGGACGATGACCTCGGCCGGGGTGCCGCTGGCGATGACCGTGTGGTGCAGGGCGAGCAGGTGCGGCAGGTGCGCGGCCATGCCGTTGAGGTCGTGGGTGGTCAGCACGATGGCCAGGCCGTCGCGGTTGAGGTCGTCGAGCAGGTGCAGCACCTCGTGCCGGGTCTGGACGTCCACGCCCGAGGTCGGCTCGTCGAGGAGCAGCAGGCTCGGACGCCGGATGAGCGCGCGGGCGAGGAACATGCGCTGCTGCTGGCCGCCGGACAGCTCACGGATGTGGCGCGCGGCGAGGTCGGCGATGCCCAGGCGCTCGAGGACCTCGGCGACCTCGGCCCGTTCGGTCCTGGTCGGGCGCGGGATCAGCCGGGTCGGCTTGCGCGACATGATGACGCAGTCGGCCACCGTGACCGGGAAGTTCCAGTTCACCGTCTCCAGCTGCGGCACGTAGCTGACCGCGAGCCCGGGACCGCGCACCACCCGCCCGCGGGAGGGCTTGAGCGAGCCGAGCAGCAGCCGCAGCAGCGTGGTCTTCCCCGAGCCCGAGGGCCCCACGATCCCGGTGAACTGCCCGGGCTCGACGACGTACGAGACGTCCCGCAGGACGGGCGCACCGCCGTAGGTGAACCCGACTCCGTCGAGCGCGATCAGGGGATCGGTCACTGGGGATAGTCCGCCTTGTCCGGTACCGGGACGGTCAGGTCGAGCGCGTCGAGCGCAGCGGTGGTGCCGCCCAACCCCGAGATCATCGTCCGGTAGTTGTAACGCATCAACCCCAGCCACGAGTGCTCCGGGTCGCCGGGGGCGCCGGGGAGGTCGTCGTCGCGCAGCGTGTCCTCGTAGCGGGCGCCGGTCTCGGCCGCGATCTGCTCGAGGACCTTCGACGGGAAGACCTCGGACCCGAAGATGACCGGGACCTGCTCCGCCCTGATCTGGTCGACGAGCCGCGCGATCTCCTTGGGCTGGGGGTCCTCGAAGTTCGAGGGCTGCACGGCGCCGATGACCGTCCAGCCGTACGTCTTCGCGAAGTACGCGTAGGCGTCGTGGTAGGTCAGCAGCTCGAGACCACCCGCGGGAACGGTGGCCTGGTCCTTCTTGAGCGCCTCGGAGAGCTCGGTCGCCTCGGCGACGAACGCGTCGTGGTTGGCCGAGTAGTAGTCCGCGTTGGCCGGGTCGCGTCGCACGAGGGCGTCCTTGATGACGCCTGCGTACCTGATCGCGTAGGTCGGATCGGTCCACAGGTGCGGGTTGGGCTTGCCGTCCTCCTCGGGGAAGGAGAAGTCGTAGATGTAGTCCGACTCGGGGAGCACCTGCTCGCCGATCTTGATGATCTCCGAGCCCTCCTTGGCGTTGGCCTCGGCGAGCTCGAAGGTGGGCTCCTCGAGCTGGAGGCCGTTGACCAGCACGAGGTCGGCGCGCTCGAGCAGCTTCGCGGTCTGCGGGGGCGGCTCGAACGTGTGGCTGTTGGTGCCCTCCGGAACGATGCCGATGATGTCCGCGCGGTCGCCCGCGATGCCCGCCGCGATCGAGGTGATGGGCGCGACCGTCGTGGCGACGGTCAGCCGGGTGCTGTCGGCGTCGGCGTCGGCGGCGCCCGTCGACGAGCCGCAGCCGGCGAGGCCGAGCACGGAGGCGACGACGAGGGCGGACACGGACACCGTGGACTTGCTTGGCCTTCGCACATGCGAACTATACGCAACAAGCTCGCCGCCGCGAGCCGGGGCAGCGATAGCCTCGCCCGGACCCGCCGCACCCGCACCCCGAGAGGCCGCCCGATGAGCAACGTCCGCCTGTCCCCCGGCGACCCCGTCCCCGCGCTCGACCTGACCGACGACGCCGGGGCCCGGCACACCTGGGCCGACCACGCGGGCGAGCGCGTCGTGCTCTACGTCTATCCCGCGGCCATGACGCCGGGCTGCACCACGCAGGCCTGCGACTTCCGCGACTCCCTCGACGCCCTGAACACTGCGGGCATCACGGTGCTGGGACTGTCCCCCGACTCCCCCGAGAAGCTCGCGAGGTTCCGCGAGCGCGACGCGCTCACCTTCCCGCTGCTCTCCGACCCCGACAGGACGCTGCTCACCGAGCTCGGGGCGTACGGCGAGAAGCAGCTCTACGGCAAGACGGTCGTGGGCGTGATCCGCTCGACCTTCGTCGTCGACGTGGCAGCCGACGGCACCGCGACGGTCGAGCGGGCGCTGTACAACGTCAAGGCGAAGGGTCACGTGGCGAAGCTGCGCCGGGAGCTCGGCGTCTGAGCTCCCCGCGGCATCGACTCCCGGCCAGGTTCGCCACGTCCAGGGCCGGGTCGGCGGCGAGGAGCGCAGCGAGCTCGTCGACCGAGACGGTCGGCAGGCTCGAGGTCACGCCAGGGAGAGGAAGAGCTTCTCGAGGCGGGCGCGGTCCAGGGGCGGCTCCTCGCCCCGTGACTCGGCCTCGATGCAGGCCGTGAGCCCGCAGGACACGATGACGAACGCGGCGCGGTCCACGGCCTTGGACGCCGCGGAGAGCTGGGTCACGATGTCGGTGCAGTCCCGGCCCTCCTCGATCATGGCGAGGACGCCGTCGATCTGTCCGCGGGCGCGCCGCAGCCGCGTTGCCACCGCAGCGGCCGACTCCTGGTCGAGCTCCATCGCGTTGTCCTTTGAACCGAGGGTGATGGTGAAGGGTCCGGTGCTCACGATCCCACCTCCGCGGGGATTCGGGATCCCACGACGACCGGCGCGTCGGGGCGAGCGGCGAGCAGGCTGACCCACCCGCCGTCGAGGCTGGCGGATTCCAGGCCGTGGGCGGCGAGGACTCGGTGGGCGAGATAGGAGCGGAACCCGGTGCGGCACATGATCGCGACCGGTCGGCCGGCGGCCGCCGCGATGATCTCGTCGATGTGCTCGCGCACGTGCGTGTGCGGGATGCAGAGCGCGCCGGGGAGGTGCCCCTGGGCGAACTCGCGCCCGCTGCGCACGTCGAGCAGGAGGTGCCCGCCGTCGAGGACGGTGTCGAGGTCCTCGGGCGACCAGGTCACCAGCGTCCCGTCGAGGACGTTCTGGGCCATGAACGCGGCCATGTTGACCGGATCCTTGGCACTGCCGAACGGCGGCGCGTAGGCCAGCTCCAGCTCGGCCAGGTCGTCGACGGTCATCCCGGCCCGGATCGCCACGGCGACGACGTCGATGCGCTTGTCGACGCCCTCCGTGCCCACGGCCTGCGCGCCGAGCACCCGCCCGTCGGGGGTGAACAGCAGCGTGAGGTGCAGGGACCGGGCGCCGGGGTAGTAGGACGCGTGGTGGCTCGGGTGCAGGTTGACGCGTCGGTGCTCGACGCCGGCGAGCGCGAGACGCCGTGACGTGGGCCCGGTGACGGCGGCGGTGAGACCGAAGACGCGGACGATCGCGGTACCGAGAACCGGACGACTAGCCACCACGCGGCCCATGATCGAGTCGGCCGCGGTGCGGCCCTGGCGGTTCGCCGGCCCGGCGAGCGGGACCACGCCCGGGGCGCCCGTCACAGCGTCGTGGACCTGGATCGCGTCGCCCACGGCCCAGATGCGCGGGTCGGAGGTGCGCTGGTCCGGGGTCACGACGACTGCTCCGCTCGGCGCGAGCTCGAGCCCGGACTCGCGAGCCAGCGCGGTCGAGGGACGCACACCGACGCCGAGGAGGACGACGTCGGCGGGGACCCGCGAGCCGTCCGCCAGCACCACGTCGACCGGGTGCCCAGCGGTCCCCTCCTCGACGGCGGTGAACCCGGTGCCGACGCGGACGTCGACGTCGTGACGCCGGAGCTCCTGCTCCACGAGTTGGGCGAGGTCGGGGTCGAGTGCCGGCAGGACCTGCGGGGCGAGCTCGACGAGAGTCACGTCGAGGCCCCGGTGACGGAACGCCTCGACGGTCTCCAGGCCGATGAACCCGGCCCCGATGACGACGGCCCTGCGGGCCCCCGCCTCGAGCAGGGCACGCAGCGCGTCGGCGTCCGGGACGGTCCGCAGCGTGCGCACCTGCGGCCGGTCGAGCCCTGGCAGCGGCGGCACGATGGGCTCCGCTCCGGTCGCGAGGACGAGCGCGTCGTAGGGCAGCGTGTAGTCCGACCCGGCGTCGAGGTCGCGCACGGTGACGCGATGGTCAGCACGGTCGATCGCAACGACCTCGTGCCGCGTGCGCACGTCGAGATCGAGGGAGGCCTTGAGCGAGCGCGGCGTGTGCAGGAGGAGCCGGGAGCGGTCGGTGATCTCGTCACCGACGTGGTAGGGCAGGCCGCAGTTGGCGAAGGAGACGTGCTCGCCCCGCTCGAGGACGATGATCTCGGCGGCCTCGTCCAGCCGCCTGGCCCGGGCTGCCGCGGACATGCCGGCGGCGACGCCGCCGACGACCACGATGCGGGTCATGAGGTCTCCTGTCGCTCCCGCCAGGGGCTTCCCGGCGTCGCTCTCGCACAACGACGATACCCCCTAGGGTATTTCCCCACCTTCCTCGTGACACGTCTCACGCGCACCTGTGCGAGTCTCACGCCCGTGGGACGGCGACCGTGGCTGACGAGGAACCTCGTGGTCCTCACCGCCGTGTCCCTCACCCAGGACGCGGCCAGCGAGCTGCTCTACCCGCTGCTCCCCTTCCTCATCACCGGGGTTCTCGCCGCGCCGCCCGTGGTCCTGGGCATCGTCGAGGGATCGGCCGAGGCCGCCGCCGGCCTGTCGAAGTACGTAGCGGGCCGCTGGTCGGACGGGCGGGCCCGCCGGCCGTTCGTGACCACCGGCTATGCGATGGCGGCCGTGGGGAAGGTCCTCGTGGCCGCCGCCGTGGCGTGGCCGGCCGTGCTCGTGGGGCGGGTGGTCGACCGGCTGGGCAAGGGGGTGCGCTCCGCTCCGCGCGACGCGCTCATCGCCGCGTCGGTGCCCTCCGCCGACCTGGGCCGCGCCTACGGCTTCCACCGGACGGGCGACACCCTGGGGGCGGTCATCGGGCCGCTCATCGCGCTCGCGGCGCTCTGGTACCTCGACGGCGACGTGGAGGCGGTGCTCTGGTGGGCGGTCGTGCCGGCGGTCGCGTCGGTCGCGCTCACCTTCCTCGTGGTCGAGCGGCGCCGACCCACCGCGGCACCGGCCGACGTGGTGCCCCCCGCTCCCCGGCCTCCGCTGCGGCTGCGGCGACCGCAGCGCAGCCCGCTGCCCCGGCGCTTCTGGCGCGTGTGCGCCGTGCTCGTCGGGATCGCGGTCGTCAACTTCCCCGACGCCCTCGTCCTCCTGCGCGTGTCCGACCTGGGCTACTCCACCACCGAGGTCGTCCTGGCCTACGTCGTGTTCAACATCGTCTACGCCGCCGCCTCCTACCCTGCCGGCGCCCTGTCCGACCGCCTCCCCCGGCCGCTGGTGTACGGGGCGGGGCTGCTGGCGTTCGCCGCGGCGTACGGCGGGCTCGCGGTTGTCGAGCAGGGACCGTGGGTGTGGCTGCTCGTGGCGCTCTACGGGCTCTTCCCCGGCCTCACCGACGGCGTCGGGAAGGCCTGGGTCTCCTCCCTCGTCGACGACGACCACCGGGGGCGCGCCCAGGGGGTCTTCCAGTCGCTGTCCAACGCCGCGGTCTTCACCGCCGGGCTGTGGGCCGGTCTCGCCTGGGGCCTGGGGCCCGGCGGCGGTGTCGTGCCGCTGGCGGTGTCGGGGGCGGTCGGCCTCGTCGCCGCGCTCGTCCTGGTGCTGGGGCGCGACCGCGTGACCGGGCGGCCGTAGGCTCGGCCCGCGCGGACGTGGTGGAACTGGCAGACACGCAGGATTTAGGTTCCTGTGCTCCACAGAGCATGCGGGTTCGAGTCCCGCCGTCCGCACCAGGGATCAGGGCCTGCGCAGACCTGCGATGTAGGCGTCGTACTGCGGGCGCCCGACCTGCTCCCACGCGGTCACGACGGCGGGAGGCATCTCCCCGAGGATGAACCGCTGCTGCTCCGCCGGGATCTCCTCGAGGATCAGGCCGAAGATGGTGAAGGCGTGCTCCTGCGGGAGGGCGGCGCGGCCGTGCTCGCCGAGGGCGCCCCACTGCTCCACCGTCAGGACTCGCTCGCACAGCGGCAGGACGCTCGCCTCCTCGGCGTCGAGGTGGGCGACGACGGACTCGCTCAACGACTCGAGCGCGTCGGCCGCCGCCTCTCGTGACGAGGGGTCGGGGTCCTCGGCGAACCCGACGACGGCTGCGGTCACCCGGGAGATGGCCGCCTCCAAGCCGGCGTGGTCGGCCTCCATTCGGCCCACGAGCTCGGCCTCCTCCGGGGCTGCGGCGTACAGCGCCGGCCAGAGGAGCTCGTCCTCGCCCTCGTGGTGCACGTGCAGGAAGTCCGTCACGACGGCCACATGGGCGGCCAGCGCCGCCGCACGGTCGCGGTCCCCGTCCGGGCAGCCGCGCACGAGCGCTGCCGCCATCGGCAGCTCGCGACGGAACACCTGGTGGATCCCCAGCATGTCGCGGGTGTCCGGCCGTGGCGGCGTCTCGGTCATGTCTCCTCCTCCGTGTCGGCCCGCACGCTAGGGCGCGGGTGGGGTCTCACGCAGCCGATCCTCACGAAGGGGTCAGCCGAGCCCGTGGTCGGCCAGGACGGGGACCAGCGCCCGCAGGGCACGCCCCCGGTGGCTGATCGCGTCCTTGACCTCGGCGGGCAGCTCCGCCGAGGTCGCGTCGTGCCCGTCGGGGACGAAGATCGGGTCGTAGCCGAAGCCGCCCGACCCTCGGGGCCGTCGGACCAGCCGCCCGCGCATCTCGCCGTCGACGGTCGCCTCGCGGCCATCGGGGAGCACGAGCGCGACCGCGCAGCGGAACTGCGCGCCCAGCCGCTCGTCGGGGGTGTCGGCCACCTGGGCGAGCACGAGGTCGACATTGGCGCGGTCGAGGTCCGTGCCGGGAACCAGCCCGCCGGACCAGCGCGCGGACAGGATGCCGGGCATCCCGTTGAGCGCGTCGACGCACAGCCCTGAGTCGTCGGCGACGGCCGGAAAGCCGGTGGCCGCGCACACCGCGCGGGCCTTGAGCAGCGCGTTGCCCTCGAAGCTCGCCTCGGTCTCGGGCACCTCCGGTACGTCGTCGAACGCATCGACGCCGACGACCTCGAGGTCGAGACCGGCCTCGGCGAGGATGCGCTCCATCTCGCGCACCTTCTTGGCGTTGCGCGAGGCGAGCACGATCCG
>JAHECT010000060.1 GCA_024641605.1 Micrococcales bacterium
CAGAGCGAGGACGTGCTCGAGCACTGCGAGCGGCTGGGCATCGCGTTCATCCCGTGGTTCCCGATCCAGACCGGCCAGCTCGCCGGGCCTGACGGCCCGCTGGCCCGGATCGCGGTCCGCACGGGTCACACCCCCGCCCAGCTCGCGCTGGCCTGGCTCCTGCGCCGGTCCCCGGTCATGGTGCCCATCCCCGGTACCAAGTCGGTGGGCCACCTGGAGGAGAACTGCGCCGCGGCCGAGGTGGTCCTCGACGAGGTCACCGACGCCGAGCTCGGTGCGTTGGCGGGCTCCTGAGTCGACCCGGCTCGGGGGTCGGACCGCCGCCCGCCGCGACCAAGATCACCGACACGCCGACCGACCTGCGAGGGCCGGGGCGGGCCCCGTGGACGGTCGGTGCCGGGGGTTAGGGTGAGGCCTCCGGACGCACCGCCGCCTTCCCCCGTGCGCGCCTCCGGGACCCGGCCCGCGTGTCGCGCGGGCGACCGCACGACCCCAGGGAGGGCCCGACCGTGAGCACGGAGTTCGTGCACCTCCACGTGCACACCGAGTACTCCATGCTCGACGGTGCGGCCCGCGTCACCGACCTGTTCACCGAGGCGGCCCGCCTGGGGATGCCCGCGCTCGCCATGAGCGACCACGGCAACCTCTACGGCGCCTACGACTTCTACAAGCGCGGCAAGGCCGCCGGGGTCAAGCCCATCATCGGCATCGAGGGGTACTACGCCCCGCAGGGCCGGTTCGAGCGCTCGCCCTTCGACTTCGGCGGGGGCTACGACGAGGGCACCTCCGAGGACGGCGAGTCGGCCACCAAGGGTCGCCAGGCCTACACCCACATGACGTTGTGGGCGGAGAACAACGAGGGTCTGCACAACCTGTTCCGGCTCTCCAGCCTGTCGAGCCTCGAGGGCTTCTACCGCAAGCCGCGCATGGACCGGGAGCTCCTGGCGACCTACGGCACGGGGATCATCGGCACCACCGGCTGCCCCTCCGGCGAGGTCAACCGCTGGCTCCAGGCCGGCAACTACGACCGGGCCCTGGCCGCCGCCGCCGACACCCGCGACATCCTGGGCAGGGGCAACTACTTCTGCGAGCTCATGGACCACGGGCTCGGCATCGAGCGCCGCCACCGCGAGGACCTGCTCCGGATCGCGCGGGCGCTCGACATCCCGCTCGTGGCCACCAACGACCTGCACTACGTCTACCCGGGCGACGCCGAGAGCCACGACGTGCTGCTGTGCATCGGCACGCGGACCACGATGGATGACCCCAAGCGGTTCCGCTTCGACGCTCGGGACTTCTACCTCAAGTCCTCCGCAGAGATGCGCTCGGTGTGGGCCGAGCTGCCCGAGGCCTGCGACAACACCCTGCTCATCGCGGAGCGCTGCGACGTCTCCTTCGCCGAGGGCGCCAACCTCATGCCCCGCTTCCCCGTCCCGGCGGGGGAGTCCGAGGAGTCCTGGCTGGTCAAGGAGGTGGAGGCGGGGCTCGCCCAGCGCTTCCCCGACGGCGTGCCCGACCGGCACCGCGAGCAGGCGGCGTACGAGGTCTCGGTCATCTGCCAGATGGGGTTCCCCGGGTACTTCCTCGTCACAGCGGACCTCGTGCGCCACGCGAAGGAGAACAGCATCCGGGTCGGCCCGGGTCGCGGCTCGGCGGCCGGGGCGCTCATCGCCTACGCGCTCGGCATCACCGAGCTCGACCCGATCGCCCACGGTCTGCTGTTCGAGCGCTTCCTCAACCCCGAGCGCGTGTCCATGCCCGACATCGACATGGACTTCGACGAGCGTCGACGCGGCGACATGATCCGCTACGCCACCGAGAAGTACGGCGAGGAACGGGTCGCGCAGATCGTCACCTACGGCTCGATCAAGGCGAAGGCCGCCGTCAAGGACTCCGCCCGCGCCCTCGGCTACCCCTTCGCGGTGGGGGAGCGGATCACCAAGGCCATGCCCCCGGCGGTCATGGGCAAGGACATCCCGCTCGCCGGGATCTTCGACCCCCAGCACTCGCGATACTCCGAGGCCCAGGAGTTCCGGGCGCTGTACGAGTCCGACGCCGACGTCCGCAAGGTGGTCGACACCGCGAAGGGCCTCGAGGGCCTCAAGCGCCAGCCCGGCGTGCACGCGGCAGGCGTGATCCTGTGCTCCGAGCCGCTCATCGACGTCATCCCGATCTGGCGGCGCGAGCAGGACGGCGCGATCATCACCCAGTTCGACATGGGCGCCTGCGAGAGCCTCGGGCTGCTCAAGATGGACTTCCTGGGACTGCGCAACCTCACCGTCCTCGACGACTGCCTGCGCCACATCGAGTCCAACCGCGGCGAGCGGGTGGTCCTCGAGGAGCTCGCGCTCGAGGACGGTCCGACCTACGAGCTGCTCGCCCGCGGCGACACGCTCGGGGTGTTCCAGCTCGACGGCGGACCCATGCGCGCCCTGCTGCGCTCGATGGTGCCGGACAGCTTCGAGGACATCTCGGCAGTCCTGGCGCTCTACCGCCCCGGCCCGATGGGCGCCAACGCCCACAACGACTACGCCGACCGCAAGAACGGCCGCAAGCCCGTGGTGCCCATCCACCCCGAGCTCGCCGAGCCGCTCGAGGAGATCCTCGGCGACACCTACGGCCTGATCGTGTATCAGGAGCAGGTCATGGCGATCGCGCAGAAGCTCGCCGGGTACTCCCTCGGCAACGCGGACCTGCTGCGCCGCGCGATGGGCAAGAAGAAGAAGGAGATCCTCGACAAGGAGTTCGTCCCGTTCTCCGAGGGGATGCGCGCCAACGGGTATTCCGACGCCGCGATCAACACGCTCTGGGACATCCTGGTCCCGTTCTCGGACTACGCCTTCAACAAGGCGCACACCGCCGGCTACGGCCTGGTGTCGTTCTGGACGGCGTACCTCAAGGCCAACTACCCGTCGGAGTACATGGCCGGCCTGCTCACGAGCGTGAAGGACGACAAGGACAAGTCCGCGATCTACCTCAACGAGTGCCGCAAGATGGGGATCAAGGTCCTCCCGCCGGACGTCAACGACTCCGACTTCGACTTCACCCCGCGCGGCACCGACATCCGCTTCGGGCTCTCGGCCGTGCGCAACGTCGGTGGCAACGTCGTGGCGGCGCTCATCGAGGCCCGCACGAGCAAGGGTCGCTTCGGCGGCTTCGACGACTTCCTCGAGAAGGTCCCGATCGGCGTGGTCAACAAGCGCGTCGTCGAGTCCCTGATCAAGTCGGGCGCCTTCGACTCCCTCGGCGACACCCGTAAGGGCCTGCTCGCCGTGCACGAGGCGCGCATCGACTCCATCCTCGACATCAAGCGCAACGAGGCCATCGGGCAGGACTCGCTCTTCGGCGGCCTCGACGACGACGCCGACAGCGGGCTCGCGTGGGCGCCACCGCCCATCCCGACGGCGGAGTGGGACAAGGCCACGCTCCTGGGCTACGAGCGCGAGATGCTGGGCCTCTACGTGTCCGACCATCCGCTCGTGGGCGTGGAGCACGTGCTCTCCGCGGCGTCGGACGTCCCCGTGTCGGCGTTGCACTCCGACGACGTCGCCGACGGTCGGGTCGTCACGGTCGGCGGCCTGGTCACCAGCGTCGCGCGCAAGGTCACCAAGCAGGGCAACGTCTGGGCGATCGCGTCCCTGGAGGACCTCGAGGCCTCGATCGATGTGATGTTCTTCCCGCAGACGTACTCCCTCGTCGGCCCGCACGTGGTGCCCGACACCGTCCTGCTGGTCAAGGGCCGCCTCGACAAGAGCGAGGAGGAGGCGCCCAAGTTCATCGCGATGGAGGTCAGCGTCCCGGACCTGTCCACGGGCGAGTCCGGTCCGGTGGTCGTCCATCTCCCGGCGGCGCGCTGCATCCCCCCGGTCATCGACCGGCTCAAGGAGGTGCTCGCCGCGCACCCGGGCGTGACCGAGGTGCGGCTCGCCCTCCAGAACGGCCCGCGGACCACGGTGGTCCGTCTCGACGAGCGTCTGCGGGTGGCGGCGTCGCCGGCTCTCTACGCCGACCTCAAGGCGCTGCTCGGGCCGTCCTGCCTGGCGCAGCACTGACCGCCGTGGGCGTGAGCCCGTCCGGCCGGTCCTCGCTGGTGCCCGCGCGCCGTCGGCGCCCGGCCTAGGCTCGGTGGCGTGACGGCGATGGCCGACCTGCTCGCGGACAACCCGCTCGTCCTCCTGTCGCTGCTGCTCGCGGTGGGGAGCGCGATCGGGGCGCTGTCCTACCGCAGCTTCTCCCTCGGCCCGGCGGCGGTGCTCTTCCTCGCCCTCGCCGTGTCCGCCTGGGACGAGCGTCTCGAGGTGCCGCGGGTCCTCGGTCTGCTCGGCCTGGTCCTGTTCGCCTACTCCGTCGGGGTGTCGGCGGGCCCGTCGTTCTTCTCCGCCCTGCGCACCGGAGGGCGAGCGCTCGCGGTGGTCGTGGGCGTCCTCCTCGCCGGAGCGGGGGTGGCGCTGGCCGGCGGGGCGCTCCTCGGCGTGGACGGGCCGATCCTGTCCGGGGTCTTCAGCGGCGCGCTCACCAACACCCCCGCGCTCGCGGCCAGCGTGGAGCAGCTGCGCTCCGAAGGGCCCGTCGTGGGCTACTCGGTGACCTACCTCGGCGGGGTGCTCGGCATGATGCTGGCGGCCGGGCTGGCGCTGCGTCGCCGGCCGCCGCCGCAGTCGGCCGACGCCGGACCCGCGGTGCCGAGGCTCGAGCGCGCGTCGATCCGCATCGACCGGGACGGCCTGCCCACGCTGGCCGAGCTCGCCCGACGCTACGGCGAGCAGGTCCGCTTCTCCCGGCTCATGGTCGGGGACGAGCCGGGTCACCCGGGCCGGCTCGATCTTCCGGCTGCCGACTACGCGCCGATCCGGGGGGACATCGTGACGGTGGTGGGTCAGGCGTCCATGGTCGCCCGCGTCGTCCGCGACCTCGGTCACCGGTCGAGCGTGCGCCTCGTGGCCGATCGCTCCGCCCTCGACTACCGGCGGATCGCGCTCTCCAACCGTGCTCTCGCCGGCCGCCACCTCGGCGACCTCGACCTGCCGGGACAGTACGGCGTGACCGCCACGCGGGTCCGGCGCGGCGACGTCGACCTGCTGGCGACCGACGACCTGGTGCTGGTCCTCGGCGACCGGGTCCGGGTGGTCGGCCCCACGGCCGACATCGCCGCCACCGCCGAGCTGCTCGGCGACTCCGAGCGCGGCGCCACGGACATCAACCCCGTGGGGCTCTTCCTCGGCCTCGGCCTCGGTCTGCTCGTGGGCCTCGTCGAGATCCCGGTGCCGGGGACAGGCGGTGTGTCGCTCGGCATCGCGGGCGGCCCGCTCCTGGTCGGCCTCGTCGTCGGTCGCCTCCAGCGCACGGGGCCGGTGCTCTGGTCGCTGCCCTACTCCGTCTCGGCCACCCTGAGCCAGCTCGGCATGCTCGTGTTCCTGGCCTACGCCGGGTCGAGCTCGGGCGCGGCGCTGGCCGAGGCCCTGGCCGGGGACCTGGGTCCGCGGCTGCTCCTCCTCGGTGCGCTGGTCACGCTGACCGTCGCCGTGGGCCTGCTGCTCACGGCACGGCTGACCGGCGCGTACGGCCCGCGACTGGCCGGGGTCGTGGCGGGGACGCAGACCCAGCCGGCGGTCCTGGCCTACGCCAACGACGCGACCGGCGCGGACCCCCGGGTCAACCTGGGCTACGCCCTGGTCTTCCCCGTCGCCATGATCGTGAAGGTCGTCATCGCGCCGCTGCTGGGCGGCTGAGGGATCGAAGCCGGCACCGCGGACGCCGACCCCCGGACGCGGCGGCGGCGCCGGGAGGTCAGGACCGGGCGATGGGTGCGCTCGTCCCGCTGGTCAGGGCCAGCAGATCGGCGGGATCGAGCCCCACATCGAGTCCGCGTCGTCCGCCGCTCACGTAGACCGTCGCGTGCAGGAGCGCGCTCTCGTCGAGCACCGTGACGAGGCGGCGCTTCTGCCCCAGGGGGCTGATGCCGCCGACGACGTACCCGGTCGCCCGCTGTGCCGCGGCCGGGTCGGCCATCGCGGCGCGCTTGCCACCGACCGCCGCGGCCAGCGCCTTGAGGTCGAGCGAGCTGGCGACCGGCACGATGCCCACGACCAGGCGGCCGTCCACCTCGGCCACGAGCGTCTTGAACACCACCGCCGGCTCGAGACCCAGGGCGGCCGCGGCCTCGAGCCCGTAGGACGCGGCCGCCGGATCGTGGTCGTAGACGTGCGTCGTGAACGCGACGCCCGCCCGGGCCAGCGCGACGGTCGCCGGCGTCCCGCCGCTCCGGTCCTTGCCCACGTCGGCCCTCCGAGTCCTGCGCGCGGCGTCCGCTCCGGGTCACGATGATGGCGCAGCGGTCGGGTGGGTCGCGCCTGCGACGCCGGGGTGGCGTGCTGGGAGCCTGCGCGCCCTCAGTTCACCCCGGAGGCGATGCGGCCCAGGTCAACGGCCGGCAGCGAGGGGAGCTCGCGCATGAGGACGGTCTCGCGGGCGAGCAGGCGCAGCTCGGCCCGCAGCCGCTCGCTCGTCGTGACTGCCTCCAGGAGGAACTGGCGGTCGCGCAGGTCGAGCACCATGGCGGCGGCGACCAGATAGCTGAGGACGCGAGGGTCCGGGGGCATCTCCAGCATCTGCGCCGCCTCCACCGCGCCGGCCCGGGCGACGGCCTCGCGGTAGGCATCGAAGCGGCGCACCACCTCGGCGGCCAGCAGGGGCGCGTCGGGCTCGCCGTCGTCCTCGGCCAGCCACTCCACCTCCGCGCAGTGGTACGGCGTGCCCTCGTCGACCAGGCGGAGCAGCCGGAACCGGGCGCCGCCGTCGGTGACCACGTCCGACCGGCCGTCGGGGTAGGCCGAGACCTCCCGCAGCACCGCGAGCGTCCCGACCTCGTGCAGGGCCGTGACGCCGTCCACCCCGACCTCGCGCCCTTCGCGGATCGCGACGACGCCGAAGGCCTGCTGGTCGTCGGGCCGCTCGAGCAGGTCGCTGACGAGGCGTCGGTAGCGAGGTTCGAACACGTGGAGCGGCAGCACCAGGCCCGGGACGAGGACGGAGCCGAGCGGGAAGAGAGCGATCACCTCGCGCGATCCCGCCTGCCGTCCGGACACCGCGCCAGGATGGTGCACCCACGGTCGACCCGCATCCCGTGGCCGCCCAAACCCGCTAGGGCCGCGCGGGCCGGTCCTCCCTAGACTGAGGGCGTGATCCGTCGCCTCGACCTCCGAGGGTCCCGCCAGGACCCCCGTGACGTGCTGCCGCGCGCGGCGGTCGACGTCGAGAGCGTGCTCGCGACCGTGCGGCCGATCGTCGAGGACGTGCGGGACCGCGGGGCGGTCGCCGTGCTCGACTGGGGCGAGCGCCTCGATGGCGTGCGTCCCGCGTCGTTGCGGGTGCCGCAGGAGGCGCTGGACACCGCCCTCGTGGAGCTCGACCCGGCGGTGCGCGCGGGTCTGGACGAGTCGATCCGGCGGGCCCGGCTCGTGCACCGCGACCAGCGCCGCACCGACCACACGACCACCGTCGTCCCCGGTGGGACGGTCACCGAGCGCTGGGTGCCCGTCCAGCGGGTGGGTCTCTACGTCCCCGGGGGACGGGCGGTCTACCCGAGCTCGGTCGTCATGAACGTGGTCCCGGCCCAGGAGGCGGGAGTCCCGTCCTTCGCCGTGGCCAGCCCCCCGCAGCGCGACCATGGCGGCCTGCCGCACCCCACGATCCTCGCCGCCTGCGCTCTGCTGGGCGTCACCGAGGTGTACGCCGCAGGCGGTGCCCAGGCGGTCGCGATGTTCGCCTACGGCACCGGCGCGGGTCCGCAGGACTGCGCTCCGGTCTTCATGGTGACCGGCCCCGGCAACATCTACGTGACCGCGGCCAAGCGGCTGCTCAAGGGGCGCATCGGCATCGACTCCGAGGCAGGGCCGACCGAGATCGCGATCCTCGCGGACGACACGGCCGACCCCGCCTTCGTCGCGGCCGACCTCATCAGCCAGGCCGAGCACGACGTGATCGCCGCCTCCGTGCTGGTGACGCCGAGCGAGACGCTCGCCGCCGCGGTGGAGGCCGAGCTGGCCGTGCAGGTGCCGGCCACCAAGCACAGCGAGCGGATCGCGGAGGCGCTCGCCGGACCGCAGAGCGGCATCGTGCTCGTCGACGACCTGGAGGCGGGGCTCGCGGTCGTCGACGCCTACGCCGCCGAGCACCTTGAGATCCAGACCCGCGACGCGCGGGAGGTCGCCGCCCGCGTGCTGAACGCGGGCGCCATCTTCGTCGGGGGATACGCCCCCGTCTCGCTCGGCGACTACGCCGCCGGGTCCAACCACGTCCTGCCCACCGGGGGCTGCGCCTGCCACTCCTCGGGGCTGTCGGTGCAGACCTTCCTGCGCGGCATCCACGTGGTGGACTACGACGAGTCCGCCCTGCGCGACGTCGCCCCCCACGTGGTGGCCCTCGCCAACGCCGAGGACCTGCCCGGCCACGCGGCTGCGGTCGAGGTCCGGACCCAGCGCCCGGCCGGGGGCTGACATGGTCGGGATGGACGACCTCCCGGTCCGCGACGACCTGCGAGGTCAGGTGCCCTACGGCGCCCCGCAGCTCGACGTGCGCGCCCGGCTCAACGTCAACGAGAACCCCTTCCCCCCGTCGGAGTCCCTGGTCGCCGACGTCTCCGCCGCGGTCGCGGAGGCGACCCGCGGCCTCAACCGCTACCCGGACCGCGACGCCGTCGCGCTGCGCGCCGACCTCGCGGCGTACCTCACGGGCGAGACAGGTGTCGCGGTCGACGGCGAGCAGGTGTTCGCCTCCAACGGCAGCAACGAGGTGATGCACCAGCTGATGCTGGCCTTCGGCGGGCCGGGCCGCACTGCGCTGGGGTTCACGCCGACGTACTCGATGTACCCGGAGTACTGCCGGGACACCTTCACCCGCTACGTCACCGCGCCCCGGGACGACTCCTTCCGCGTGACCACCGGCAGTGCGCTCGCCGCGATCGCGGAGCACCGGCCCGACATCGTGCTGCTCGCCTCGCCCAACAACCCCACGGGCACCCCGCTCGAGCGCGACGTGCTGGCCGCGGTCCTCGACGCGGCGCCGGGGATGGTCATCGTCGACGAGGCCTACGCCGAGTTCCGACGGGCCGGGACTGCGAGCGCGCTCGACCTGCTCGGGGGCCACCCGCGTCTCGTGGTGACGCGCACCATGAGCAAGGCGTTCGCGCTCGCGGGCGCGCGGGTGGGCTATCTCGTGGCCGACCCCGCCGTCGTCCAGGCGGTGCGTCTCGTGCGGCTCCCGTACCACCTGTCGGCCGTGACCCAGGCCGTCGCACGGACGGCGCTGGCCCACTCCGACGAGCTGCTGTCCCAGGTGACCGTTCTGCGCGCCGAGCGCGACGCCCTGGTGACGTGGTTGCGCGGTCGCGGCCACGACGTCGCCGACAGTGATGCGAACTTCGTCCTGTTCGGCCGTTTCGCCGACCGGCGCGCCGTCTGGCAGGGTCTGCTGGACCGAGGCGTGCTCATCCGCGAGACGGGGCCGCAGGACTGGCTCCGGGTGAGCGTCGGCACGCCGGAGGAGAACGCGGCGTTCCGCGCCGCCCTGGAGGAGGTCACGGCATGAGCAGGTCCGCGCGCGTGCAGCGCACGACCAAGGAGAGCGACGTCCTCGTCGAGCTCGTCATCGACGGTGCGGGCACCGCCGAGGTCGACACCGGCGTGCCGTTCTTCGACCACATGCTCGCCCAGCTGGGCAAGCACGGGGGCCTCGACCTCGTGGTGCGGACCACGGGCGACCTCGACGTCGACGCGCACCACACCGTCGAGGACACCTCGCTCGCGGTCGGCCAGGCCCTGCGCGAGGCCCTCGGGGACAAGGCGGGGATCCGTCGCTACGGTGACGCGCTCGTGCCTCTCGACGAGACGCTCGTGCGGGTGGCCCTGGACCTCTCGGGCCGCCCCTATCTCGTGCACGACGAGCCCGAGATCGTCGAGCTCATCGGCAGCTACGACACCACGCTGACCAAGCACATCTTCGAGTCGATCGTCGCCGAGTCGCGCATCACCCTCCACGTCGACGTGCTCAAGGGCCGCAACGCGCACCACGTCGTCGAGGCCCAGTTCAAGGCCTTCGCGCGCGCCCTGCGCACTGCCGTCGAGATCGACCCGCGGGTGGTCGGCGTCCCCAGCACGAAGGGGAGCCTGTAGTCCCGTGTGGGTCGCCATGCTCGTCCTGGCCGGCATCTTCATCGGCGGGTGCATCTCCTTCGCCCGCAACCGCCAGTGGCTCCCGGTGATGGTGCTCGCCGGTGGCGCCGTCCTCTGCTTCGCCGCTGCCCTGTCCTGGGCGCCCCGGCCATGAGCCCCCGCGTCGTCGTGCTCGACTACGGCTCGGGCAACATCCGCTCGGCCGAGCGTGCCCTGGCGCGTGCCGGGGCGGACGTCACGGTCACCGCGGACCGTGCGGCTGCCCTCGAGTGCGACGGACTCGTCGTCCCCGGGGTGGGCGCCTTCGCCGCGTGCATGGCCGGCATCCGCGCGGTCAAGGGCGACGAGATCGTGGGCCGCCGGCTCGCCGGGGGTCGGCCGGTGCTGGGCATCTGCGTGGGCATGCAGGTGCTCTTCGACCACGGGGTCGAGCACGGCGTCGACACCCCGGGGCTCGGCGAGTGGCCGGGAACGGTCGAGGAGCTGCACGCCCCCGTGCTCCCGCACATGGGCTGGAACACCGTCGACGTCGCCCCGGGGTCGCGCATGTTCGCCGGCGTCGAGGGGGAGCGGTTCTACTTCGTGCACTCCTACGCTGTGCGCGCCTGGACGCTGGAGATCCAGGAGACGAGCCGGACCGCGGCGCCGTTGGTCACCCGGGCGACGCACGGCGAGCCCTTCGTGGCCGCGGTGGAGAACGGCCCGCTGTGGGCGACGCAGTTCCACCCCGAGAAGAGCGGGGACGCGGGCGCGGCCGTCCTGCGCACGTGGGTGTCCACGTTGGCCGGAGCCTGACCCGGTGAGCAAGGAGCGTGCGCGCCGTCGGGCCGAGCGCGAGGCGACGGCGGAGCGGGATCGCCAGCGGCGCGCTGCCGCCCGCAGGCGGGCAGAGGGTCGTGCCCAGGCGGCTGCGGCCGTGACCGCTCCCGTCACCCGGTCTCGCCGGTCGCTGTCGCGCTGGTGGGGGCGGCGCTACCCGGCGGGTGACCCCCTGGCCCGTCGGCGGTTGCGGCGCTCACTGGTGCTCGCGGCGCTGTTCCTGGGCGTGCAGGCGCTGGCCTGGTGGTTCACCCCGGTGTGGTCGACCCGGCTGCTGGTCCTGCTCGTCTCCGTCCTCGTGCTCCCCGTCGTCCGCGTCGTCCTGTTCGACCGCCGCTGACCCGTCGGATCCGGCGTGGATAGGGTCGCCGCATGAGCGACCGTGCCCTCGAGCTGCTGCCCGCCGTCGACGTCTCCGCCGGTCAGGCCGTCCGGCTCGTGCAGGGGGAGGCGGGCAGCGAGACCTCCTACGGCGACCCGGTCGAGGCGGCGCTGGCCTTCCAGGAGCAGGGCGCCGAGTGGATCCACCTCGTGGACCTCGACGCCGCCTTCGGTCGAGGCTCCAACCGCGAGCTCCTCGCCGACGTGGTCGGGCGGCTGGACATCAAGGTGGAGATGAGCGGCGGGATCCGCGACGACGACGCGCTCAGCGCCGCCCTCGCGACCGGGTGCACCCGGGTGAACATCGGCACCGCCGCGCTCGAGGACCCGGAGTGGTGCGCGCGTGCGATCGCGACGTACGGCGACCGCATCGCGGTCGGCCTCGACGTCCGCGGGACCACGCTCGCCGCCCGCGGCTGGACCCAGGAGGGCGGCGACCTGTGGGAGGTGCTGTCCCGGCTCGACGCGGAGGGCTGCGCCCGCTACGTGGTCACGGACGTGACCAAGGACGGGACGCTGCAGGGTCCCAACCTCGCCCTGCTGCGCGACGTGTGCGCCGCGACGGACCGCCCCGTGGTGGCCTCGGGGGGCGTGTCCTCCCTCAGCGACCTGCACGCCATCGCCCAGCTCGTTCCTGAGGGGGTCGAGGGGGCCATCGTCGGCAAGGCGCTGTACGCCGGGGCGTTCACCCTCGCCGAGGCGCTGGTGGCGGTGTCCTCCCGAGTCGAGATCCACCAGACCGACTTCGGTCGCGGCGACGAGATCCCGGGGTTCATGCCGTGAGCGCGGACCGGCTCATCTCCTCGGGCGGGCCGTGGGAGGACGTCGTCGGCTACAGCCGGGCGGTCGTGGCCGGGCCGTGGGTGCTCGTGGCCGGATCGACCGCGACGGTGGACGGCGAGGTCCGTCACGTCGGCGACCCGTACGCCCAGACGGTCGAGGCCTTCGGTGTGGTCCGTCGTGCCCTGGAGCAGGCCGGGCTGGGCCTCGAGGACGTGGTCCGCACCCGGATGTACGTCGCCGACATCGCTCACGAGGCCGAGATCGCCCGCGCGCACAGCGAGCTCTTCGACCGGGTGCGTCCGGCGGCGACCATGGTCCAGGTGGGCGCGTTCGTCGACCCGCGGATGCTCGTCGAGGTCGAGGCGGACGCCTACCGCGCGTGATGCCCGCGGCCGACGCACTCCGCTCTACGCTCGGGTGGTCGGGACCGAGGGAGGTGCGCAGGTGTCCGGTCGCCTCTTCGCTCCCGTGCCCGCGCGCCGCGCCGCCGAGGCGACCCCGCCGGACCGTGACCGGGTGGTCGACGCCGCGCGGGCGGCCGCGCTCGTCGTGGTGGTCGTCGGTCACGCGGTCATGGCCGTGGTCGCCTGGCCCGGCGGGATCCCGACGTTGGGCAACCTCCTCGCCGCCTTCCCGTGGACGCAGGCCCTGACGTGGGTGCTGCAGATCATGCCGCTCTTCTTCTTCGCCGGCGGCGCGGCCAGCACCCTGTCGTGGGACCGCCACCGCGCGCGCGGCGGTGACTACGCCGGGTGGCTCTGGGGCCGCGCGCAACGCCTCCTGAGACCCGCCTGGGTGTATCTCGCGATCATGGGTGTCGTCGCGACGCTGGTCACCCTGCTGGCCCCGGACGACGTCGCCGCACCCCTCATGGTCCTCACCACGCAGCTGCTCTGGTTCCTGGGCGCGTACCTGCTCGTCACCGCGCTCACGCCGCTGATGAGGGCCGAGACGCCGGCGGGATCGGCGCTGGTCCTCGCGCTGCTCGTCGCGACGTGCGGCGGCGTGGACACCGCCCGGTTCCTGCTCGGCGGTCCCGAGGCCATCGGCCTGCTCAACTTCGTGCTGGTGTGGACGGTGCCGGCCTACCTGGGCTCGATGCGCGCCCACGGCACGCTCGCCCGTTTCCCCTGGCCGTGGCTGCTCGGGTCCGCCGTGCTCGCCACCGCGGTCAACGCCACCCTCATCAGATTCGGCCCGTGGCCGGTCTCCCTGGTGGGCATGCCGGGCGAGCCGGTCAGCAACATGGCTCCACCGACGGTCGTCCTCGCGCTGCATGCCGTGGTCCTGGCGCTGCTCGTGACGCTCGCCGACGCACCGCTGCGGCGTCTGCTCGCGCACGGGTGGGCGTGGCGTCCGGTGACGGCGGTCAACCTGTGCGCGATGACGCTCTACCTGTGGCACCTGCCGGTTCTGATCGCGCTGACCGTGGCGGCGCACTCCCTCGGGCTCGATCGGCCCGTGGGGCTGGACTCGTCCGGCTTCCCAGTGCCCGACGGCTGGGGGTACCTGCCCGCGAGCCTGCTCTTCTGGGCGGCCTACGGGATCGGCGTGTGGGCGGTGGTGCGGCTGATGTGGCCGCTCGAGCACGCGCCGCTCCCGTGGTGGGACACGCCTCCCCGCGTCCGGGC
>JAHECT010000061.1 GCA_024641605.1 Micrococcales bacterium
GCCCGTCGCAGGCGTGCGGTGACCTCAGCCGGAGACGACGTCCACGGTGAGGGAGGCGAGGACCTCGGGGTGGACCCGGACCTCGACCTTGTGCTGGCCCACGGTCTTGATCGGGGACACGATCGTCACCTTGCGCTTGTCGACGGACGGGCCGCCGGCCGACGTGATCGCGTCGACGACGTCGGACACGGTCACGGCACCGAACAGGCGGCCGGTCTCGCCGGACTTGGCCTCGACGCGGACCTTGAGGCCCTCGAGCGAGGACTTGATGTCCTGGGCCGAGCCGAGGTCGCGGACCTCGCGCACGTCGCGCGCGCGCTTGATCTGCGCGACCTGCTTCTCGCCGCCCTTGGTCCACGGGGTCGCGAGACCGCGCGGGAGCAGGAAGTTGCGGCCGTAGCCGTCCTTGACCTCGACGACGTCGCCGGGGGCGCCGAGACCGCTGACGTCCTGGGTGAGGATGAGCTTCATGTCTGTCGCCTCCTTCGTCAGCGAGCGGTGGACGTGTAGGGCAGCAGCGCCATCTCGCGGGCGTTCTTGACCGCGGTCGCGACGTCGCGCTGGTGCTGGGTGCAGTTGCCGCTCACGCGACGGGCACGGATCTTGCCGCGGTCGGAGATGAACTTCCGCAGCAGCGCCGTGTCCTTGTAGTCGACGTGGGCGATCTTCTCCTTGCAGAAGACGCAGACCTTCTTCTTCGGCTTACGAAGAACAGGCTTGGCCATCGTGGTGCTCCTTATCGGGAGCCCGGCGCGGAGCCGGGATGGGTCGGTCGGGGGGAACGGCCCGCGGGGCGGGCCGGGTGGTGCGGGTCCGGACTAGAACGGCGGCTCGTCGTAGCTCGCGCCGCCGCCCCAGCTGCCGCCGCCCTGAGCGGCCTGGCTGCCCTGGCCACCACCCGCGGGCTGGGCCCACGGGTCGTCGCCACCGGCGCCGGCAGCGCCGCCGAAGCTGTCGCCGCCACCGAAGCCGCCGCCGGTGCCTCCACCGCGGGACACCTTGGTGACCTTCGCGGTGGAGTAGCGCAGCGCCGGGCCGATGTCGTCGACCTCGAGCTCCACCACGGTGCGCTTCTCACCCTGCTGGGTCTCGTAGCTGCGCTGCTTGAGGCGCCCGGTGACGATCACGCGCGTCCCCCGGGTGAGGGACTCGGCGACGTTCTCGGCGTACTGCCGCCACACGCTGCAGCGCATGAAGACCGTGTCGCCGTCCTTCCACTCGTTGGTGGCCTTGTCCAGGACACGCGAGCTCGACGCGACGGTGAAGTTCGCGACGGCCGAGCCGCTCGGGGTGAACCGGAGCTCGGGATCGTTGGTGAGGTTGCCGACGATCGTGACGTTGATGTCGCCCTGTGCCATGGCTTGGGACCGCCTCAGGTGGAAGAAGTGGCTGTGGTGGGCCGGACCTTACGGGTGCGCACCGACACCGGGGAGGGGTCGGGCGCGGACGTGTGGACGAACGCGCGGGGCTCGACCGGGTCAGTGCGCCTCGGGGCGCATGACCTTGGTGCGCAGCACGGCCTCGTTGAGGTTGAGCTGGCGGTCGAGCTCGAGCACGGCGGCCGACGAGCAGGTCAGGTCGAGGACGGCGTAGATGCCCTCTGCCTTCTTGTTGATCTCGAACGACAGGCGGCGGCGGCCCCAGATGTCGACCTTGTCGACGGTGCCCCCGTCCTGCTTCACGACGTTGAGGAACGTGTCGAGACTCGGCGCGACGGTGCGCTCCTCGAGATCGGGGTCGAGGATCACCATCACCTCGTAATGACGCATGCGATACCCACCTCCTCTGGACTTGGCGGCCACGGTCTCTCCGTGGCAGGAGGGTTGTGCGTCACGCCCGGTCCCACGGACGCCCAGGAGGGGCGGCCGGACGGGTCCGGGCACGTCCGCACAGGGTACCCGGCGGGCCCGGCGGGCCCCAAACCGGCGCCTCGCCGGGTCCGCCGGCCACGTCGGGCGCCCGCGCCGGTCCCTGGAAGGATCGGGGCATGGCGCACCCGGAGCCCTTCGAGGAGCTGAGCCTGGCGGCCCTGCGGGCACGTCGCTCGATCAAGTGGCGCGCGTTCGACCCCGACGTCCTGCCCCTCTGGATCGCGGAGATGGACGCCCTCGCTCCCGCATCGGTGGTCGAGGCGCTCACCGCGGACCTGGCGGCGGGGGACACGGGCTACCCCCCGGACGACGACGCCTACGCCGAGTCGTTCGCCGGACTGGCGGCTCGTCGCTGGGGGTGGGCGGTCGAGGTGGGCGGGACGCGGCTGTGCGCCGACGTGGTCACCGGGCTGGCGCGCGCCCTGGACCTGGTCACCAGCCCCGGCGACACGGTCGTCGTGCCCACCCCGGTGTACCCCCCGCTCCTCCTGGTCCCCCGCGAGGCCGGGCGCGAGGTCGTCGAGGTCGCGCTCCGCACGGGCTACCGGCTGGACCTCGACGCGCTCGACGAGGCGCTCGCCGCGCCCGCCGCCCGCGCCCTGCTGCTGTGCAGCCCCCACAACCCCACCGGGACGGTGCACACGGCGGAGGAGCTGCGCGCGGTCGGTGACCTGGCCGCACGGCACGGCGTGAGGGTGATCGTCGACGAGATCCACGCACCGCTCGTGCCCGACGGCGTCGCGTTCACCCCCTATCTCGCGGCCGTCGAGGACGGGATCGTCGTCACGTCCGCGTCGAAGGCGTACAACCTGGCGGGCCTCAAGGCGGGCGTCATCATCGGCGGAGGGGCCGCCCGGGGCCTGCTCGACCGGCTGCCCGAGTCGGTGGCCTACGGCGCCAGCACCTTCGGGGTGCGGGCGCACGTCGCGGCCTGGGACGGCGGCGACGCGTGGCTGGCTGCGGTCAACGCCAACATCCGCACCAACGTCGCGTACGTCGAGGACCTGCTCGCGCGCGCGGTCCCGAGGGCGGGCTGGTGGGCGCCCGAGTCGACCTACCTCGCCTGGATCGACTGCCGTGGGCTCGGGCTCGGCGAGCAGCCCGCCGCGGAATTCCTGGCCCGCGGACGCGTGGCGCTGAGCGACGGCCTGCCCTTCGGCGAGGTAGGCGAAGGGTTCGCCCGGATGAACCTCGCCGCCTCGCGCGCCACGCTCGCCGAGGCTGTCGACCGGATGGTCAGCACCGTCGCCCCCGAGTCGTAGGCAGGTGGCAGGATCACGCCGTGCGGGTGGCGACGTGGAACATCAACTCGGTGGCGGTTCGGACCGACCGGCTGCTGGCGTGGCTCGGCTCCGCGCAGCCCGACGTCCTCTGCCTGCAGGAGCTCAAGGTCGCCACGGACGAGTTCCCCGTCGACGAGGTGCGCGCAGCCGGCTACGACGTCGCCGCGCACGGCGCGGGTCGCTGGAACGGCGTGGCGATCCTCTCCCGCGTCGGGCTCGCCGACGTCGTTCGCGACCTGCCCGACCAGCCCACGTTCGGCGGCGCCGTCGAGCCTCGGGCCATCGGCGCGACCTGCGGCGGGATCCGGGTGTGGTCGGTCTACGTGCCGAACGGACGCACCCTCGAGGACCCCCACTACGCCTACAAGCTCGCCTGGCTGGGCGCCCTGCGCGACCACGCCCGCGCCGAGCTCACCCGCCCGGAGCCGTGGCTGGTCCTCGGCGACTTCAACGTGGCCCCGACCGGCGCCGACGTGTACGACGTCGAGGCGTTCGTGGGCTCCACCCACGTCAGCGACGCCGAGCGGGCCGCCCTGGCCGCCCTCGAGGAGGCGGGCCTCGTGGAGGTCGTCCCTCGGGCGCTCAAGTACGACCTGCCGTACACGTTCTGGGACTACCGCCAGCTCGCCTTCCCGAAGAACCGGGGCATGCGCATCGACCTCGCGTACGTCTCCCCGGCCCTCGCCGCGGCGGTGACCGACGCCTACGTCGACCGGGACGCGCGCAAGCCGGGCAAGAAGGACGCGTTCGCCTCGCCGCCGTCCGACCACGCCCCCGTGGTGCTCGACCTCTCGCTCTGACCGCGGCCGCCCGGGCGCGTAGGGTTCGGCGCGTGCCTGGCCCGCTGACCGTGCGTCGCATCTCGACCGACGACCACCTCGCCTACGTCGCGGCCCATGCGGACGAGCGGTCCATCTCCTTCCTCCAGGTGCCCAGCTGGGCGAGGGTCAAGGCGGAGTGGCGCCATGTGTCGCTGGGCTGGTTCGACGCCGACGACCGGATCGTCGGAGCGGGGCTGGCGCTCCTGCGCCAGGTGCCCCGGGTCAAGCGCTTCCTCGCCTACCTGCCCGAAGGCCCCGACATCGACTGGACCGGGGAGCGCACCGGCATCGAGCTGAGCGACTGGCTGGACCCGATGGCGGCCCAGCTCAAGGCGATGGGTGCCTTCGTCATCAAGATGGGGCCCACGGTCGTCGTACGGCGCTGGCAGGCCGACACGATCAAGGCGGCGATCGCGGCGGGCGAGGCCCGCCGGCTGCGCGAGGTCGAGCCGGACGAGACCGACCCGGCCGCCGCCTCGGTCGGCGCGCGGCTCGCGGCCCTCGGCTGGTCGCAGCGACCCGACACGGGGGCCGGATTCGGCGACGTCCAGCCGCGCTACGTCTTCCAGGTCCCGCTCGCCGGTCGCAGCGAGGAGGACCTGCTCGCGGGCTTCAACCAGCTCTGGCGCCGCAACATCAAGAAGGCGGACAAGGCCGGGGTCGAGGTCGTGCACGGCGGCGAGGGGGACCTGCCGAGCTTCCACGAGCTCTACGTCGAGACGGCCGAGCGCGACCGGTTCACCCCGCGCGGGCTCGCCTACTTCCAGCGGATGTACTCCGCGATGACGGCGGAGGACCCCCACCGGCTCGCCCTCTACCTCGCCCGGCACGACGGGCGGGCGCTGGCCGCCACCACGATGGTGCGGGTCGGGCGGCACGCGTGGTACTCCTACGGCGCGTCCTCGAACGCAGGTCGCGACGTCCGTCCCTCGAACGCGATCCAGTGGCGGATGATGCGCGACGCCCGCGAGGCCGGAGCCGAGGTCTACGACCTGCGCGGGATCAGCGACACCCTCGACCCTGCCGACCATCTCTTCGGCCTCATCCAGTTCAAGCTCGGCACGGGCGGCTACGCCCAGGAGTACCTCGGCGAGTGGGACCTGCGGCTGCGCCCGCTGCTCTCCCGGGCCGTGGAGGCCTACCTCTCCCGTCGTTGACCGCCCGGCGCCCCCGATCGCCGCTGGTCCCGGCCTAGGTTGGACCCATGACGTTCACGCTGTACGTCGACGGTCCGCGGTGGCGCACGCACACGAGGTCCACCCGCGACTCGATACGCGCCGCGATCTCGGCGGGCACGCACGACCACCGCGACGGCGACCTCGTCCCGGTGGCGAAGGGCAACGGCTACGGCCTGGGCAACGAGCGCCTCGCCGCTGAGGCGTCCCGCCTGGGCCTGACCCGGCTCGCGGTCGGGACCGTGCTCGAGGCCGAGTCGCTGATCGAGGTCTACGAGGGCGACCTGCTCGTGCTCGAGCCCTTCGATCCGCGGGTCGCCGCGACGGCCGCCGCCTGGCAGCGCCTGGCGCAGCACCCGGGTTCGGCCCGGGTCCTGCGCACCGTGTCCTCGCGCACCGCGTGGGACGCCCTGACCCAGGGGCCGGGCCCGGTGCGGGTGCTGCTCGAGGCGTTCACCTCGATGGGCCGCTTCGGCCTCGACGCCGACACCCTCACCGCGCTTCTCGCCGAGGACGCCACGGCGGCGGCCCTGGCCGAGGGACGGATCACGCTGGAGGGGCTGGCCCTGCACCTGCCGCTGACCCAGCCCGGCGTCGACCACCGCTGGGTGCCCGGCGCCCGGTGGAAGGACGCCGACGTCGCACCGGCGCCACCCGCCGGCGCGAGCGCCCGGGTCCGCGAGTGCTGGCTCTGGGGCCTGGGCTGGGTGTCCCGCCTCGGTGACCTCTCCGACCGCCTGGGCCGGGCCGGGGCCGACGACGCCGTCACCGCGCTGACCTCCGCCGCCGCCCTCTGGGTGAGCCACCTCGAGGACGTCGAGCTCGCGGCGCTGCGCGCGGCGCTGCCCGAGGTGGCGCTCTACGCCCGGGTCGGGACCCGGCTCTGGCTCGGGGACCGCGGCGCCCTCACGGCGCGGGGGACGGTCCTCGCCGTGCACCAGGTCCGCAAGGGCGACGCCAGCGGCTACCGCCAGCGGCGCGCCTCCCGGGAGGGTGCCGTGGTCGTCGTCGGCGGGGGCACCGCCCACGGCGTGGGCCTCGAGGCGCCGAGCGCCGCCGCGAGCGGTCGCCAGCGTGTGGTGGCAGCCGGGACCGGCGTGCTCGAGGGGCTCGGCCGAGCGCGCTCGCCCTTCCACGTCGCGGGCGAGCAGCGCTGGTTCGCCGAGCCGCCGCACATGCAGGTGTCCCTGCTCAGGGTTTCCGCGGGCGCCGCGCTGCCCGAGGTGGGGGACGAGCTCGACTGCGACGTCCGGCTCACCACCCTCCACCCCGACTCCGTGGTCGGGCTGGACGGATGAACCCGGGCTAGGTCTGGAACGCCGTTCCAATCTGGGCTAGCGTGCGCCCATGACTGCCGACATCGAGCCCACGGTCTCGGTCTCCCAGACCAAGACCATCCACGAGTACCTCGCCGAGAACCCCGACGTGGACGTGAGCGAGAGTCACGCGGCCCTCTTCGGGATCCTCACCGAGCTCAAGGACAAGGTCCACGCGCGGTTCCCCGACCTCGTCCAGCAGGAGGCCAGCGTCGGGCTGGACTACTGGCAGACCGAGTCCGGCTACGAGGGCTCGATGACGACCTGGACCTGCGCCGAGGCCGAGCACGTGGCCAACTCGTGGATCGGCAACCGCAAGGCCTCGATCCTGGACATGAACCTGCAGGTCTGGCTCGGCCCGCACATCGACGTGCCGCACCTGGTCTTCGTGTTCGGCACGATCCCTTCGCTGTTCTACTACTCCGAGCTGGTCCCGCGCCGCGACCTCATGGTCGACCTGGACTACCTCAACCGGTACTACGGCGAGGACAACGCCGACTACCTCGAGCTGCGCGGCGACTCGCGCTTCACCTGGTCGGTGTCGCACGGCACGTACATGCGCGCGTTCCTCTCCCCGTCGGCCCACAGCTACACCACCGACCGCACGCCCGAGATGATCGAGGTGCTGCGCGAGCACGTGAACCGGCGCTTCGACCGGTGGATGCGCTGGGTCGAGGAGGCCCGCGAGGTGCCCGAGGACCAGCGCCGCGAGCTCCAGGACCGCGACTGGACGATCCGCGAGTACGGCTACACGCAGGACCCGATGAACAAGATCAGCGAGAACTTCCTCGGGGCCGAGCGCACGCAGCAGCTGCTCGAGGTGCGCTACGGCAAGGCGCAGATCGACGCCGCCAGGGCCGCCCGCGGCTGAGGACGCTCAGCGCGACCCGTCGGGGGCGTCGGCCGTGGGGTCGGCGCCCCCGACGTCGTCCGTGCCCCCGCCGATACCCGCGCCCACCGGGGCGGCCGACGCCGCGCGCCGGCGGGCCGACCACGCGTCGGGAGCGCCGTCGAGCACTCCGCCGCCGGGGTCGTCGCGGTGCTCGGGGACGCCGTCGGAGCGCACCGGGTCGTGCTGCGGGCGCAGGATGTCGCGCACGATGGTGCCGGCGTAGTACGCCGTGGCCGCGACGTGGACCCAGATGGCGGCGACGTACCAGCCCTCGGGCAGGCCCTTGTTGTCGTTGCCGTACTGCTGGAGGAAGTACCAGATGGCGGCGAAGTAGACGACCTCGCCGGCCTGCCAGACGAGGAAGTCCCGCCACCGCGGTCGGGCGAGCGCGGCGAGCGGCACGAGCCAGACCACGTACTGCGGCGAGTAGACCTTGTTGGTCAGGCAGAACGCCGCCACGACCAGGAACGCGACCTGCGCGTAGCGCGGCCGGACCCGGGCACCCAGGATCAGGGCCGCGATGCCCAGGCAGAGCAGCGCGAGCAGCCCGGTGGCGACCAGGTTGACCGAGTCGGGCGGGACGCCGATCTTCATGGCCTGCAGGGCGTACCAGACCGACCCCCAGTCCGCGCCGCGCACCGAGGAGAACGTGTAGAACTCGGCCCAGCCGTCCGGGTTGGCGAGGTAGACCGGCACGTTGACGACGAGCCAGGTGAGCAGCGTCGAGCCGAGCAGGGTCCCGTACGCACGGATCCGACCCGCGCGCAGGCACAGCAGGAGCAGTGGGCCGAGGAGCAGCAGCGGGTAGAACTTCGCCGCGACGGCGAGGCCCAGGAGCACGCCGGACCATCCCGGACGACGCCGGGACCACGCGAGCATCGAGCCGGCCGTCAGCGCCACGGCGAAGAGGTCCCAGTTGATGACCGCCGTGAGCACGAGCGCCGGAGCCAGGGCGACGAACGCGGCGTCCCACGGGCGGCGGCGCACGACGAGCGCGGTGCACACGACCGTGACGACGAGGCACGCGAAGAGCAGGACGACGTTGATCGCGAAGAAGGTCAGCGAGCGGCCGCCGGCGCTTCCTCCCGTCCCGGTGATCCAGGACGCCACCTGCATGAAGAAGCCGGTGAGGACCGGGTACTCCAGCGGAGGTCCCTGACCCTCGCCCGTCTGCAGGTAGGGCAGCCAGCCGTCGGCGAACCCGCGCAGCTGGTAGAGGACCGGGATGTCGGAGTAGCACAGCCTCGTGTAGCGGGCGTCGCCGCCGAAGCCCTCCGCCACGCACGGCATCTTGGTGAGGAAGCCGACGGTGTAGGTCAGCGCGGTCAGCCCGACGAGGACCCGCAACGGGGACCAGTAGCCCCCGAGGCGTCCGCGACGACGGCCGGCCGCGCCGCCGACCCGCTCCGCGGCGGCGGCGACGATCGGATCCTGCTCGGCGGGGTGGACGACGGCCTCGGGCACGGGTGCCATCGTGCCGCACGACTCACGCCGCGGTGGCGACCGGGCGGCCGGATCAGGTCGGGTCGGCCCCGGGCGAGGCCGGCGGTCCCGCCCCGGTCGGGGACGACGTCGGTCCCGGAGTGCCCGGACCGGTGGGTGACGGCGTGGACGTCGGCGTCGGCGTGGCCGTCTCGGTCGGCGTCGGGGTCGGCGTCGGGGTGGCCGAGGACTCCGTCGGCGTCGGCGTGGCCGTCTCGGTCGGCGTCGGCGTCGGGGTGAGCGAGGACTCCGTCGGGCTCGGCTGGCCGGTCGGCAGGTCCGTGGGCGTCACGAAGCGCTCGACCGGCTGACCCTCGAGCGCCCCGCGCATGAAGGCCGTCCAGATCCGGGCGGGGAAGGAGCCGCCGGTCACCGAGGTGAGACCACCCACACCCGACAGGCTCACCGGGTTCCCGTCGGGCCCGTCCTTGACGAACATCACGGCGGTCGCGAGCTGAGGCGTGTAGCCGACGTACCACGCGGAGCGGTTCTCGTTGGTCGTGCCCGTCTTGCCGGCGGAAGGCCGGCCCAGCGCCTGGGCGGCCGCGCCGGTGCCGTTGGACACCACGCGCGAGAGCGCGAAGTTCACCGCGTCGGCGACGTCGGAGTCGAAGGCCTGCGTCGGCGAGGGCTCGACCTTGATGAGCACGCCGCCGTTGGGCCCGGTGACCTCCTTGATGACCGTGATCTCGGCACGCTGGCCCCGCGCGGCGAACGTCGCGTAGGCGTCGGCCACCTCCACGACGTGCGGGGAGGCGACGCCGAGCGCGACGGAGCGCACCGGCTCGAGGGCCGGAGTGCCCTGCGGGATGCCGGCCCGCTGGGCGGCGTCGACGACCGCGTCGTAGCCGACCTCCTGGGACACCGCGACGTAGGCGGAGTTCACGCTCTGCTCGGTCGCCTTGAGCAGGCTGATCCGGCCCCACGAGCGGTCGCCGTAGTTGTTCACGACGTAGTCGTCGATCGTCACGCGCGTGTTGCCGTTCCAGGTCGAGTCCAGCCCGATCCCGTCCTCGATCGCGGCCGCGAGCGCGAACGGCTTGAACGTCGACCCGGCCTGCCCGATCGCCTGGGTGGCGTTGTTGACGGGGCTGGTCACGTAGTCCTCGCCGCCGTACATGGCCACGACCTCGCCCGTGCCGGGGCGCACGGCCGCGAGGCCGATGCGCAGCCCGTCGGTGCCGGAGTCGGGGCCCTCGTCCTGCACCGCGGCGACGGCTGCCGCCTGCGCGTCGCGGTCGAAGGTGGAGGTCACCCGCAGGCCGCCGCGGTTGAGCTCGTCCTCGGTGATGCCCCGAGCCACGAGCTCCTGGCGGACGGCGTCGAGCAGGTAGCCCTTGGTGCCGCCGAACCGGTTGGCGGGCCTGGCCTTGCGGAACTTGGGGAAGGTGGCCTCGTCGGCCTGCTCCTGGGTGATCCACCCCTGGGTCACCATGCCGTCGAGGACGTAGGCCCAGCGCCCGCGCAACCGCTCGCGGTTGTCCGGGTCGGACGGGTCGTAGTTGCCCGGCGAACGGATGATCGCGGCGAGCGCCGCGGCCTGGCTCACTGAGAGCTTGTCGACGCCGCGGCCGAAGTACTGCTGCGAGGCGACCTGGATCCCGTAGGCGCCTCGGCCGAAGTAGATGGTGTTGAGGTAGTCCTCGAGGATCTGGTCCTTGCTGACGCTCGTCTCCAGCTTCATGGCCAGCACGAGCTCGTCCAGCTTGCGCTTGAGGGTGCGCTCCTGGGTGAGGTAGGCGTTCTTCGCGTACTGCTGGGTGATCGTCGACCCGCCCTGCAGGTCGCCGCCGCTGAGGTTGTTCCACACGGCCCGGCCGATGCCGGCCGGGGAGAACCCCCCGTGCTCGTAGAAGTCGCGGTCCTCGGCGGCGAGGACGGCGTGCTGCACGTCGAGGGGGACCTCCGCGAGCGGCACGCTGATGCGGTTCGCATCGCCGAGGCGGCCCAGCTCGGTCGTCCCGTCGGCCCAGTAGACGATCGTGGTCTGCGAGGTGGCGACCTCGTTCGGCTCGGGGACCTCGGTCGTGGCGACCAGCAGCGCGAACGCGCCGACGACGCCGACGACGCCGAGGGTCGCGAGCGCGAGAAGCTGGCGCCACGACGGCAGCCAGCGTCGCACTCCGGTGCGCCCCGCACGGGGGTAGTCGATCCTCACGCCTCATCCGTCCTTCGTCGTCGGTTCGTCGCGACCGAGCGCGACCACCACGTGGTGCGACGTACGACGACGGTCCCAGGTTTCCCCCGGACCGAGGTGCACCACGCACGTGTGACCGTCGGCATGCCCGCCGCCCCCGCACGGGAAACCCGGAAGGGCTGTGACCGAGGCCTCAGTCGAGCAGGTCCGCCGGCCGCCTCGGCGGGCGGCGCGGGACCCCATCACCGAGCACGTAGGACAGCGTCAGGTGGTTCCAGCCGCACGCGGCGCACACCTCCACGACGTACACGCGGAACTGGCCGTGCTCGTAGGCCATGACCGGCAGCTCCGGCGAGGACTTGACCCGACCGGAGTAGGGGCCGAGCTCGTCACCGAAGACGTAGGTGACGTGCACCAGCTCCGCGTCGCGGCAGACGGGGCAGGGCCGCTCGGTCGGCTCGCCGTGATGGCGGGCCGCCCGCACCAGGTAGGGGTCGGCGTCGCAGTGGTCCGCACGCGCGAGCGCGTCGCCCGAGCCGATCCGCTCGAGGACGGCGCGGCGGGTCAGGCCGTGGTCCACCACCGAGCGCGGTCGGGCCGGGTCCGCGACGGGTTCGGGCGGAGGGAGCGGGCCGGCCGCGGGCTCGCTCGGCCGGGCCCCGCGGATGCGGGTCGCCCGGTGCGTGGGATGACGGGGTGCGGCCACGGGACGAGGGTAGGCCGCCGCCGCGAGGTGACGCGGATCACCGCTCGCGGCCGGGGGCCGCCAGCGCGGCCGCCCGGCCGCGTGTTTGCCGGAGGTGCGTCGGGGGGATATGGTCCCCGCTATATCGGTTCGATACATCAGCCGTACGTGGGAGGAGGTCCCGATGTCACCGCGACCCGGTCGTCGCAGCGAGCTGCTCGAGCTCGCCGTCCTCGGGCTCCTCCACGAGGCGCCGATGCACGGCTACGAGCTGCGCAAGCGGCTCTCCGGCGTCCTGGGGACCTTCCACGCGATCTCCTACGGCTCGCTCTACCCCTGCCTCAAGGACCTCGCGGCCCGCGGCTGGGTGGTCGAGGACGCGAGCTCGCACGGATCGCGCGGGCGCATCGTCTACAAGCTCACGGCCGAGGGCAAGGAGCACTTCCAGACCCTCGTCGCCGAGGCCGGTCCCGACACCTGGGAGGACGAGCGCTTCGGGGTCCGGATGGCGTTCTTCGGGCGCACCGAGGCCTCGGTCCGGCTGCGCATCCTCGAGGGACGCCGGTCCCGGCTCGAGGAGCGCCTGGACGCGCTGCGCTCCTCGCTGGCGCGGACCCGGGAGCGCCTCGACGGCTACACCCTCGAGCTTCAGCAGCACGGCATGGAGAGCGTCGAGCGCGAGGTGCGCTGGCTCGACGAGCTGATCGAGACCGAGCGCGCAACGCCGTCAGGCACGACAGACTCCGGCGCCCCGACGGGGCAGCCGGCGACCACCACGTCCGGGGCCGGGAACTACCCGTCCGCCCACGGTGAGTGAGAGAGGAATCCCGATGGGTTCGGTTCGAGTAGCCATCGTCGGTGTGGGCAACTGCGCCGCGTCGCTGGTTCAGGGCGTCGAGTACTACAAGGACGCCGACCCGCACAGCAAGGTGCCGGGTCTCATGCACGTCCAGTTCGGCGAGTACCACGTCAACGACATCGAGTGGGTCGCGGCGTTCGACGTCGACGGCAAGAAGGTCGGCCAGGACCTCTCCGCCGCCATCCTCGCGAGCGAGAACAACACGATCAAGATCTGCGACGTGCCGCCGACCGGCATCACCGTGCAGCGCGGCCACACCTACGACGGTCTCGGCAAGTACTACCGCGAGATGATCGAGGAGTCCGACGAGACCCCGGTCGATGTCGTCGCGGCACTCACGGAGGCTCGCGCCGACGTGCTCGTGTGCTACCTCCCCGTGGGTTCGGAGGAGGCCGCGAAGTTCTACGCCCAGTGCGCGATCGACGCCGGCGTCGCCTTCGTCAACGCCCTGCCCGTGTTCATCGCCGGCACCCCCGAGTGGGCCAAGAAGTTCGAGGACGCGGGCGTCCCGATCGTCGGTGACGACATCAAGAGCCAGGTCGGCGCGACCATCACGCACCGCGTGCTCGCGAAGCTGTTCGAGGACCGCGGCGTCACCGTCGACCGGACCTACCAGCTCAACGTCGGCGGCAACATGGACTTCATGAACATGCTCGAGCGCGAGCGCCTGGAGTCCAAGAAGATCTCCAAGACCCAGTCGGTCACCTCGCAGCTGCGGGACGAGATCGCGCCGCGCAACGTGCACATCGGCCCGTCCGACTACGTCGCCTGGCTCGACGACCGCAAGTGGGCCTTCGTCCGCCTCGAGGGCCGCAACTTCGGCGACATCCCCCTGTCGCTGGAGTACAAGCTCGAGGTGTGGGACTCGCCGAACTCGGCCGGCATCATCATCGACGCCATCCGTGCGGCGAAGATCGCCAAGGACCGCGGCATCGGCGGTCCCATCCTGTCCGCGTCGTCGTACTTCATGAAGTCGCCGCCGGTGCAGTACACCGACGAGCAGGCGAAGGCGGCGGTGGAGGCCTTCATCGCCGGCGAGGTCGAGCGCTGAGCGGAGCGAGTCACGGGCCGAGCCGCCAGGCGAGGCACGTCGGCGAGCACCGCGAGGCGCGAGGCCGAGCCATCGGCACCGAGGTCGAGCGCTGAGC
>JAHECT010000202.1 GCA_024641605.1 Micrococcales bacterium
GGTTTCTAGGTACATCGGTTGACCCGTGAAGCAGTAGATCGGTCCAGGGATCCATCGGTGAGTCGGTGTGGCGAGTTCTCGGTGCATCGCTACAGTGACCCGCGAGGAGGGCACCGTGGCATTGCGTGCGATCAGGGGGGCGACCCGGCTCTCGGCCGACGACCCGGCCGAGATGACCGAGGCCGTCACCGAGCTGCTGAGCGTCATGCTCGAGCGCAACGGCATCGGCGGGGGAGAGGAGCTCATCTCCATCGTCTTCACCGCGACCCCCGACCTGGTCTGCATGTTCCCGGCCGCGGCGGCCCGAGGCCTCGGGCTGGGGGACGTCCCGCTGCTCTGTGCGCAGGAGATCGCCGTGCCGGGCGCGCTGAGCCGCGTGGTCCGAGTGCTGGCGCACGCGGATCTCGACGTCCCTCGCCACGAGGTGGCCCATGTCTACCTGCGCGGGGCAGAGGTGCTCCGCCAGGACCTCGCCCAGTGACCGGGCAGCTGCCGGCCACAGCCGTGGTCGTCGGCACCGGACTCATCGGGACCTCGGCCGCCCTCGCGCTGCGTCGCCACGGTGTGGACGTGTGGCTCCAGGACGCCGATCCGGCGGCAGCGAGCACGGCGTCGGCGCGGGGCGCCGGGCGGGCGGGGACCCCGCAGGCTCCCGTGGAGCTCGTCCTCGTGGCCGTTCCGCCGGTCTCGACAGCCTCAGTCGTCGTGGACGCGCTCCGACTGTATGTCGATGCGACAGTGAGCGACGTCGCCAGCACAAAGACTGAACTTCAACGAGAGGTCGAGCGTCTCCTGGGCGATTCACCCGATCTGCGCCGTTTCGTTCCCGGGCACCCTCTGGCGGGGCGCGAGGTGAGCGGACCCGAGGCGGCGCGCGACGATCTGTTCGCCGACCGGGTGTGGGCGCTGACCCCGGGGCCGGCCGTCGATGCGGACCGGGTCGCCGCGGTGGAGTCGGTCGTGCTCGCCCTCGGGGCGCTCCCGGTGCGCACCACCCCGGAGGCTCATGACCGCGCGGTCGCCCTGACCTCGCACACCCCCCAGGTCGTGTCGTCCGCCCTCGCGGCGGGCCTGTCCTCCCTGGGCGACGTGGACGTGGCCCTGTCCGGCCAGGGTCTGCGCGACGTCACCCGCCTCGCCGAGTCGGACGCGGAGCTGTGGACGGAGATCCTCGCGAGCAACGCCGGGCCCGTCGCGGCGGCTCTGGAGGGGCTGATCCGGCGGCTGGCCGCCGTGCAGTCGGCTCTCGAGTCGCCCCGGCCCGACACGGAGACCGTCCGGACCGCGCTGATCGAGGGTGCCCGCGGACGGGCCCGCGTCGCGGGCAAGCACGGCCGCGCCCCGGTGCGGTGGGAGGTCGTCCCGGTCGCCGTGGCGGACCGACCGGGGGAGCTGGGCCGTCTCTTCGCCGCTGTCGGCGCCACCGGGGTGAACCTCGAGGACGTACGGATCGAGCACGTGCAGGGCCGCCCGACCGGCCTGGTCGAGCTGGAGGTCGCGCCCGAGTCCGCCCAGGCGCTCGTCGACGGGCTGCGTGCGGACGGCTGGTCCGTGCGCCGCTAGTCATCCATCTCCCTGCTTCTTCATCAACAAGTCGATACCCACCGTCCAGCGACCACGGATATCGACATGACGATCTAATGATTCGAGCAGGGACGCGTGCCTGTCGTCCCAGGTCGTGGCACTAGGCTCGCCGCGACGACCCGGACGAGAGGACCACGGTGAGGCAGACGACGACCCCGGTCGTGGCCGTCGACGGCCCGTCCGGATCCGGCAAGTCGAGCGTGTCCCGGGGCGTCGCTCGTGCCCTCGGGCTGCGCTACCTCGACACCGGGGCCATGTACCGGGCGCTCACCTGGGCGGCCCTGCGCGACGGGATCGACACGGCGGACGCCGCCGCCGTCGGCGAGCTCGCCGATCGGGTCCGCCTGGAGTGGTCCACCGACCCGGACGAGTCGTGGATCCGCCTCGACGGGGTCGACGTGTCGCGAGCGATCCGCGAGCAGTCGGTCACCTCGGCCGTGTCGGCCGTGGCGGCCCAGCCCCGGGCGCGGGCCCGGCTGGTGACCCTGCAGCGCGGCGCCACCGAGGATGCCCTCGCCGCTGGTCAGGGCGTGGTGGTCGAGGGCCGCGACATCGGATCCGTGGTCCTGCCTGACGCCGATCTCAAGGTGTGGCTGGTCGCCGATCCCGCCGTACGGGCCGCGCGGCGTGCGGCCGAGGACGCCGCCGCCGGTCGTGCCCCGGCGGACCGGACCGGCGACGTCACCTCGGTGGCCGCCGATCTGGCTCGCCGTGACGCCGCGGACGCCGGGCGCGCGTCCTCGCCGACCGTCCGGGCGTCGGACGCGGTCGAGGTCGACGCCACGCACCTCTCGCTGGCCCAGGTGGTCGATGCCGTGGTGGCCCTGGTGCTGGGCCGGTCGGCACCGTGAGCGCGCCGAGCACGGCCTCGGCGGCGACCGGCCGCAACCTCGCGACGGTGGCGCTGCGCGCATGGGACCTGCACGTGACGGCCGCGCACCTGGTGCCGCTCCGCGGCCCCGTGATCCTGGCCGCCAACCACAGCGGCTTCCTCGACGGCGCGGTCCTCCTGGCTGCCGCGCCGCGTCCCACCCACGAGCTCGCCGGGTCGCCCGCCTTCGTCCCGCCCTGGTCGCGGCTCCTGCGCAGCCTCGGACAGATCGAGTCCGGTGACGGCGTCGTCGCCCGGTCGGGTCTGCTCCAGGCCCGGCAGGTGCTGGAGTCCGGAGGCGTCCTCGGAGTGTTCCCGGAGCCGCAGCGGGGAGCGGGCGACGTCGCGCACGTGCGCCACGAGGCCGCCTACCTCGCGCTGCTGACCGCGGCGCCGGTGGTCCCGGTCGCGATCCTGGGGACCCGCCCCCCGGGAGCGGGCGCCGACGCACTGCCGCGGTGGCGCTCGCGGATCGACGTAGTGTTCGGTGTCCCGGTCGACATCCGCTCGTCCGGCGAGCCGCACCGTCGCGCCGTCGTCGCGCGATCCGGCGAGCGGCTGCGCCAGCTGCTCGCAGATCATGTCCGTACGGCATGCCGCCGCACCGGTCACGACCTGCCCGGCCCCATCCCCGCTAGGAGCACCCCGTGAGCATGGACGACCCGGACCGCGACGAGACGGTCGTCATCGGCGCGTGGGAGGAGGACTGGGACGACGTCGAGGTCCTCGAGGTCGACGACTCCGACGACGTCGAGGTCGAGGCCGCCGGGCTCGACGATGCCGCTCTCGCCGCCCTCGGCTACGACGTGGTCGACCTCGACGAGCAGGAGCTGTTGCCCGTCGTCGCCATCGTGGGGCGCCCCAACGTGGGCAAGTCGACCCTGGTCAATCGGATCCTGGGACGGCGCGAAGCCGTGGTGGAGGACGTCCCTGGTGTGACGCGGGACCGCGTGACCTACGAGGCCGAGTGGGCCGGCACCCGCTTCCTCCTCCTCGACACCGGCGGGTGGGAGCGCGAGGCGCAGGGCCGGGCCGCGCAGGTGGCCGCGCAGGCCGAGCGCGCGATGGCCGACGCCGACGTGATCATGTTCGTGCTCGATGCCACGGTGGGTGCCACCGACGCGGACGAGGACGTCGTCCGCGTGCTGCGGC
>JAHECT010000203.1 GCA_024641605.1 Micrococcales bacterium
CACGGTGAGCCCGCTGATCCGCGAGCTGCCCGACGTGGCCTACCAGCTGCGCGAGGACTTCCTCCTGGACTCGAGCGCCGCGCAGCGCGAGCTGGGCCTGGCGCCCACCCCGGCCGACGAGGTCCTCGCCGCCCACCTCGCGCCGTTCCTGGCCGAGAGCCGCGCTGCCGCCTGACGGCGCCGGTGTCGCACGATCTCTCCTTGAGATCATGGGACACATCCGCGCCCGATCCGTCCTCGTGTCGCTGTCGGACGATCTCGACTAGAGATCATCCGACACGCCCGCGGTGTGGGAGCCTCGCGGGCGTGGAGCACCTGATCGACCTGCGCCGGGCACGGCTCGCGGTGACCTACGCGTTCGTGGTGCAGGGGATCTGCTTCGCGTCGCTCGTCACCCGGATCCCCACGCTGCAGGAGCGCTTCGACCTCGCGGACGTCACGCTGGGCCTGCTCGTCGGACTCGTGCCGATCGTCGCCGGCGTGGGCAGCGTCGTCGCGGGCGCCCTCTCGCCGCGACGCGGGTCGCGGGCGGTGCTGCGGGTCATGGGGCCGACCGTGCCGCTCGGCCTCGTGCTCGTCGGACTGGCGTCGTCGATCCCCGTGCTGCTGCTCGGCCTGGTCGTCGTCGGGTTCGGCCTCGGATCGGTCGACGCCTCGATGAACATCCAGGGCGTGCGCGTGCAGGACGACCTCGGGCGCAGCGTCGTCGCGTCGTACTACGCCGCGTTCAGCCTGGCCGGCCTCGTCGGCGCCCTGCTCGCGGCGCTGGCCGCTGGATCGACGCTCGCGCTGGGTGCGTTCTTCGCCCTCGTCGCCCTCGTGACGGTGCCGGGCCAGCTGGCCGTGGGCCGGTGGCTCCTGCCCGGGCACCCGACGCCCGCCGCGGAGACCGCCGAGCGCCCACGCATCTCCTGGACCCCGGTCGTCGTCGTGGGCATCGCGCTCATGTGCGTCTACATCGCCGACTCGGGCGCATCGAGCTGGTCGGCGGTCTACCTCAACGACGGCCTCGGGTCGAGCGAGGCGACGGCTGCGCTCGCCTACGGCTGCTACGCCCTCATGACGATGGTCGGGCGGATCCTGGTGGACCGCAGCGTCGACCGGGCGGGACCGGTGCCGCTCGTGCGCATCGGTGGGCTGGTGGCCGCAGCGGCCGCGCTGGCCCTCGCGCTCGCACCCAGCCCGGCGTGGGCGCTCGTCGCGTTCGGGGTGCTTGGCCTGGGGATCTGCCCGGCCATCCCGCTCGCCTTCAGCGCGGCCGCCTCGCACGACCCCACCGCGTCGGGCGTCGCGGTCGCGCGGGTCAACGTCTTCAACTACGCCGGCTTCGTCGTCGGCGCACCGCTCATCGGCGGCATCGCCGAGGGCGTGGGCCTGCGCTGGGCCTTCGCGGCCCTCGTGCCGATCCTGCTGGTCGTCCCGGCGCTCGCCGGCTGGTTCCGGGTCGCCCCGCACGCGCGTCCCGACCCGGTCGTCGACGGCGCCGTCCCCGCCTGAGACGTCGACGGGTGCGGACGTCGCGCTCCAGGGCGTCGTGGTCGCCCGTCGACGGGAGGGGGTCAGGCGGAGACGCGGGCCTCGCGCGCGGTGCGCGAACCGGTGAGCTCGACGAGACGCTCATGGCCGGGGCGCACCTCGTGCTCGTCGGCGCTCACGCCGGCGCGCTCGTGCAGGCGCTGCATGGACTTGCGCTGGTGGCGCAGGACGAGGGTCACGACGCGGCCGTGGGCGCCGGCGCGCGCCGTACGGCCGGCGCGGTGCAGGTAGGCCTTGGGGTCCTCGGGCGGGTCGACGTGGACGACGAGGCTGATGTCGTCGACGTGGATGCCGCGCGCGGCGACGTCGGTCGCGACGAGCACATCGATGCGACCGGCCTTGAAGTCGGTCATCGTGCGGGTGCGGGCGTGCTGGCTCATGCCGCCGTGCAGCGCGCGGGCGTTGATGCCGCGCTCGGCGATGTTGCCCGCGACGCGCTCGGCGCCGAGCTGCGAGCGGACGAACATGATGGTGCGCCCGTCGCGGCGCGCGATCTCGGTCGCGACGATCGCCTTGTCCTCGCGGTTCACGACGAGCACGTGGTGCTCCATCGTGTCGACCGGAGAGGTGGCGTCGTCGAGCTCGTGGCGCACCGGGTCGTGCATGTGGCCGCGCACGATCGTGTCGACGTCGCCGTCGAGGGTCGCGGAGAACAGCAGCGTCTGCGCGGCGGGGGAGCACTGCTCGAGCAGCGCGGTCACCTCGGGCAGGAAGCCCATGTCGCACATCTGGTCGGCCTCGTCGAGCACGACGACCTCGACGTCCTCGAGCGAGCACGCCTCCTGGCGGATCAGGTCCGCGAGACGGCCCGGAGTGGCGACGACGACGTCGACCCCGCGGCGCAGCGCGTCGATCTGTCGGCCCATCGAGGTGCCGCCGACGACGTTGGTCACGGAGACGCCGATCGAGCGGCCGAGCTTGAACAGGCTGTTGTCCACCTGCATGGCGAGCTCGCGGGTGGGCAGCAGGATCAGCCCGCGCGGGCGGCGCGGCTGGGCGGGCATGCCGGCGATCCGGGCGAGCAGGGGCAGGCCGAAGGCCAGGGTCTTGCCCGAGCCGGTGGACCCGCGGCCGAGCAGGTCGTTGCCGGCCAGGGCGTCGGGGATGGTCGAGGCCTGGATCGGGAACGGCGCCGCGATGCCCGACTCGCGCAGCACCCGCACGAGCGGGGCGGGCAGGCCGAGGTCGGCGAACGACGGGGTCGCGGGGGCGTCCGTGGACGCGGCGGCGGGGACGGTGGCAGGCGTGCGCGGGGCGCGGGCGCTGCGGGTCGCAGGGTCGAGCAGGGGGGTCACGAAGGGCCTCGGAATCATCGGCGCGGGACGCGTCAATGAGGGCTACCTAGGCGACGCGAGTCTGGGCTTGCTGGCCCAGGCTAGCGGCGTCGTGCCCGATCCGAAGAATCCGCAACCCCCCAGGAGACGCAGGTCACCCGGCCGACCGGCCATCCGACGGGGTCAGGGCTCGTGCCAGCGCGGTGAGGTGGTGCGCGGCGGGTGCAGCGCCGTGCGCAGCACGACGAGCGTGCGCCGGTCGTGCGCGAGGCCGTCGTAGGCAGCACGCAGGGCGTCGGCCAGCTCGCCGACGTGCGCGGGTGCGGCGTGGTCCATCCCGTAGGCCGACGCGAGGTCGGCCCAGCGCGGTTCGAGCAGGTCGACGCCGCGGTGCTCGGCGCCCGCGACGTCCTGGTCGTAGCGGAGCATCCCGTAGCCGCCGTCGTCGACGACGAGGACGACGACGGGCAGGCGCTCCTGCGCGATCGTGGCGAGCTCCCCGACCGCCATCGCGGCACCGCCGTCGCCGGTCACCACCAGGGTGGGACGCCCCGCGCTCGCCGGGCCGATGGCGGCCGGCAGCGCGAAGCCGAGCGTGCCCCAGCCGACCGGGTAGAGCAGCCGGCGCGGGCGCGGCTGGCGGGAGTACCCCGCGAGCCAGTAGCCCGCGACGCACATGTCGGCGACGACGACGCCGTCGTCGGGCCACGACGACTCGATCGCAGCCACGAGATCGAGGCCCGCGGCGGTGCGCGCGTCGGCGCGGGTCTCGGCGACCACCTCCG
>JAHECT010000204.1 GCA_024641605.1 Micrococcales bacterium
ATCGGCCTGCACCCTCATGACATCCAACGGATGAACGGCCTGCTGCTGCGGCTGCGCGACAAGGGCAACACGGTGCTCGTCGTCGAGCACAAGCCGGAGACCATCGCGATCGCCGACCACGTCGTCGACCTCGGTCCGGGTGCCGGAGCCGCCGGCGGCGAAGTGGTGTTCGAGGGCACCGTCCACGGGCTGCGCGCCAGCGGCACGCTCACCGGGCGGCATCTGGACGACCGGGCCCGACTCAAGAAGGCGGTGCGGACGCCCACCGGCACGCTGGAGATCCGTGGCGCAACAGCGCACAACCTGCGCGACGTCGACGTCGACATCCCCCTCGGGGTGCTCGTCGTCGTCACGGGGGTCGCCGGATCCGGCAAGAGCTCGCTCGTGCACGGGTCGATCCCCGCCGGCACAGGCGTGGTCTCGATCGACCAGGGTGCGATCCGCGGCTCGCGGCGGAGCAACCCGGCGACCTACACCGGACTGCTCGACCCGATCCGCAAGGCGTTCGCGAGGGCGAACGGCGTCAAGCCGGCACTCTTCAGCGCCAACTCCGAGGGGGCCTGCCCCACCTGCAACGGCGCCGGCGTCATCTACACGGACCTGGCGATGATGGCCGGCGTCGCCACCGTGTGCGAGGAGTGCGAGGGGAAGCGGTTCCAGGCAGCTGTGCTCGAGTACCGCCTCGGCGGCCGCGACATCAGCGAGGTGCTCGCGATGTCCGTGACCGAGGCCGAGGAGTTCTTCGGGGCAGGCGCGGCGCGCACGCCGGCCGCACACGCCATCCTCGACCGGCTCGCCGACGTCGGGCTGGGCTACCTCAGTCTCGGCCAACCGCTCACGACGCTGTCCGGCGGCGAGCGACAACGGGTCAAGCTGGCTACCCACCTGGCCGAGAGGGGCGGCGTCTACGTCCTCGACGAGCCGACCGCCGGCCTGCACCTGGCCGACGTCGAGCAGCTGCTCGGCCTGCTCGACCGGCTGGCCGACTCCGGGAAGTCAGTCATCGTCGTCGAGCACCACCAAGCGGTCATGGCGCACGCCGACTGGATCATCGACCTGGGCCCCGGCGCCGGCCACGACGGCGGCCGGATCGTCTTCGAGGGCACGCCAGCCGACCTCGTCGCCCGCCGTTCGACCCTCACCGGCGAGCACCTCGCGACCTACGTCGGCGTCTGACCGAAGGTCTCACGGATGCCGTGAGACCTTCGGTCGGGCGCCTGCCGGTGGCGGGACGGACCGCGCCGTCGCGCCGGCGTCAGCTCGCCCGCGGGGCAAGCCAGACCGCGGCGTCGTGCGGGAGGACGTCACCGTCGAGGGAGATGCTCGAGACCAGCACTTCCCAGTCCGGGTCGAGCGTGATGGGCTCGCCCGAGAGGTTGACGACGCAGCGCACCTCGGGACCGCGCCCGAAGTCGAGCACTCCCTCGGGCGACTCGCGCCAGGCGAAGTCGTCGGTCCTGAAGGCACGGATCTCGTGCCGCAGTCGCAGTGCGCGCCGGTGGACGTTGAGCGTCGAGTCCGGGTCACTCGCCTGGGCCTCGACCGTCAGGTCGGCCCACGCCGCGGGCTGCGGGAGCCAGGGCTCCGCCGTTGCGCCGTCAGGGCTGAAACCGAACGGCGGCACCTGCCCGCTCCACGGCAGCGGCACCCGGCACGCGTCGCGACCGCGGACCGTGCGGCCGCTGCGCTCCCAGATCGGGTCCTGCAACTTGTCGTCGGGGATGTCGTCTGCGCTGGGCACGGCGAGCTCGTCGCCCTGGTAGATGAATGCCTCGCCGGGCAAGGCGAGCATCAGCAACGCCGCGGCACGCAGGCGGCGTGTGCCGAGCTCGAGGTCGGAGGGGATGTCGGCACTCGCTCCGACAGCCGAGCTGGAGTCCTCCCGCCCGTACCTCGTCGCGAGGCGCAGCTCGTCGTGACTGCCGAGCACCCAGGTCGCCGGCGCCCCGACCGGCGCCAGCACCTCGAGCGTCTCGTTGATCACCTGACGAAGCCCGGCATCCCACGGCACCTTGAGGAACTCGAAGTTGAAAGCGGTATGGATCTCGTCCGGAGCCAGGTAGCGAGCCAGTCGTTCCGATCCGGCCACGACCGCCTCCGCCACGAGCACACGGTCACCCTCGTACTCGTCGGCCACGCGGCGCCATCGCTTGAAGATGTCGTGCACCGCATCGACGTCCCAGTGGGGGTTGCCCACCCACTCCCCGGAGAGGAAGCGCAGGTCGCCGCCGTAGTCGGCGTCCGGGAAACCGGGCGTCTTGTAGAAGCCGGGCGCTGCGTCAACCCGGATGCCGTCGACGCCGCGGTCGAACCAGAAGCGGAGGATCTCGTCGAAGTCGTTCCGGACCTGCTCATCGGACCAGTTCAGGTCGGGCTGCTCGGGAGCGAACAGGTGCATGAACCACTGCCCCGGAGTGCCGTCGGGGTTTGTGGTCCGCTCCCACGCTGACCCCCCGAAGGCGCTGATCCAGTTGTTCGGCGGCTCGCTGCCGTCCGGACCCCTGCCGTCGAGGAACAGGTAGCGCTCACGCTCAGGGGATCCTGCCGGCGCCGCCAGCGCCGCCTGGAACCACGGGTGCTCCTGGGAGGTGTGGTTCGCGACCATGTCGATGATCACGCGGATACCCCGGTCATGGGCCTCCGCCATCAGCGCGATCGCGTCTTCCAACGTGCCGTACCGCGGGTCGATGTCCCGGTAGTCCGAGACGTCGTACCCGGCATCCGCCATCGGGGACGGGAACCACGGAGCGATCCAGATAGCGTCCACACCCAGGTCTTCGAGGTACGGCAGCTTCGCGCGCACACCGTTGAGGTCACCCTCGCCGTCACCGTCGGAATCAAGGAAGCTCCGCGGGAAGACCTCGTAGACGACGGCGTCCCGCCACCACGCCCGGTGCCCGGCGGCGACCGCTGCTTCGTCGGCCACCGACACGTTCAGGCCGCTCGACTCTCCTGGCTCCATCAGGGACTCTCCCCACTCGTGCACGACGCTGGCTCCTCCGAAGCCTGCCAGAGCAGGGGCCTTGCAGGATGTCGATTCCGCCTCGCGCGTGCACGTCACCCCGCGCACACGCGAGGCGGAGAGGGAAGGTCCGGTCCAAGCCATCGACGGCCCGGCCGACGCGCAGGGCGGCGGCGTCGCCCCTCCCCGTCCAGGGCTGCAGGTCCAGCACGATCGGCGGTGCAGTGCGCAGCAGGATGACACCGGTGCCGAACGGGAGGGTCCTTAGCCCGGCGGTATCCATCACCGGGACGCGACGCACGCTCGTGGAGGTCGACCGCCCGCCGCGGTGACAAATCACGGTGCCGGGCGCGGGGGCAGCGGGGCATCCGGGGCCGGGGACCTATGCACAGGGGCGGATCCGTCGTCCGCGCTCTAGACCGGCCCCGCGGCGCCCTGCTCCGGCAGATCACGGTGGCGATGGTGCCCTCCATCACGAGGGCCCCGATCCCCGCGGCTAGCGCGGGTCGGGCCGATCGTCCCTCACGACTGGCCCGAGGTCCGCACGGGCGGCGCCTTTGATGCCTTCCTCCAGGGCCACTGCTGCGGCAATCGTGAGGACGACAGCGCCAAGGAC
>JAHECT010000205.1 GCA_024641605.1 Micrococcales bacterium
GCCTGGTCGGGGTCGGTGTCCCGGTTGTGCTCGGTGATGCGCGCGCGCAGCCCGTCGTCGACCGCCATGCGCCCGATGGCATCGACCATGGCCTCGTCGTCGCCGGCCAGCAGTCCCTCGACGCCGTCGCGGACGAACGAGGCGATCCCGGTCCCGGCGTAGGCGAGGACGGGCAGGCCGACCGTGCGCGCCTCGAGCGCCGCGATGCCGAAGGACTCGAGCCGCGCGGGAGCGACGAAGGCGTCCGATGCGGCGAGAGTGGCCAGCACGTGGTCGGGGGTGAGCCGGCCCGTGAGGTCGACGACGTACCGGCCGAAGGCCAGCCCGTGGCCGTCGACGTAGCGCTGCACCTGGGCTCGCGCCGGTCCCTCCCCCACCACGGTGAGGCGCAGTCGCCGCCCCTCGGGCAGCCGCCGCGACGCCTCGTGGGCCATCGTCACCAGGGGCATCGCGCGCTTGCGCGGCGCCAGCCGCATCACCGCGACGAGCCGGATCTCGTCGGGGTCTCCGGCCACCAGGGGGACCCGCCAGTGGTCGACGTCGATGCCGTTGGGGATCACGGTGACGGGCACGTCCGGACCGACGACGGAACGGATGGGATCCGCGGCGGCGTCGCTCACCGCGGTGAGGACCACCCCCCAGCGCGACCAGTGGACGAGCCGGTCGCCCAGGCTCGCGACCGGGGTGAAGACGCCGCCCCAGACGCCGTGGATGGTGACGACCGTGGGCAGACCGAGGTCGCGGGCGACCTTGGCCCCGGGGTAGGCGAACGGCGAGACGACACCGCCGTGCACGTGGACCGCGTCGGCACCGCCGGCGCGACCTCGTGGGCCGAGCAGCGCGCGGAACACCGACACCGCTCGGGGGTGGACCGGCAGGTCCGCCGGCATCCGCGCCGTCGCGCGGTGGACGGTGACCCCGTCGAGAACCTCGGTCCCGCGCCGCACCTCGGTGCCGGGGGTCGCGGTGATGACGTGCACGTCGTGCCCGGCGGCCGCCTGGCGCACCGCGAGCGCGCGCACCTGCGTCTCGATCCCGCCCAGACGCGGCGGGTAGCAGTCGCTGATGTGGACGATGCGCACGACGCCCGACCCTACGCGACCGCTCGTCCCTGCCGTGCGCGTGCCGATCGGCGCGGGCGTGCCGGCGTACCGGCGTATCGGCGTATCCGCGTGCCGAGGGTGGCCGGGCCGACCCGACCGCCGGGTCGGGCTCGACGCGGACTCGCGCGAGACATGCGGCGGCGCGGCCGGGCCGTCTGAGACCCTCCCGCCATGGCCCCACCGGAGCTCCGAGGCGACAAGGTGCTGCTGCGCGCCGTCCGGCCGGGCGACGCGGCCGATCGCCGCAGGCACGGGTGGAGCGCCGAGATCGAGCGCTGCTACGGGCACGAGACCGACGACGGACCCATGTCGCAGGCACAGGCACGGACCTGGCTCGACGCCTGCGAGGCGGCGCAGGTCGACGGCCACCACTGGATCGTCGACGTCGGCGGCCGCGCGATGGGTGAGGCGTTCCTGCAGCGGGTGGACCAGACGCGCGATCTGCGCGGCTCGTACGCCGTGGGCCTGTTCGACCCGGGGATGCTTGGGCGAGGCATCGGCCGCGACGTCACCCGCACGGTGCTCACGCATGCCTTCGACACCCTCGGGCTGCACCGCGTGGACCTGCGGGTCCTCGAGTTCAACACCCGGGCCATCGCGAGCTACCGCTCGTGCGGCTTCGTGGAGGAGGGTCGGGAGCGCGAGTCGTGCCGTCTCGACGGGCGGTGGTACGACGACGTCATGATGAGCGTGCTCGACCGTGAGTTCCGGACCGTGCGTGGCAGGGTGGGGACATGACCGCTCGCACCCTCGTCTTCGTCCACGCGCATCCGGACGACGAGGCGCTGCTGACGGCGGGGACCATGGCGCGCGCGGTCGCGGAGGGCCAGCGGGTCGTGCTCGTGGTGGCCACCGACGGCGGAGCGGGCCTCGCGTCGACCGACATGGCAGAGGGCGGCCTCGCCGCACGACGCAGCCGCGAGCTCGAGCAGTCGGCGCGCGTGCTCGGGGTGCACCGGCTGGTGCGCCTGGGCTACGCCGACTCCGGACTGCACGGCGACGCGGCGCAGCAGCCCGGTGGTCCGGTGCCGCTGTGCGCCGCACCGATGGAGGATTCGGCGGCCGCGCTCGCGCAGGTGCTGACCGAGGAGCACGCCGACGTGCTGGTCACGTATGACCCCGCCGGCGGCTACGGCCACCCGGACCACGTCCGCGTGCACGAGCTCTCCGTGCGCGCCGCGACCCTCGCGGGCACCCCGCGGGTGTTCGAGGCGACCATCCCGCGCGACCTCATCGCGCGCGCCGTCCGCCTGGCGGCGAAGGTCTATCCCTTCCCGCCGGAGTTCGACCCCACGTCCTTCGAGCGGGCGTTCAGCCCACGCTCGGCGATCACCCACCGGGTCGACGTACGCCGCTACATCGACACCAAACGGGCGTCGATGATGGCCCACGCGTCCCAGGCCACCGCGGACGACGGCGACCGCACGCTGGCGGCCTTCCTGCGGCTGCCGCGACTGGTGTTCCGCCGGGTCTTCGGCACGGAGTGGTACGTCGAGCGCTGAGCGACGGGCCGGTCAGCCTGGCTCGGCGGCCACCGCGGCGAGGGCGCCCTCGACCAGGTCGGGGGCGTCGTAGGGCAGCCAGTCGATGCGTTCGTCGCGGCGGAACCAGGTGTCCTGGCGGCGCGCGAACCGGCGGGTGGCCCGCTTGGTCTCGGCCCGCGCCGTGTCCTCGTCCCACTCGCCGTCGAGCATCCGGAGCACCTGCGCGTAGCCGAGGGCGCGCGATGCGGTGCGACCCTCGCGCAGGCCGGCGCCGGCGAGTCGGCGGACCTCCTCGACGAGACCGCGGTCCCACATGTGGTCGACCCGGAGGTCGATGCGTGCGTCGAGCTCGGGGCGCGGCACGTCGAGGCCGATGCGACGGCTGGGGTAGACCTCGCGCTGCTCGGGCAGCGTGGCGGTGAACGGCGCCCCGGTGATCTCCACGACCTCGAGGGCGCGCACGACGCGCCGGCCGTTGCTCGGCAGGATCGCCGCCGCCGCCGCGGGGTCCACGGCTGCGAGCCGTGCATGCAGGGCGCCCGAGCCGTCGGCGGCGAGCTCGGCCTCCAGGCGCGCGCGCACGTCCGGGTCGGTCCCCGGGAAGGCGAGGTCGTCGAGCACCGCGCGGACGTACAGGCCCGAGCCGCCGACCAGCACGGGCACGACGCCACGGGAGCGCAGGTCCTCGACGACGCCGCGGGCCAGCTGCTGGAATTCCGCGACCGACGCGGCCTCCCTGACGTCCCAGACGTCGAGCAGGTGGTGGACCACCCCGCCGCGCTCGTCGGGCGCGAGCTTCGCCGTACCGATGTCCATGCCGCGGTAGAGCTGCATGGAGTCGGTGTTGACCACCTCGCCGCCGAGCGCCCGGGCCAGGGCCACGCCGAGGTCGGACTTGCCGGAGGCGGTCGGCCCCACGACCGCGACCACGGGCGGAGGGCTCGCGGGCTCGGTCGGCACGCCCGCCATCCTCGCCTACCGCCGCCACG
>JAHECT010000206.1 GCA_024641605.1 Micrococcales bacterium
GCGGCGAGCACCGCCTCGTCCGAGGTGAGCAGGTACGGCGCCACGTTCCAGGTGACGACGTGCACGGCCCAGCGCCCGCCGTGGTAGTTGTCGCCGGGTGCCGCCGAGGTGACAGCGAGCTGCCCGCTCACCCCTCCGACGACCGGGTAGATCGCGTCCACCCCGCGACCGGGTGTGCTGGTGGGGGTGACGACGGTGCGCACGACAGCGCCGTCGTAGAACAGCTGCCCGAAGCCGACCCGGGCCTTCGGACTGTCCGCCGCCGCGGGTGCCGTGAGGGCCAGGGGCGCTGCCAGCGCTGCCGCGCACGCCATCGCTGCGATCGCTCGTCTGAGATTCATCGGTCCTCCAGGTGTGGTTCACGTCGTCCGCACGTCGTCGCCCGAACGAGTTCGACGCTAGGTTCCGCCGGCGACGTACAGGAGAGGCATTCCCTTAGGGCGCGCTTACGCCACGGCGGCGCCCGTGTTCGGTCCTTCGCCTTGCCCGGGCGGCACGGAGCTCCGCCACGAGCAGCCGGGTGCGCTGCGACGCTCCGCCGTGCCGTGGGTCCTGCGATCAAGGGCCGCCCGTCTCGAGAGCGGTAGGTTGCCGGCATGGCGATCAACGGGGACTCGACCTCGACAGCACCCGAGACGCACGAGATCCCCGAGGCCCGGTTCACCCGGCTCCGGCGCTACAACGTCCTGATGGGCGTGCTCCACGCCGCCCAGGCGGTGGCTGTCGTCGCGCTCGCCACGGCGTTCGCGCTGCCGGTGACGGCGTCCTTCATCTCGGGGCCACCCGGGACACCCGCCGACGCACCCACCACCCTGTTCGAGGTCGGCATCGCGTGGGGGTGCGCCCTGTTCCTGCTCCTCTCGGCGGCCGCGCACGCCGTGGTCGCCTCACCGCCCGTGTTCGGTTGGTACCGCGCCAACCTGCGCCAGGACCGCAACTACGCACGCTGGATCGAGTACTCGCTGAGCTCCTCGGTGATGATCGTGCTCATCGCGATGGTCACCGGGATCAGCGACATCGCTGCACTGGTGGCGCTGTTCGGGGTCAACGTCTCCATGATCCTGTTCGGGCTGCTGCAGGAGAAGTACGAGAAGCCGGGCGGCGGCATGCTGCCCTTCTGGCTGGGGTGCATCGCGGGTATCACCCCGTGGATCGCCATCGGCATCTACCTCGTGAGCCCCACCAGCCCGACGAGCCCGCCCGCGTTCGTGTACGGGATCTTCGTGTCGCTCTTCGTCTTCTTCAACTGCTTCGCCCTCAACCAGTGGCTCCAGTACCGCCGGGTGGGGAAGTGGAAGGACTACCTCTACGGGGAGACCGTCTACATCACGCTCAGCCTCGTGGCCAAGTCCCTGCTGGCCTGGCAGGTGTTCTCCGGGACCCTGGGCCCGCCGGCCTAGGTCGCGGTCTGCGCGACTACGGCGTCGCAGCCATCGACAGGACGAGGACGAACCGGCACGGGGTCAGTGCCACGACGGCGTGCCGATCGTTCGGAGCCAGGTAGACCACGTCCCCCGCCGCCAGCTCGTGCGTGGAACCCGCGACGGTGACGGTCAGGGAACCCTCCACGACCTGGACGACGACAGGGCGCGGTGCCGAGTGGTCGGTCAGCTCCTGCCCACGGTCCATCGCGAAGGCGACCACGCGGACCGCGTCGTTGTTCACCACCGTGCGCGACGTGGTCGCCTCGGTCGAGATCGGGAGGTCCGCGTGCACACCGCTGACCACCTGCGACAGGTCCATCTCGGTCTTGGCCACGACCAGCTCCTTCGTCGTCCGCCCCGCATGTGGCGTGCATGGCGCGGGCTCCGCTGACGTCGGCTCCGGTGCGGAGCGACATCACCAGCATCGCCCTCGGGCCGACCTCATGGCCACAGCGGCGGGCCGGTGACAACCCGGTCGTTGCCTCAGCGGTCGCCACGACAGGATGAGCCCATGAGCGCCACGATCCAGGCCCGCGGGGTGGCCGCCGGCCACGGCGATCGGGAGCTGTTCTCCGGGCTCGACCTGGTCGTCGCTCCCGGGGACGTGGTCGGGCTGGTCGGGCCCAACGGGGCCGGGAAGACGACTCTGCTGCGCATCCTCGCCGGCGAGCGCGCAGCGGACGCCGGCGCCGTCACGGTGTCCCCGGCGTCCGCCCGCCTCGGCTACCTCGTCCAGGAGCCCGACCGCCCCGCCGGCGAGACCGTGCGTGCGCAGCTCATGCGGCGTACCGGGGTGGCGGCGGCGCAGGAGGCGCTGGACGACGCGGCCGACGCGCTCGCCGACGACGGGGCGGGAGCGGCCGACCGCTACTCCGACGCACTCGAGGTCTGGCTGGCGCTGGGTGCCGCCGACTTCGACGAGCGCCTCGCGACGGTGGTGGCCGACCTCGGTCTCGACGTCGACCTCGACCTCGAGATGTCGGCCCTCTCGGGCGGGCAGGCGGCGCGGGTGGGTCTCGCCGCGCTGCTGCTCTCCCGGTTCGACGCGTACCTGCTCGACGAGCCGACCAACGACCTCGACTCGGACGGGCTCGACCTGCTCGAGGAGTTCGTCGAGGGCCTCGACGCTCCTGTGGTGGTGGTCAGCCACGACCGCGAGTTCCTCGCCCGCACGGTGACGACGGTGGTGGAGATCGACCGGAGCCTCCAGCGCGTGACGACCTACGGCGGCGGCTACGACGCCTACCTCGACGAGAGGTCCGTCGCCCGACGACGTGCCCGTCTCGCCTACGAGGAGTACTCCGACCGGCGCTCCGAGCTCGAGGCGCGAGCGCGCCGCCAGCGCGCGTGGATGGAGAAGGGCGTCAAGAATGCGCGCCGCAAGCAGCGCGACAACGACAATTTCGGGCGCAAGTTCCGCACGGAGCGGACCGAGAAGCAGGCGGCGAAGGCAAGGCAGACCGATCGGATGCTCGAGCGCCTCGACGCCGTGGAGGAGCCGCGCAAGGAGTGGCAGCTCCAGTTCACGATCGCCTCTGCCGGGCGCAGCGGTGACGTCGTGTCCGTCGCGCGGGCGGCGACCGTCCGACGCGGCGACTTCGTCCTCGGTCCGGTCGACCTCCAGCTCGACCTGCGTGACCGGGTGGCCGTCACCGGACCCAACGGCGCCGGGAAGTCGACCCTGCTGGGTCTGCTGCTCGGGCGGATCGAGCCCGCGGCCGGCCAGGTGAGTCTCGGCTCGGGCGTCGTCGTGGGCGAGGTGGACCAGGCGCGTGCTCTCTTCGAGGGCGATGCACCCCTGGTCACGGCGTTCTCCCACGAGGTCCCGCAGTGGACGACCGCGGACGTGCGCACCCTGCTCGCCAAGTTCGGCCTCGGCTCCGACCACGTGAACCGGCCCGCCGATTCCCTGTCCCCCGGGGAACGGACCCGCGCGGCACTCGCACTGCTGCAGGCCGAGGGAGTGAATCTGCTTGTCCTGGACGAGCCGACCAACCACCTCGACCTGCCCGCCATCGAGCAGCTCGAGGAGGCGCTCGACGCCTTCGACGGCACGGTGCTGCTCGTCACCCACGACCGGCGGATGCTCGACACGGTGCG